>SYLY01000121.1 GCA_005808475.1 Acidobacteriota bacterium
CAACTCCTAACAACCGGACACGCGACTTCAGTCGCGTCCCCCGACCTCGGCCAGGACTACTTCGCCAAAGGAGTAGCCCTCCTCGCCGCCGGAAACGCCCGAACCGACGAACCGGAGGCCTTTCGCGCGAAGAGCTTTCTCCCGGCGGATGGTGTCGTTCCAGTTGGCGTTGCCGCCGTCGACAACGATGTCGCCCGCCTCGAGCAGCGGCGTTATGCCATCGATCACCGCGTCGGTGGGCGCGCCGGCCTTGACGAGGATGATGAATTTGCGAGGCCGCTTCAACGAAGCGACGAACTCCTCGATGGTGCGGCAGCCTGTCAGACCGCCGGGAGTGGCCGGGTTCTCCGCCACGAACTTCTCCATGGTCTCCGTGGTCCTGTTGTAGACGGAGATGCGGAACCCGTGGTCCGCGATGTTGAGGGCTAGATTCTGGCCCATGACGGCGAGCCCGATCAAGCCGATGTCGGATTGAGCTTGAGACATGAACTCCTATTTTAGCCATTCACGGGCGAGGCCGGCCGGGAGATGCGCCACGTGGGAACTCGAGAAACGTTCACGCCCGCGAAACGAAGGGTTCATGGTCCAACAGGTAGAATAACGAGATGAATCTCAGGGTACTCCTGCTCGCCATTTTTTCGTGTGCCATCGCGGCCGCGCAATCGGAAGCCGGCGGCGCCAGCCTGACCGGCGCCGTCACCGATCCATCCGGAGCGGCCGTCGCCAACGCCAAAGTTCGCGCCTCGGCCGCCGCCACCGGACTCGTGCGCGAGACGCGGACCACCGACGCAGGGCTCTTCTCGCTGGTACGCCTCCCGGCGGGCGCCTACGATGTCGAGATCTCTTCCTCCGGATTCAAGCCGGCTCAATTCAAGGCCATTCGGCTGAATGTCGGCGCGGTGGCCAATCTCGACGTAAGGCTGGAGGTCGGCGCCGCGACCGAAAGCGTCACCGTTGAGGGTGGCGCGCCCGTCGTCGAAAGCACACGCTCCCAAACGTCCACCGTCGTCGACGAAAAGCTGGTCCGCGACCTGCCCATCAACGGACGCAACTACCTCGACTTCACCACTCTCTCGCCAGGCGTGGTGCGCGATCCGCGCGGCGGCGACCTGTCGTTCGGCGGCCAGCGGGGAACGGTGAACAGCTTCCTGATCGATGGCGTGGATTCGAACAATCTCTTCTTCGGCCAGTCCGGCGGACGCCAGGGGGTTCGCAACCCCTACGCGGTGAGCCAGGACGCCGTTCAGGAGTTCCAGGTCAACACGAACGGATTCTCGGCCGAGATCGGACGGGCGGGCGGAGGCGTGGTGAACGTGATCACCAAATCGGGCACGAACGACATCCACGGCACGGCCTTCTTCTACTATCGAGACACCAATCTCAACGCCAACAACGCGTTCAACAAGGGGGCCGGCCGCGCCCGCGCGCCGTACAAGTTCCGCCAGTTCGGGGCCAATGTGGGCGGTCCGGTCGTGAAGAACAAGCTGTTCTACTTCTTCAACTACGACGGTCAGCGCAACTCCGAACCGATCGTGATGACCGCGCCGCCTGGCGTCGTCTCCACGCTTTCCACGCTCTCGCCGGCCGCGCAGACCGCGTTCCAGTCGCTGACCTCCACCTATTACAAGAACTACAACCGCGGACTCGACAACGACGTCTACCTGCTCAAGGGAGATTGGAACGCGGCGAGCAACCACACGTTCAGTTTCCGGTGGAACGCCAACCGCTTCACCGGCCGGAACTTCGAGAACGCCAGTTCGTCGCGCTCGCCGGAAGCCACCGGCGACTCGAAGGTGATCACCGATAGCGTCGCCGTCGCCTACACGAACATCCTCGGCGCCAACCGTGTCTGGGAAGTCCGCTACAACTATATGCGGGACGACGAGCCGGGCTTGGCGAACTCGAGCGCTCCCGAAACCACCGTGCAGCAAGGTGGCCAGAACATCGTCACGTTCGGCCGCAACAACTTCAGCCCACGCTACACCAACAGCAAGCGCAATCAGGTGATCTCGACCATGACGCACGTCCTGTCCCGCCACACTCTGAAGTTCGGCGGCGACTTCAACTTCGAGCGCATCGTCAACTTCTTCCCCGGACAGTTCTCCGGCGTGTACACGTTCACCAGCTTGCAGGACTTCGCCGACCGGCGCCCCACGGCGTTCGCCCAAGCGCTCGCAGGTCCGGGCACCGATGGAGCCACCACCCGCCCGAACATCAACGAGACGGCGTTCTTCTTCCAGGATCAGTTCCGCGCCACCGGTCAGTTGACCCTCAACTACGGCGTGCGCTACGACATCAACTCGACGGCGAAGCCGCCCGTGCGGAATCCGAACCAGCAACTGATCGCGGCCGGCTACCTGACCGACCGGCTCGATCTTGACAAGAACAACATCGGTCCCCGGTTCGGCGCCGCCTACCGCGTGTTCAAGGACTCGCAACGTCTGGTCCTGCGCGGCGGATGGGGTCTGTTCTACGGCCGAACGCCTTCCATCCTGCTCGGCACCGTCCATTCCAACAATGGCCTCGCGGTGCAGAACTACAGCTTCACCGGCGCCGCCATTCCCGTCTCGTACCCGAACGTGCTCACATCGATCCCGGCGGCCGGCCGGCTTCCGGTGAACGTGTTCGCGGTGCAGGACAAGTACCAGCTCGCGCGCACGCAACAGTACAGCTTCAGCGTCGAGGGCAACGTCGCCGGAGCGGCGGTGACGGCCGGATACCTCGGCGTTCACGGCGATCAGTTGACGCGTTCCCGCGACGTCAACCTCGCCCCGATGCAGCAGCTCACGGGAACGCTCTGCGCCACCGCGAATGCCACCGCCTGCGACAGCCCGCAACCGTTCGCCTATTTCCGCCGCACTGCCCCGCGCCCGTTGAGCGCATTCAACCGGGTGACGCTCGTCGACAGCCAGGCCGCGTCCACCTACAATGCGTTCTTCGTTCAAGTGACCAAGCGCTACGCCAAGAGCTTCCAGATCCAGACGAGCTACACGGTGTCCAAGGTGATCGATTCGGCGCCGGAAGCCACCGCCGTGCTGCCGAATAACGCCGGCGACGACTCCAAGATCGTGTGGGACACGTTGAATCCGGCGCTCGACAAGGGGCTCGGCGACTCCGACATCCGCCACCGCTTCGTGTTCTCCGGCGTGTGGGACATCGGCTACTTCGATCGCGCCGGCAACATGGCAGCCCGCCATGTGCTGGGCGGCTGGCAGCTTTCGGCGATCATGCAGGCGCAAAGCGGGCGCGTGTTCTCCGAACGCGTGAACCTGGACGTGAACAACGACGGCAACATCAACAACGAGCGTGTGCCGTTCGCGGCCCGCAACGGGCTTCGCCTTCCGAAGTTCGCCACCTTCGATCTCCGGATCTCGAAGGATGTCGCGGTGTTGCCGGAAGGACGCGTCAAGATCCGTCTCATTGGCGAGGCCTTCAATCTGTTCAATCGCGCCAACGTCACCGGACGGAACGGAGTCCACTACAACGCGAACCTGACGAACTTCCAGTTCCGCCCCAATACGGCGTATCTCTTCACCACTTCAACCGGAGATCCCAGGATCCTTCAGTTGGCGGTCAAGATCGTCTTCTAGCCAAGAGAGATTACGCTAGTAAGCTCTAGGACGGATCGGAGCAGACCGTCGAACTGTCCTTTTCAATTGCGGGCCTGACAGACGGCGGGAAGCTGCTCGTTGCGCAAACGTGTCGCCATTGCTGAGAGTTTCGCAACACAGTTTCGCAACGCTCGAACCCCAGCAAACCGTTGGGCTGCGAGATCGTTGCACAACCGCTCGTTTGTGCTACGCAGGACCTGGGCTGGGCTCCGCCCAAGCCGCTGGTACCTAAACCGGATTTGTTCCAGTTCGCGGATGACTACGCCGTTGATCGTGACCTATCTGCACCACACTGGTGCAGTCTGTTAAAGTTGAAGCATGGCAACCCGAAAGACGGCATCAGCGAGATCTGTCAGGCAAAGCGTTACGATCCCGGCGACGCTTGTCCCGGAAGTTCGCCGTACGGCCAAGGAACAGCACGTCACGATGAGCCGGGCACTGGTCGCGCTCGCTGAGCGCGGCGTCCGCGCCGAAGTGGAAGCGAAGGAACAACTGAAGTCCTCCTACAAACGCTTCCTCGCCGAAAACGATCCGGCCCGCAAGAATGAGGCAGGCAAGGACCTGATTCGTGCGATCTTCGGGAAGGATTCGATTGCCGAAGATTCAATTCGCTAACCTGCCACGGCCCGTCTGGCAGCATCTTCTCCAGCGAGTTGACGAGCGCCGCATCTCAGTCACAGATTTGCTCGCTCTCCAAGAATGGGTAAAGACTGGGCCCGTTGCGCCTGCCGGAGACTGGTACAAAGATTTTGGCTCCTTCATTTTGTGCGGCACCGGACAGTTTCCCAAGACAGTTTTGGAGAAAGGCATGAAGCCGTTCGGCTCCGCGATCCCCTGATCGCGGAGCCCTGTGCCGTTGATCATGAGTTGGTCGACTCCCCCGTACCCGTCGCCGTGTCCGGTACGTCTGATTCAATAGATGACCGTTCGCGTCGCGCTGCTACTGCTCCCTTTTGCACTGACGGCGCTCGGCCAGAGAATCTCGTTTGGTGTGATCGGCGGCGTCAATGCCACGCGCGACTTTCCGATCTCGCGCAGTTTGTACGAGGACCCAGCGTTTCCCGGCGGGCTCACCGCCTTCGATGTTTTTTCGGACGTGCGGAGCCCGCAAGTCGGCTTCTCCGTCGAAGCCCGCATGGGGCGGGGGCTCTCGGTGGAGATAGATGCCATCCAACGCAGGTTGGATTTGCAACGGCGCCTTATCCTCCCCGGCGGCGAGATCAAGGACAACGACAGACTCAAGACGGTAGTAACGTGGCAGTATCCGATCCTGCTGAAATATCGCCTGTCCCAGCGCGGCGCGGTCCGGCCGTTCGTTGAGGGTGGCCCTTCGTTTCGCACACGTCATGATCCGGCGCCAGCGGAGCCGTCGCAGTTGGGAGGCACGCTTGGAGCTGGCGTAGAGTGGCAGTGGGGCCGCGTCCGCTTCTCTCCGGCGGTGCGCTACACGCGTTGGCAATACGACGGCGATTATCCGAGATTCGCCACCAAGCGGGATCAGATTGAACTAGTGGCCGGACTCAGCTATGCGACCACGCCGGGCCGCTGGCACTTAGCGGGGCGGCCCATTCGCTTCGGCGTCACCGGCGGCACGCCGCTTACCAAAAGCCTGACACAACCGCGCGATTCCGGAGAGTCAATCGACGAAGTGCAGGGTTACCTGGGCGGATTCCTACTAGGACTCGAAATCCACGACAAGTTCTCGATTGATGTGAACGGGCTCTATCGGCCGATCCATGCCAGTTCGCGTTTCACCTTTCCAGATGGGCAGCGAGGAAGCTTCGAATTCACGATCTTGACTTGGCAGGTTCCCGTACTCGCGCGCTACCGCTTCGCGCCGATGGCCGGGCGTTGGCGTCCTTTTGCCGAAACCGGGCCCACGCTTCGGTGGTCAGGCAATACAAACGGCTATACGCCCTCGCGGTTCGGCTGGGCGGCCGGCGGCGGTTTGGAAACCGGGTATGGCGGCATTAAGATAGGCCCGAGCGTGCGCTACACCCGGTGGGCGGCGGATCGTCCGCCGCGTTGGGCACCCGGACTGACGAAGCGGAACCAAATGGAGCTGCTGGTATCGCTCGTTTTCTGAACCTCTGACTGCGGCGATGGCTTCCACCGCCAGCACGCTCATCACAGCTATTGACGAGATGCCAGCCCCTCCGATAGAACCTGTGAAGTCGCGAAGTGTAGCGCAGACTGGCACTCGCCACGCTACGGTACCAGCGATGTGCCTCCGAAGCGCCAACGCCCCCTGGATCTGCCGGGTTGACGCTCCACCGAGTATGCATCACATAGGACGTTATGATACATATTTGTCCACCGGGCTGCTGAACAATTCCAAGGGAAGGCCATGAGAGACATCGTCGCCACTCAATGCGGCGCCGCAAGACGAAACAGCCAGAAGCCGGGGCGCACTGGCCGCGCGACGCAAGCCGCGGCGGCGGGGTACTGGATGCGCGACCATGCTACTTCCACCACGGGCCGCCGGGCTTCGCCTATGATGGATCGGTGCACCGAGTCGGAATCGCCGGTTTTCTTCACGAATCGAATACCTTCCTGAACGTCCCCACGCCGTACCAGGCCTTCGAGCAGACTTGCCTGGTCCGAGGAGGGGCGCTGGTCGAGCGTTGGAAAGACGCCGCGCACGAACTGGGCGGGATGCTCGAGGGCTGCGCCGCCGACGGGCTGGAAGCAGTCCCGCTCTACTCCACCTACGCCGTGCCGAGCGGCGCCATCGAAGCCGAGGCATACGAGCGCATCGCGGACGAACTGCTGGACGAACTCCGCGCGGCGAGCCCGCTCGACGGATTGCTGCTGGCTCTCCACGGCGCCACCGTATCGGCGGCGTTCCCCGACGCCGATGGCGAAATGCTGCGCCGCGTTCGCGAAATGACGGGACGCGACCTGCCGATCATGGTCACGTTCGATCTGCACGCGAACCTGTCGCGCCAAATGGCCGGGCATTGCCAAGCCTTGATCGGCTACCAAACGAACCCGCACATCGACCAGCGGGAGCGCGGGCGCGAGGCAGCGGCGCTGTTGGCGCGGACCCTGCGCGGCGAGATCCGCCCCGTCCAGCGCATCGAGATGCCGCCGATGGTGCTGCGCAACTCGCGCCAGAACACGGCGGCGATGCCCGCCAAGGCGCTCTACGACGACATGCGCGAGGTTCGCTCGTGGCCGGGCATCCTGAGCGCGAGCGTGGCGATGGGCTTCCTCCACTCCGATGTCGAGGAGGCCGGTGCGTCGTTCGTCGCGGTGGCGGACGGCGACGCGGCGCTGGCGTCTCGCGCCGCCCGGTGGATGGCGGACCGGGCATGGGCTCGCCGCGAGGAGTTCAGCGGCGGTTTGACGACAGCCGAGGACGCCGTGCGCCACGCCGGAGCGGCGGAAAGGACGCCGGTCGCGATCATGGACATCGGCGACAACGTGGGAGGCGGCAGCGCGGCGAACTCGACGGTGCTGCTCGCGGAAATGCTGCGCCAGGGAGTCGACGGCGGACTCATCGTCTTGCATGATGAGGCGGCGGTCTTGAAGTGCATCGAGGCCGGCGTGCGAAGCTCGATCGCGCTCGAAGTGGGAGAACCGCCGCTACAATTACGTGGCGTGGTACGCGTGATCGGTGACGGCGTGTTCGAGGAAACGCAGGTCCGGCACGGCGGCTGGCGGATCAACGACCAGGGCATCAGCGCCGTGGTGGAAACGCCGGAGCGCCACACCATCGTCCTGACCAGCCGCCGCATGGCCCCGTTTTCGCTGGAGCAGTTGCACTGCGTGGGCGTGCATCCCGAGCGCAAGCGGGCGCTGATCGTGAAAGGCGTGGTCGCCCCGCGCGCGGCGTACGAACCCATCTCGGCGGAGATCCTCATGGCGGATACTCCGGGCGCCACCGCCGACAACCCGGCCTTGCTTCCATACGCGCGAAGGCGGCGTCCGCTCTGGCCGATCGAGCTGGACGCCGCCTACCAACCGGACCGCGAGGGTTAGCGGTCGCCGCTCAGTTCCACGTTGCCCGACGCTCCCTCCTGGCCTGGAGGAACGGAGTCGCCCCAGACGATGTTAAACGCCTGGTTGCCGGACTGTCCCCAGGGGGCCGAGTCGCCCCAGATGATGTTGCTGCCGTTGAGGATGACTCGCGACCCCCAAACGATATTCGTGCCCCAGAGGATGTTGTCGCCCCAGACGATGTTGTTGGCCGACATCAGTTCCACCTTGCCGGTGAGGGAGTTGAACTTGGCGGTGGGAGACAAGGCCGGCCGGTTGGCGCGGTCCGTGTTATTGAGGGCGGCCCAGGCGTCGAGGTATCCCGCGCCGACCGTGAAGATGTCGTACTGGCTCACGTAGGTGACGCCGGTGACCGGATCGACATAGGTGCTCGACGTGGGGAACGACTTGGTGGCGGTCTTCATCAGCCTCGCCTTCACTTGGTCGGGCGTCAGCGTGCCGTCCTTCTGCAGCATCAGGGCGATCGTACCGCTGGTCACCGGCGTGGCCATGCTGGTGCCGCTCATGGTGAAGTAGTAGTAGGGCGACGGTCCGGTCTGCGAGGAGGTGTACGACTGCAGGGGGGTCTTGTTGGCGGGATAATGGGTCATCATCGTGCAGGAGCCGCACGACACCGAGTCGATGCCGTTGCCCGGCGCGACGAGATCGGGCTTCACCACGTGGTCGATCGGCGACGGGCCCTTGGAGCTGTACGAGGCAATCAGATCGTCGGCGCGGCTGGAAGTGCTCATCGTCCGCATGGAGCCGACCGTGATCACGTAGGGATCGTTGCCGGGCGACACGATCGTGCCGTAGCCGTTGTTCTTGAATGAGTTGTCGCGGCCCCGGTTGCCGGCCGCCGCCACCACCACGATGCCCGCCTTCCACGCCTTTTCAGCCGCCTGGCAGAGCGGATCCAATTCGTATCGCTCGTACACGGGCCGTCCGAGAGACAGGTTGATGACCCGGATGTTGTATCGCGACTTCAGCGCGATGGCGCGATTGATGGCGGCGATGACCGCGCTGTCGGTTCCGCCGCCCTTCGCATCCAAGGCTCGCAGGTTGATCAGACTCACCGCCGGAGCAACGCCCCGGATCTTATAGGTAAACCCGTTGCCCGTGGACATCTGGGCATTGCCGCCCACGATGCCGGCCACGTGCGTGCCGTGACCGTATTCGTCGTTGGCGGAGTTCTAGGTGACGCACCCCTCGCCTGGCGCCGCCGCACTTGCCGAGGACGCGGGCGAGTCTGTCACGGGCGCGAACGATTCCGCGGACATGGCGGCAAGTTGGGTGTCGGTCCTGGTCGCGGGGAGGCTGGAGCAAAGCGGGAGGAAGTTCTCGCTATAGACGACTCGCGATCTTCCCCGCGCATCGGTCAGGTCGCTCGAAGCGGCGATGCCGCTATCGATCACGGCAACGCCGATCGCGTCGCCGTCGAATCCGTACTGGAGAGCGATGTTGGCCCCGATGGTTGCCGGCATGTAGTCGAGCGCGGCGCGCACCGGCCGGTCCGGGCTGACATACAACACGTCGGGATCGGCGGCCAGCGCAGCGGCATTGGCGGCCGGAAGTTCGTACACCGAAACTCCAGCCGAGTCGTGGTTCTCCTTGAGCGCCGCTCCCCTGGCGGCCGCCCGGGAGTGTTGCGCCGCCGTCGGCGCGGAGCGGTAGCGAACCAGCACACGGCGGTTGCCGGCGCTGTTGGACCCGTCTAGTTCGGGCGCCAGCTTGGGGTTCTTCGCGAGAGCTTGAGCAGCCAGGCCAGCAAGGAGCAGCGGGATCAGTTTTGTCATGGCGCTTCCATCTAGTGCATTTCGATAGCCAGCCATTCCCCCACCGCGATTCAATGGTTTACGAACGTTCCGCGGATTTCCTCGGCCATTCTGTCCGGTGCGGCACGCCATTGTGGCGGTAGGCGCGGCTGCTGATACACTAGAGAGTTTTGGAGGTCCTCTTCCCTATGAAACTCGTCACATTCCAACGCCCGGGCTCGCCCGCCGAACCCGGCTACATCAACGATTCCCAGGTGGTCGGCTTGTCCGCCGCCTTCCCCGATGTCATCGCGATCCTGGCCGGAGGCCCCGCGGCCCTGGCGCAAGCGGCGGCGATCGCCGCGCCCGCCTACGACTTGGCCTCGGTCAAGCTCCTGGCCCCCGTGCCTCGCCCGCCCAAGATCGTGTGCGTGGGTCTCAACTACCGCGACCACGCCATCGAGACCAACATGAAGATCCCGGACACCCCGACCATCTTCTGCAAGTTCCCGACCGCCGTCATCGCGCCGGGCGACGACATCGTGCTCCCGAAGATCTCGGAGAAGCCCGACTACGAAGCGGAGTTCGCCTTCGTAGTCGGCAAAGGCGGCCGCAACATCGCCAAGGAGAACTGGAAGGACCACGTCGCCGGCTACATGAACCTGAACGACGTGAGCGCGCGCGACATCCAGCTCGCCACCACTCAGTGGGTCATGGGCAAGACCTTCGACACCTTCTGCCCGATGGGCCCGTACCTGGTGACCGCGGACGAGATCGCCGACCCGCACGCGTTGAACATCCAGCTCGACATCGGCGGCGAGGTCCTGCAGAATTCCAACACGCGGGAGTTGATCTTCAAGATCCCCGAGCTGATCGCGCACCTGTCGAGCGTGTTCACGCTCGAACCGGGCGACGTGGTATCCACCGGAACGCCCAGCGGCGTCGGAATGGCGCGCGGCCGATGGCTGAAGCCCGGTGACAAGGTGACGGTGACGGTGGAGGGACTCGGGTCGCTGACCAACTCCTGCATCGCCGAGGCGTGACATCCGGAGCGGCGCGAGCGCGGTTGACTCGCGCCGCTCAATCCGGTATAGTGCTGAGGTAGCAATTCAAGGGCTGAAGTGTCTTTGCGCGCCTGGGCGGAGCGCCCAGCCGCCGGAGGCGGGATGGAGAACTCGGCATGACGGGCAACCAGGACGAGTTGATACCGGGCGTTCCAGGGGAGGAGGACTATGAGCACCTCCTGGACGATTATTCGCACTACGCGCCGCCGTCCGATGGCGAAGTGCTTCGTGGAACCGTGCTCGCGGTTGGGCCGAAGGACGTAATCGTCGACATCGGCTACAAATCGGAAGGCCTCGTGCCCGCGTCGCAATTCGCGGCGCCGGACGGCACGGTCGCGGTCAAACGCGGCGATACGATCGACGTGATGGTGGACCGCACGGCGCCGCCCGTCGAGGGCTACGTCGTGCTCTCCCACGAGAAGGCGGCCAAGCTCCGCTATTGGGACACTCTCGAGGAAGCCCAACAACAAGGTCTGCTGGTGTCCGGCCGCGTGCTCTCGCGAACCAAGGGCGGCCTGCTGGTCGACGTCGGCATCGCGGCGTTCATGCCCGGGTCGCAGGTGGACTCGCGCCCATTCCACAACGCCGATTCGCTCATCGGCCAGGACGTCGCCGTCAAAGTGGTGAAAGTCAACCGCCGCCGCGGCAACATCGTGGTGTCGCGGAAACTGGCGCTCGAGGAAGAAACCACCGCGCGCAAGTCGCAGACGCTCGGGGTTCTCGCCGAAGGCGCGGTCGTCACCGGCGTCGTGAAGAACCTGACCGACTACGGCGTTTTCGTCGACCTCGGCGGACTCGACGGATTGCTCCACGTCAGCGACATTTCCTACGGCCGCGTCACCCATCCCTCCGAAGTGCTCCACGTGGGCGACGAAGTCACCGTCAAGGTGCTCAAGTTCGACCGGGAGCGCGAACGCATTTCGCTCGGGATGAAGCAGGTGACTCCCGATCCATGGTCCACCGCGCCGGAACGCTACGCGCCGGGCAGCCGCGTCATCGGCCGCGTGGTCAGCGTGACCGACTATGGCGCGTTCGTCGAGTTGGAGCCCGGCGTCGAGGGATTGATCCACATCTCGGAGATGACTTGGTCGCGCCGGATGAAACATCCGGCAAAGGTGTGCCGGATCGGCGATCAGGTGGAAGGCGTCGTCCTCGAGGTGAAGCCCGATCAACATCGCGTTTCGCTCGGCATCAAGCAGCTCGAGGCCGATCCGTGGACCACGGTCGGCGAGCGCTACAGCGTCGGTTCGGTTGTGGAAGGACGCGTCCGCAAGCTCACCGATTTCGGCGCGTTCATCGAGATCGAGGAAGGCATCGACGGGCTGGTTCACATCTCCGATCTCACATGGATCAAGCGCATCAAGCATCCGTCGGAGGTGGTCAAGAAGGGACAGATCACCCAGGCCGTGATCCTCGGCATCGACGCGGGCAACCGCCGCTTGTCGCTCGGCGTGAAGCAGTTGCAACCAGACGCCTGGGAGACCTTCTTCCAGTCGCACAAACCGGGCGACGTGGTTCGCGGACGCGTGACGCGCGCCGCTTCGTTCGGCGTGTTCGTCGAACTGGCGCCGGGCGTCGAGGGACTCTGCCACAACTCCGAGGTTCCGAACGCCGCCTCGCGAGGCCGCGATGAACCGCTGCTGCCGCCGGGCGAGGAAATGGACTTCAAGATCGTCAAGATGACGGAGCCGGAAAAGAAGATCGGCCTGAGCGTGAAGGCCATCGCCGACGACGAGGAACGCAGCCGCCTGGACGACTACCACAAGCAGGCTTCGGCGGCCACCAGCACTCTCGAAGAGTTCATGCACGGAAGAAGCGGCCCCAAGGACCGGTAAGGTCATGTTAGGATGATAGTTACGACTTGCAGGAGAGCCGGACCGAGATGACCAAAGCGGAACTGATCGAGGAAGTATCGAGAGTGGTGGAGATGACCCGGAAGGATTCCGAGGTGATCGTGGAGACCATATTTGACAGCGTGTGCCGGGCGCTTCACAAAGGCGACAAAATCGAGATCCGGGGATTCGGCAGCTTTCGCACCCGGCAACGGCAGTCCCGCGTTGGCCGCAATCCGAAGACCGGCGCGCGCGTCGATGTCCCCGCCAAGCGCATTCCCTACTTCAAACCCAGCAAGGAGTTGAAGGACTTGGTAAACGGCGGCCACGATTCCGGCCCCGATATCGACGACGAGGGCGACGACGACTAGCCGATGGACCGGCTGTGGAGCCCGTGGCGGTACCGTTACGTCACCAAGGCGGAGCCGGTGGATGGGTGCGTGTTCTGCGGCTTGGCCGCGGCGCGACGGGACGAAGAGAGTCTGATCCTGCACCGGGGCGAACGCAACTTCGCGATCCTGAACCTGTACCCGTACACCAGCGGACACATGATGATCGTGCCGTTCGAGCACGTCGCGCGGCTCGAGGACGCGGCCGAAGAGACCGCGGCCGAGATGATGCGGATGGCGCGGCGCGCGGCTTCCCTGCTGGCGGCGGCATACAAGGCGCCTGGGCTGAATATCGGTATGAATATCGGCGAGTGCGCCGGAGCGGGCGTCGCGGGCCATATCCATCTGCACCTGCTGCCCCGCTGGCCGGGCGACGCCAACTTCATGACCACGACTTCGGAAACCCGGGTGATGCCAGAGGAAATCGCGGCGACGTACGAGAAGCTTCGGACCGGCTGGTAAGGCGATCGCCCGAGTGATTCGCGGCGAGCAAGCCCGCACCATGGGAACGTGGTCTTGTTGCGGTTCCTGCTGTTTGCTTCCCATGCGGTCTCACCGGATTCCGCCGTGGTCCGCGCCGGATGCGGGGCGTCGGAAAAGCCGGTCGCCGAGGTGCGGCGCGGCGATCGTGTCGACATTCGGTTCGCGCTCGCCGGCGAGACCGGCATGTGCTACAAGGTGGAGGTCGACCGGGGCGGCTCGGCGGTGCATGGCTACCTGCCCGCCTCGGCGCTGACCGGCATCGAGGAGTTCGACCGCGCGCGTCGTCAGGCGACGCCGGTCGGCGGAAGCGGCCCGGCTCCGGCGGCTCCCTCGGCTCCGGCGGCCGCGCGATCCTCCAAACAGGCGCCGTACGCGGCCAAGAAGGCCGCCGCCGAATTGCTGGTGGAAAGCAAGCAGCCCAAGCAGGCGCTCGAAGCGTTCCAGAAGCTGCTGGCGGGCGCGCCGGACGACGCGGAACTGCTCGCGCTCGCCGGCATGGCGGCCTATCAGTCCGATCAGCCCCGCCTTGCCGGCGAGTATTGGACCAAGGCGCAATCGATCAAGCCCGATCCGCGCATCGAAAACCTGCTCGGCCGGGTGGGCAAGGAACTGAAATCGGACGTCAGCGGCGGGCAGATCGCAGGCGGCCGCTTCACCTTCCGCTACGACGGCGCGACGGTGTCGCCGAGCCAGGCGCGCGAGATCTCGGCGGCGCTCGACCACGAGTACCTGCGGGTGTCGGAGCAGCTCGGCTGCCGCACCGGCGAGACCATCACCGCGGTGATCCAGAGCGCCGAGGCGTATCGCAAGACGACTGGCGCCGCCGAGTGGAGCGGAGGCCAATACGACGGCCGCATCCGCGTACCGTTGCTCGAGGGCTCGCCCGGAGACCGCACGCGCCAGGTCTTCGCGCACGAGGTGGTCCATGCGTGTCTGGCCCAGACCGGCGATTGGCCTGCGTGGATGCACGAAGGTCTGGCGCAGAAGCTGTCGGGCGAGACGATTCCGCTCGAGGATCGCGACCGCGCGATCAGGATGGCGCGATCGGGCCGGCTGCCGCCGCTCGACAAGATGGGCGGCACGTTCTCCCGGATGAGCGCCGCCAACGCCAAGATCGCCTACGCGGCCGCCTACATCGCCGCCGACACGCTGTACCGCCGCCACGGAGTCGATGGCGTGCGGTCGCTCATCCAGAATCCAGACAGGCTGCCACGGGTGGAGCAGGAAATCGACCGCTGGATCCGCGAGCAGTGAGGGCCGCTACCGCGCGGCATCGGCTACGAACAACTGTGTCCACTCGGTCTCGTTGACGTTGAAGTAGACCCTCTCGCCATCTGGGCTGAACGAAGGATGCGGGTGCGACACGCGCCACGAAGCCGCCCCTTTCGTGTTGTCGAAGCGGTGGAGGAACGTGTAGCCGCCGCCGGTGACGCCCGCCACCGCCACGCCCCAATCGGCGGCCGATCCGCCGAAGGCGTCCAGCAGACTGTCGGTCGCCCACACGCCGCCCTTCGGATTCGGGCACGGGTGCGAGCCGCGAAACTTCGGCAGCCCTGGGATGAGCCGCTCGGCCCCCAAATCGGAATCGATCAGCACGTTGTACATGTTCATGATCGTGCGCGAATCGGGCATCCAAGCCGGATGGCCCCACTTGGCCCGCGCGAACAGGAAGCGTCGCGCGGCCAGATCGTACGCCACCAGCATCTCGCGGTGGCTGGCGTCCTTGCTCCGGAAGTCCTTGCCCGTTGGCGTGGCGAGCTTGAAGAATACGCGCGAACCGTCCGGGCTCAGGATCGGGAAGAAGATCGAAATGGGCCGCTCTCCGAACTCGCGCGCCACCATTTCGGGGTAGGTTTTGCGGACATCGGCCGCCGTCACCGCGACGCGGATCTCGCCGGTCGCCGCGTTCAGCAGTTCCAGATCGGGATGCGCGCCCGGCGCCCAGTGCGGACCATAGACGGGCACGAGATCTCCCGCTGGCCGGCCCCAGCCGAGCATGCGGCCGCGCGCCAGAATCGTCTCCCGGAGCGATCCGGCGTCCACCGCCACCACCATCCATTCCCCGCGCCGGTAGTCGTGAAACACGGCGCGCTTGCCGCCGGAGATCCACTGCTGGCACGCGGCGCGATGCGCGTCTTCCACTTCCACGCCGCGAGCGAGCACCGTCTCGCGCCCCGATTCCCGGTCGAGAAATCGCACCTCTCCGCGGTAGGCCTCGCGCTCGACCGACGTGTAGAACAGCACCCGCTTGCCATCGGGGCTCTCTGGCGATGCGTTCACGTAGGTGTGGATCGAGTGCCGGCCGGGAACCGATGTCAGCGGACGCGCGCGCGCCTTTTCCCAGCGCGCCACCTCGTCCGCGCGGCACGCCAAGCTCGCCAGCAATAGCCAGATCGCGCGGCGCGACATGGCTATTTCGCCGCCCGCCGCTTGAACGAGTACGACTTGAAGTCGAAATCCCAATCGTCGCGATCGGGCTTGGGAGCGGCGCTCGACTTCGGCAGATACGCCGCCAGCCGCGTCTTCACGCCGGCGAGCGTCGCGTCGCCGGCTCGATTGGTCCACTCGTTGGGATCGGCCACGCGATCGTACAGTTCCTCGCCGCCGTCCCGGTAGCGGATATAGCGCCACCGTTCGTCGATCACCGCGTGATTATCGGGAAAGTACGTCGAGACGGCCGGCTTCCACTTCCGTTTAGGATCGCGCAGCAGAGGCGTCAAGCTGGTCCCGTCCAGATCGTCGCGAGCGGGCAGACCGCACATTTCGACGAGCGTCGGGTACAAGTCCAGCAGACTCACCGCCTGCTTCCTCGGCAGCCCCGCCGCGCCAACTCCGGGCCCGGCGAACACGATGGGGACGTGCGTCGACCGTTGCCACAAGGTCGACTTGTGCCAGTGCTTCTTCTCGCCGAGATGCCATCCATTGTCGGACCAGAAAACTAGGATCGTGTCGCGGGCGTGGGAGCTCTTCGCCAGCGCGTTCACCACGCGGCCCACCATGGCGTCGGCGAACGAGATCGCGGCCAGATACGCGCGCACCGCGTCCTTCCACTTGCCTTCCTTGACGATGCGTTCGTGCTCGGCGCGCCGGAAGCGGGCGAACTCCTGGCCCACGGCGGGAATGTCGTCCAGATCCGCGTCCGAGGTCTCTGGCAGCCGCACCTTGTCCGGCGGATACATGTCGAAATAGCGTTGCGGCGCGAACATCGGAATGTGGGGATGCCACAGCCCGATCGCCAAAAAGAACGGCTTCTCGTGGCTCTTGGAGAGGAACCTTTCGCCGTACTCCACCGCTCGCATGTCCCCATGGCCGCTTTCCTCGCGGCCGGGGATGACACCCCAATCGAACTCGCCCTGGAAATTGCTCAGCCCGTTGAACGGGTGCCCGGCCGGAGCGGGGACCTTCTTGTTCCACGGATACCACTCGTCGCGCCGGTACCAGGGATCGTCGAACTCCTGCAACTGGAAGTCGTCCCACTGGTCCGGCGGATTGAATCCGGCGACATGGTGGAAGACCTTGCCCGCCCCGGCCGCGGTGTAGCCGTTGCGGCGGAAGTAGACCGGCAGCGTGACGGCGCCGGGAAGGTTCGGCTTCCAGTACGTCTCGTTGCCGTAGATCCCGGTGCGCCATGGCGCCTGGCCCGTCAGCAGCGCGGTTCGCGAGGGATTGCACAGCGGCGACGCGCAGTGGGCGTTGGAGAACAAAGCCCCGCGCCGGGCCAGTTTGTCGATTTCCGGCGTTCGAATTCCCGGGTAACCGCCGAGCGGCCCCACCCAGTCGTTCATGTCGTCCACCGACAGAAACAGCACGTTCGGCCGTTTGCCAGCCGCCGTGGCGGCGCCTGCCGCAAGTCCACCGAGAAACGTTCGCCGCGTCACT
Source organism: Acidobacteriota bacterium (assembly GCA_005808475.1). Classification (GTDB taxonomy): domain Bacteria; phylum Acidobacteriota; class Terriglobia; order Bryobacterales; family Bryobacteraceae; genus SYLY01. Next base: position 16,994 of record SYLY01000121.1, read on the forward strand.
CCTGGGATTGTACCAGGATCGCTTCTTTTTCCCGCAGGAACGCCGGGAACGCCAGGGGCGCTTTCTGGAAGTAGATTTCGTAGCGGCGCGCGAACGGCGCGGGCGGACCTTCGCCCCAGCCATCCTGCAGCGCCGGAAGCAGTCCCTCGGCGAAGAACATGTCTACCTCGCGCTTCTCCTTGGTCGCGATCTTGCCGCGGTAGTCGCAGGCGAAGAAATCCTTGACGCGCGCCCAGGTGCGTTCGGAGAGGTTGATACGGTCCGGAGCCCCGCTCGATTCCATTCGTGCACTGAAGTTGACCGTGTCGCCCCAGATGTCGAACGCGAACTTGTCGATGCCCACCACGCCGGCCACCACGGGACCGGTGTGGATGCCGATGCGCACTTTCCATGGCGCCATACCCTGTTCCCGCCGGCTTCTGACTTCTTCCACCATCTCGAAGGCCGCCATTACCGCGTCCACCGGATGCGACGGCGAACGGACCGGCAAACCCGCGATGCACAAATAGGCGTCGCCGATCGTCTTCAGCTTCTCGACGCCGTAGCGGGCGCAGATTCGGTCGAACGCCGTAAAGTAGTCGTGCAGCAGCCGCACCAGGTCCTCGGCCGCCAGCTTCTCGGTGGAGGTGGTGAACCCGACGAAATCGGTGAAGATAATGGTCACGTCCTCGAAATACTTGGGCGCCACGGCGCCGTTGGTTCGCAGTTCCTCCGCCACCTCCTCCGGCAGAATGTTGAGCAGCAGCGTCTCCGACAGCCGCTTTTGTTGCAGCAGTTCCTTGTGCTCGCCCTCCAGCGCCTCGTTGGCTCGCGCCAGACTCTCCGACATGACCAGGCGCTCCACCGTGGTCGAAAGCAGTCCCGTGATCGACCGCATCGCCGTTTCGCTGAGTTCGACGCCCGCCAGGGCGATGCTGCCGAACGGCGCCGTCCCGCAGGCGACCGGGAGCACCCAGGAGGTTCCGTCCCGCGAGGGCGCGAGCTTTTCGGCGCATCCTAGCAGGGCGGCCCCGTTCACCGAGATCGAGCCGGCGCTGTGCGCCACGGCCTTGTCGAGCAGGAAGAACGTGGCGCCCTCGCAGCCGAAGATCGGCACCATTTGCTCGGCGGCGGTCTGCGCCAGCGTATCCATGCGGCCGGCGAACATCAGCGACCGGCCCAGTTCGAAGAGCCGCTCGGCCTCGCGCTGTCTCGCCTGCGCCTCTTTCGCGGTTCTCCGCGCGCACTGCGAGAGGTGGCTCGACACCACCGCCGCCGCCAGCAGCCCCAATACGGCGGTCCATCCCTCGGTGTCCCTGATGTCGATGTGGCCAATCGGCTCGACGAAGTGGTAGTCGAATCCGAGCGCGGCCGTGATGGAGGCGCTGACCGCCTCGGCGCGTCCCAGCCGCATCGAGATCACCAGCACCAGAATCACCAGCAACAGCTCGACCAGGGATGCGTGCACGTAGGGTATGGCCCGGCACGATTCGAGAAAGAGGATTACGGCGATGTTGACGGCGAGCAGCACCGTCAACTTCCGTTTGGTCGGCATGGGATCTCACCTACCTATCGGCGAAACCAAGGAGAGCGACTACCCGGCGACAACCCTTAGATCGGCGAGCCTCGCCTTACTACCGGCCCCGGCAACCATCGCGCGTATGGCGTCCAACGTCTCGAACCCCGGGTCCACCACGCCCAGGCACGACGGATGCGCCAGCATGTCGAATACGGCGCCGTTGGCGATGGTCCACTCGACCGCCGCCCGGGTTGCATCGATGAAACGGCGCAACGGCCAACGCCCGTTTCGAAAGGCGTTGATGTCGCTCACCGGCGCCATCGGAATCTCGAGCAGACCCGTTTCCGGATACCGGTACGGTTGCGACTTGCGCAGCGCCTCCGGCAGATACCCGCGCGGATCGCCTTCGAGCGGATGGGGAGCGTACTGGCTAGACACCCAGCGAAAACCCTGGTTCATCAACATCCGTTGAATATCCGCGCGCCCGGCGAGACCATCCGCGAATCCACCCGGCGTCCGGAATCCCACGGGCGCGAAGCCGAGCCGCGTCTTCATCGCCTCCGTGCACATGGCGACATTGTCAGCCAGGATACGGTCCAGCGGCTGGCCCCGCGTCAGCCACGGCGCGCGTTTGAAGCGGAACTGCGCGGCTTCCGGCGCGGCGGCCAGGACGTTGACATGATCGTAGGTGTGGTTGCCGATCGCGTGGCCCATCCGCGCGATCTCCTGGAGCCAATCCACGTTCTCCTGTTCGAGCACGCGGCCGACGCAGAAGAAGTGCATCGTGCCGCCGGCCGCTTTCACGCGGCGCGCCGCCTCCAACGCGTACTTCTTGCTCGCTTCGTCGAGGTTGCCCTTTTCGTAATCCCAGTGCGTGGTTTCCCACTTCGGGAAGTTGCGCGACATCTCGAGATCGAACGTGATCGAGATCGTGGCGGGCTTGTCCGCCGCCATCGCCGCGGCCGCCGGCGCGGCGAGAAACCGGCGTCTACTCCATTCAGGCACTGATGTCCTCCACGACGCGGCCCGCCACGTCGGTCCACCGGAAGTTCCGGCCCTGGTAGGGATACGTGAGCCGCGAGTGATCGATGCCGAGGCATCGCAAGAGGGCCGGCTTTTGAACTTTTCGGAATGCCCCAGGCGGCGCGCGGTCCTCGTTCGCCGCCACGCGCCGGGCGGAGTCCCGCGAGTCCAGCCGTACGCCGCCCGACTGCATCGCCGCGCCGTGGCATGCCGCGCGGCGCTGGCGAAGCGGCGGCTCGACCTCACGATCGAAGCCGGCCGCGAGCAACGCGAGAAGCAGCGAGCCCATCGCGACCACGCTATCAGCGCCGGGGCGTCCAGTTCAAGTGCTCGTCGAGGAACGGATACGCTTCCGCGCCGTCGATGCGATGCGGCCCATCGAACCTGGCGACGCGGCCCGAGCGCGGGATCCCCAGAAACCGCCACGGTTCGAGGGCCTGATCGATCTCGCGGTCGGCGATGGCTCGCGGCTCGACGATCACGCCGTCGGCGTCTCCCATTTCGATCAGGAATGCGCGCGGCGCGATCAGGGCGGCGAGATCGGAGTGATCGAACCGGTTCAACATGCCGAAGTTGTACTGGTCGGCGACGTTCGCATAATGAGGATAGGCAGTGCCCATGGTGAGATCCACCGTCTTGGCCGTCCACTCGTTGAAGTGGCCGCTGCAGATCACCGCCTGGAACCGGGGAACGCCGGGGCCGGTCCACAGCGCGGTGTAGCCGCCATAGGAGAGGCCGTAGAACGCGATCCGGCTCTTGTCCACGAACGGAAGCGTCTCGAGATAGTCGATCAGCCGGTCGAACTTGCGCACGTCCATGCCGGCCGGCGTCAGACCCACCGGATGCGCGCGCCGGATCAGCTTCTGGCGCTCGACGTTGTCCTGAGTCGCGATCATCACCGCCATGACGATATATCCGCGCTCGAGCAGGCGCAGGCCGAACTGGGAGTATTCGGGGCGCGCCTTCGGATCGAGTCCGATGGAATCCTCGGGCCTGCCCGCCAGCCCATGCGAGATGAAGACCACCGGCCTGCGCTCGGCCGGCTTCATGCCCTTCGGCACGCACAGGATGCCGTAGGCGTGCACGTTGTCGTAGGTCCGCACGCGCAGCCGGTAGCCGGTGAAGCCCGGCTCGTCGTAAACCTTGACGCTCCGCGCGTCGAGCGGCCCTTGCGGCTCCGGGAAACGGCCCACCAGGTCGCGGTAGGCTTCGAGTTTGGACGCCATCGAGCGCGAATACGCGGCCGGCGACGAGTAGTCCGGCTTCGGCCCGGCATCCCGCTTGCGCCAGGATTCCAGCGCGAGATTGCGGTACAGAGCCTCCCACTGGCGGAAGCGTTGGTTCTCGATGCGCGCGATCTCCTCGGGGTCGATGCGGAGGCTCCAACGAGCGGACGGCAGCGCGGGAATCGGCTCGGCTCCGGCGGCGCGCGCCAAGCCGGCGGGATCGACGAGCGACCGCAGCTTCCACAAAAGCCGGTCGGGCGGCTGCTCCCATTCCGGCGCCGCCTGGGGATAGCCCGACGTGAATGTTCGTTCGAAACGGCCATCGACGGCTGACGCAATGGCGGCGGTCATGGCTCCCTGGCCGATACCCGCCACCGCGATCCGGCCGTTCACCGATGCCAGCGAGCGGAGCCAATCCGCCGCCGCGATGGCGAGCGACGCCTCGGCTCCCACGATGTGCCGGCCGGTCTGATATCCCAGCCGCATCAGCCATTCCCGATCCTCGAGCCAGACCTGCGAGAAGGCCCTGCGCCGCGTCAGGAACGGCACGAACACGACCCGCCCGGATCGCGCCAGGGCGAGCGCCGCGCCGGAACCCACGGCACGCCCGAGCCCGGCCGCGTCGGCGGCGGATTCGTCCGCGTCCGGGAGAAACACCGTGGCCGGCGATCGCCCTCCGCCGGTTGGCTCGAGCAGCACGCCGTACATGCGGACCAGCGCGCCGGAGAATCCGGCCGTGGGCCCGATCGTGCCGATCCGCAGTACGGGCCATTCGGCCAGCGACGCGCGGATGCCGGATTCCTCGCCAACGGCGGTGATGCGAGGCTCCGGCTTGCGGAACTCATCGACGGCTCCGGTGAGTTCGCGGATCGCGGCGCGATTGGCCGCCAAGTCGAACGGCGCCCCTGGCTTGGCCCAGCGCGATTCGTAGTAGGAACGCAGTTCGGCCCACTGTTCGGCCACGATATCGGAGGGGAAGTCCCATCGGGCCGTGCCGGGCAGCGTCTCGCCGGACTGCGCCCACAACGCCGCCGGAGCGAACAGCGCCAACAGGACGCGCATTGCTAGGCCGGGGGCGCGCCGCGATCGGCCCGTAGAATGGCGAGGACGCCGTCGGCGCGGCAAGCCAGAAGATCGGTCATCTCCTGCTCCGAGCAGATCAGATCCCGCAGCGTGGTCTTGCAGAGAACTTCGTGGAGCACGCCTTGTATCGTATTCCAAAGGACACGCAACGAGCAATCGACGGCGTGCGTGCAGACCATCTGGCGGCCCGAGTGCCGTTCGCAGAACTTGTCGCCGAAGAACTGGCCGCCCAGCAGGTCGAGCACCTCGGACACCGGGATCTTCGCGGCATCGCGCGCGAGCGTGTAGCCACCGGATTGGCCGCGGGCGCTTTGCACCAAGCCGCCCATGCGCAACAGGCGCATGAGTTTGGCTACGTTCGGCACCGAGAGGGCTTCGGCTTTGCTAATCTCCGGGATCGTCAGGGACTGACCGCCGGGAACGCGAGCCAAATGTAACAAACAGCGCAGCCCGTACTCTTCCTGAGTACTCAGCTTCATGGACTTCCATTGTACATGCAGGTGCGAATTCGCAATCCAGCGGTCACCGGCAGGTGACGGAAAAATAATGAGCAGCCTCGTGCAACCGACTTGACGTTCTGGTATGCTTAGTTTGAATTTCCCCCCTGGAGGTCCTACACCATGAAGAAGCTGATCATTTCCCTGGCCATCGGCGCCGCCTGCTTTGGCGCCACCTGGACCGGGTACGTTTCCGACGAGAAGTGCGGCAAGGCCCACGCCGATGGTTCCGAGAAGTCGATGAAGTGCGTGGCCGGCTGCATGAAGGGTGGCAAGGCCGCCGTGTTCGTCGTGGACGGCAACGTCTACAAGATCGCCGCCGGCTCGCAGGATCAAGTCAAAGATCACGCCGGGCACAAGGTGAAGGTCACCGGCAAGCTCGAAGGCGACACCATCACCATCCGCAAAAAGGGTGGCGTGGAGATGGCCAACTAGGCCGGCTTCGCATTCCGCCAGTTTTCAAGCGGCGCTCGCTTCGGCGGGCGCCGCTTTTCGTTTTCAGCGGCCGGGCGTCACAGTTCCATCGTCGAGATTTCCACCGCCGAACGGCGGCCTTCGATCACGACGATACCCGTCTCGGTGACGTGATAAAGGCGCTTGTCGGAGCCTGGATCGAAGCCGATCACCGCCCCCTCGGGAATCCGCACGTTTTTGTCGAGGATGACGCGCCGCAGGCGCGCGCGGCGGCCGATGTCGCAGTTGTCGAAAACGATGGAATCCTCGATCACCGCGCCGGTGTGGATGCGAACGTTGCGTCCGATCACCGAATTCCGGGCCATGCCGCCGGATAGGATGGATCCGGCGCAAACGATCGAGTCGATGGCTTGGCCGCGGCGGCCCTCGTCGTCGAACGTGAATTTGGCTGGCGGATCGTCGTAGCCCGACGACTTGAGAGGCCACTTCTTGTTGAACAGGTTCAGTTCGGGCGACACCGAGCGCAGGTCCATGGTGGCTTCGTAGTACGCCTCGATGGTTCCGACGTCGCGCCAGTAGGCTCGCGCGTTGGGCGGGTCGCCGGGAATGCGGTTGGTCTGGAAATCGTAGGCGTACATCGCCGACCGGCCCACCATGGAAGGCAGGATATCGCGGCCGAAATCGCGCGCCGAGTTCGGATTGGCGGCGTCCCGCTCGAGCTCGTTCAACAGCGCGCGGGTGGAGAACACGTAATTGCCCATCGACGCGTAGACGCGTTGCGGATCGGACGGCAGGGTGGGCGCGTTCGGGTTCTTCTCGTGGAAGCCGAGAATCGAGTTGTCGGTCCCCGCTTCAATGACGCCGAACTCCTTGGCCTCCGCCTTCGGGACGGGCAACGCGGCCACCGTGACATCCGCGCGATTGCGCTCGTGGAACTCGATCATGTCGCGAATGTTCATCCGGTAGACGTGATCGGCGCCGAAAATGCAAACCAGATGAGGGTCGGATTGTTCGATGAGATTGATGTTCTGGTGGATGGCGTCGGCCGTTCCGCGATACCAGACTTCATCGCCGGTTCTCATCTGGGCGGGCACGGGGATGATGAACTGGTTCTTGAGAAGTCCGGTGAACTCCCAGCCGTCGCGCAGGTGCTGCAGCAGCGATTGGCTCTTGAACTGGATCAGAACGTAGACCGAATAGATGCCGGAGTTGACCAGATTCGACAGAACGAAGTCGACGATCCGGTATTGGCCGCCGAACGGAACGGCCGGCTTGGCGCGTTCCTTGGTCAGGGGATAAAGCCGGGTCCCCTTGCCGCCGGCCAGGACGAAGGCGAGCACTCGCAATTGCATGCACTTTCCATTCTCCATGGGACGCGTGCCAGTAGCAACAGAATCTGTTAGATTCGAACGGATGGTCTTCCGCGTTGCGCTCTCACTGCTCCCCGCCATCCTGGCGGCACAGGAATTCGGCTTCCGCATCGTCATGGGACACGGCGACAAAGCCGGTGTTTCGTGGGATGGCTCCGTCTCGGCGCGCGGCGCCACGGTGAAATCGGTGCGGCCCTGGCGATTCGAACCGCCGGACTCGGTGGAAGGCTCGTCGTGGAAATGTTCGATCCACGACATCCGCTTGTTCGGCGCGGCCAACCGGACCGGGGCGCCTCCTTCGGTGGCCAACGGCGTCGTGGTGCAGTTGAGCGGCGCGGGAGAAAGCGCCGAGCTCGAAGTGAACACCGCGCAGGGCGCCTTCACCGTTCGCGCCGCCGGCGTGCCCTTCGGAAAGACCGCTGCCTTCCTCGGCGGCCGAGCGAGCGTGGACCGCGTCCCCGCCGCGTCCGCCGTCACCACCTCGCTGGACGAGCAGGACTACCCGGCCGCCGCCGTCGCCAAGAACGGCGACGTATGGCTCGCCTGGATGGAGTTCAAACACGCCGCCGGTCACAACGCGCTGCGGTTGCCGCTCGCCGCCGAGCCCGCCAACTTCGACGCCTGGACCACCAAGGCTCCGGGCGATCAGATCTTCGCGGCTCGCTATGCCGGAGGCAAGTGGGAAGCTCCGGTCGCGATCTCGGCCGCCGGAGGCGATCTGTACCGGCCGGCGGTGGCCGTGGATGGACAAGGCCGCGCGTGGGTGTTCTGGTCGTCGAACGAAAACGGGAACTTCGATCTGTGGGCGCGCCCGTTGAGCGGCGCGGCCGCTGGCGGCGCGGTTCGATTGACGAACACGGCGGGGTCGGACGTGTTCCCGGCGGCGGCCGCCGATTCGAGCGGCAAAGTCTGGGTCGCGTGGCAGGGCTGGCGCGACGGCAGGGCGTCGATCTTCGCGGCTTCCCAAAATGGCGATAGTTTCGACGCGGCCGTGGCGGTGAGTTCGTCGAGCGCGAACGAGTGGAATCCGTCGATCGCGGCGGACGGTTCGGGCCGCGTGACGGTGGCGTACGAGACGTATCGCAACGGCAACTACGACGTCATGCTCCGCACCTTCGCCAATGGCAAATGGGGCGCGGAAACGGCCGGAGCCACCAGCGCGCGGTACGAGGCGTATCCGTCGATCGCCTATGAGCCGGGAGGCCGGCTGTGGCTGGCCTACGAAGAAGGCGCCGAGCGTTGGGGCAAGGACTTCGGCGCCGACGAATCGAGCGGCGTGGCGCTCTATCAGGGCCGTGCGATCCGGCTGCGCGGTTGGGAACCGGACGGACGCGTGGTGGAACCGGCCGAAGATATCGGCCGCGTCTTGCCAGGCATCGCCGCGCAACGCACCGACTCGGCGGCGCGTCAGTCGGACTCGGCGGACTGGTTCGACGCGCGGCCCGCCGCGTGGCAAAATCGCGACGCCGCCCGCGCCACGGCCAACTTCGCGGCCCCGCGCAACACGTCGCCGCGGCTGACGGTGGACGCATCGGGGCGGCTTTGGCTGGCTGCGCGGAGCCCGCATCCGGTGTCTTGGAATCAGATCGGCACGGTGTGGAGCGAGTACGTGGTCTCCTACGACGGATCGGCGTGGACGGGTCCGGTGTTTTTGAGCCACACCGACAATCTGCTGGACAACCGGCCGGCGCTGGCGTCCTCGAGGGGCGGCGAACTATTGATATTGGGCTCCACCGATCATCGGCGGTCGTTGCCCGGCTACGCGGCGGGGCGGCGGGACGGCGGAACGCCGGAGGCCAGGAAGGGCGAGAAAGGCGGCAAAAAGAAGGCCGCGGCGGCGGCCGGATTCGACCCGCTGCAGGGCGATCCGTTCCAGAACGACATCTACGCCAACTGGCTCCGCCTGCCGTCGGGAAGCGGCAAACTGGCGGTGAAGGGCTCCTCCGCCGGCGTCCGCGCGCCCGTGGACCCGCGCGAGACGCTCGAGATCTCCCAGGTTTCGGCGATGCGGAAGGCGCGCGTGGCCGGCAAGTACAACGTGGTGCGCGGCGAGTTCCACCGCCATAGCGAGGTGTCGGGCGACGGTGGCAACGACGGATCGCTGTTGGAACAGTGGCGGTACATGCTGGACGCGGCCTATATGGACTGGGTGGGCTGCTGCGATCACGACAATGGAGGCGGCCGCGAGTACACCTGGTGGATGACGCAGAAGCTCACCGACGTGTTCTACACACCGGGCAAATTCGTGCCGATGTTCAGCTACGAGCGGAGCGTCACCTATCCCGAGGGGCACCGGAACGTGGTGATGGCCCAGCGCGGCGTCCGGCCGCTGCCGAGGCTGCCCAAGACGAACGACGAGCCGGTGGTCCGGGCTCCCGACACCGCCATGCTCTACAAATATCTGAAGCGCTTCAACGGCGTGGTGGCCATGCACACTTCCGGCACCAACATGGGGACCGACTGGCGCGACAACGATCCGGTATCGGAGCCGGTGGTGGAGATCTATCAGGGCGACCGCCAGAACTACGAGATGCCCGGCGCTCCGCGCACCAACAAGGCCGACGACTCGATCGGAGGCTGGCGGCCGAAGGGGTTCGTCAATCTGGCGCTCGACATGGGCTACAAACTCGCGTTCCAAGCCAGTTCCGATCACATCTCGACCCACATGAGCTACTGCAACGTGCTGTCGGAGGGATTGACGCGGGAGGCGGTGCTCGACGGGTTCCTGAAGCGCCACGTGTACGGCGCCACCGACAACATTTTGGCCGAGTTCCGTTCCGGCGCCAACATCATGGGCGACGCGTTTTCCACATCGAAGGCGCCGGAGTTCCAGGTGAAGCTATCGGGAACCGGGCCGTTCGCCAAGGTGCAGGTGATCAAGAACGGCCAGTACGTGTATTCGGTGGAGCCCGGCAAACGCGACGTTTCCTTCCGCTGGCGCGATTCGTCTCCGGTGAAGGGCAAGACCAGCTACTACTACGTCCGCGGCGTGCAGCGGGACGGCGAAGTGGTGTGGGTTTCGCCGATGTGGATCGACTATACCGGAAACTGATATCATGGTACGATCTCAATCTGGAAGTGAGGTGATTTCTTGGCGGAAGTAGTCGTCCAAGACGGCGAAGCCCTGGATAGCGCGTTGCGCCGTTTCAAGCGAAAGGTGCAGCAGGAAGACATTATCAAGGACATCAAACGGCATTCGTTTTATATGAAGCCGGGCGAGAAGAAGCGAACCAAGGCGGCGCTCGCGCGAAAGCGCAGCAGAAAAAAGCGTAGCAGAGACGTCGAATAGAAGAGAGCCGGGCCGTCGCGCCCGGCTTTCGCTTTTTACGAGAGGCGGACCATGGGATTCGCGCTTTGGTTGGAGTCCGACACGGCGTGGTGCGCCGGCACGCACGAGTACCGCCCGATGGGAGTGGCGGTGGTGGCGGCGTCCGATCTGTTCGCCGCGCGGGATTTCGATCCGCGCAGGAAGGCCCCTTCTCGGAGACTGCGGACGTTTCGGGGTCTGTTCGCTTCGCTGAACGACGTGAACCGGTATCTGGCGGGCGGACGGCCCGAGATCCGCCAGAACCTGGGGCGCGTGCTGTCGGCGCTCCGGTAAGCGGCGCTACTCGCGATGGGCCCGCATCCAGTCGCGGCCCAAGGCGTCGGCGGCGAGAATCGCGTCCGATACCATCTCCGGCGTCACCTCGAAAGGTTCGTTGTGGATGGTCTCGCCGGGCACGGTGGCCCGTAGGGCGATCTGGCGGAGCGGCTCACGCTCGATGCCGTCGCAGCCGATGGCGGCGAGAGTGATGGGCAGCCCCACCGACGTCGAGAAGCGGCGCACGTCGTCCAGTTCGGCGCGGGGAGCGCCCTCGAGCACCAACTGGACCAGCGCTCCGAAAGCAACCTTCTCGCCGTGGAAGAAACGATGGGTGGCTGGCGCGGCGGTGAGTCCATTGTGGATGGCGTGGGCGGCCGCCAAGCCGGACGACTCGAATCCCAGGCCCGACAGGAGCGTGTTCGCCTCGACGATTCGCTCGAGCGCCGGCGTGACGGTCTTCTGCTGCACGGCAATCATGGCTTCGACGCCATCGGCGCGGAGCGTTCGATGGCAGAGTTCGGCCAGTGCGAGCGCGCTTTGCGTGGAAGCTCCGCCGCGCATGTTGCGCACGCGCCCGGCGCAGGTGCGAGCCTCGTAATAGGTGGCCAGAGCGTCGCCCATTCCGGCCGCCAGCAGCCGCGCCGGCCCGCGCGCGATGGCAGCGGTATCGACGAGCACCAGTTCGGGGTTCTTGCGGTAGAAGCGGTACTCCTCGAAAACGCCTTCCTCGCTGTAGATCACCGACAGCGCGCTGCACGGGGCGTCGCTCGAGGCGACCGTCGGGCAGTTGACCACCGGCGCCTCCAGATCGGCCGCCGCGGCGCGAGCGGCATCGAGCACCTTGCCGCCGCCCGAACCCACGATGGTGCGCGATCCGGCCGCGCGGGCCCGCTCGACAATGCGCCCGATTTCGGCATGCGAGCACTCGCCGGCGAAGTCGTGAATCTCGTAGGCATAGCCCGCGCCGGACAGCGCGCCACGCCAGGTATCCTCGAGCAGCATCCGCGCCGAGCGGCCGGCCACCAGCAGGACCGGGCCGGGCAGCCCGAGCTTGGACATCTCTTCACCCAACGACCGGGTGGCGCCGCGGCCTTGTGTGTAGCGGCTTGGGGAACAAAAAACGGACAGCACTACCGTCTTATCGTACCGCCCCGGCGTTTGCCGCGGTGAACCAGCCAGTAACGCGGCGTTCGAACTCCTCCGGCAGCACGGCCATCGCCTGCGTATGTTCCACCGCCTCAGGCTCCCAAAGCCGGACCTTGGCCGGATTGGCATCCCGTAGCAGACGCGAGTGGCGCAGCGAAACATTGCGATCGGCGGCGGAGTGGATGAGCAGCACCGGCGTCGAAGTGGCTCGCACGGGCTCGATCGCATCGGCCGAAGCGAGATCGACGCCGAGCCGCCAGCGGACGGTGAGGAACCCGAACTGAACGACAGGCCAGACGGGAACGCGCTCACTCGCGATCGCCGCGAAGCTCGAGAAGGGCGACTCGGCAACGATCGCCGAAAAGCGCCGCTCGTAACCGAGCGATTGGAGCAGGATCGAGGCGCCCATGGACTCGCCGAGCCCGAACAGAGGCACGGCGCCGAGGTTCGAGAGAGCCCAGTCGAGCCAGCGCGACACGTCGTCCCGCTCCCGAACGCCATAGCTGAACCAATCGCCGCCACTGGCGCCGTGACCGCGATTGTCCGGGAGGATTACCGAATAGCCGTTCCGGGCGAGCATGGCTCCGTGGCCGAGCAAGTGGTAGCGCGAGGAGCCCGCGCCGTGCAGGACGATGGCGGCCCCGCGGGCGTTCGGGCGTTCGAGGACCCAGGCGCGGAGCGGAGCGCCATCGGCGGCGGCGATCCCGGCGTCGCGGAACCGGGCGCCAACCGCACGCGCCACATGCTCCGGCGCCTCGAGCGGTGGCAGCCAGCGCAGCGATCCGTAGACTCTGGTGGCCGCCCAACCGAGGCATGACCCGGCCGCGGCCGCCAAGACCGCCAGCACGCCAGCGGCGGCCAGCCACGGTCTCGAGCGGTCAGTCACCGAGCAGCTTGCCGTAAGGCTGCAGTTCGGGCACATTGTCGGCCACCGACTTGACGCCCGCCGTGATCGGAATCGCAAAGACGAGGCCGATCGCGCCCCAGAGGCTGCCCCAGAACATCAGCGCCACCGTGACGGCCAGCGGATTCAGATGCACGCGCGATCCGACCAGCTTGGGATAGAGCAGATTCATCGCCACCAGATGGAGGAACCCCACCACGGCGCCGATAATCACGTAGGCTCCCATCTTGTCGTAGACCGGCAGCGCGGCGAAGAAAGGGGGAATCATCGCGAGCGGCAATCCGACATAGGGAACCAGGCTCAGGAAGCCGCTCAGGATCGACACCAGCGGCCAATAGGGAACGTTGAACCTCCAGAAAAAGAGCCCACCGAAAAACGTGATGACCAGACCTAGCACGAAGTTGCCGACCACATAGGCCCTTGCCATGTCGGCGATTCCCTGCCAACTCCGTCCGGCCGCGTGACGCCCCTCGCCATGGAATAGCTGAAGGTAGCTCCGCCGCATGTGGTCGCGCCAACTCAGCATGAAGTAAACCAGGAACGGGATGAAGCTGGCCAGCAGCGCGATCTGATACAACCGTTCCCAGTGGGCATAGACGTAACCGGCCAACAGCGAGCTATCTTCGCGGATTCGCACTTCCTGAACCTCCGGCGGCTGGGGAACCGGCATCGGTGGCTCGGCGGAACGGCGGCGGCGGGAGGGATCGGATGGCGGCGGCTGGGGGCTCTGGGCAGCCTTCAGCGCGGCGGCGCGCTTGGGCGAGAACAACTGATAGGCGCCGCGTTCGGCGTCGTCGAAGCGGTGGCGAACCTGCTCGGTGATCTCGTGGATGCGGTTTCCGTATGCGGGTAGATCCTGGACGAGGCCGGCAATCTGCGTGTAGCAGAGCAGCCCCCCGAGATAGAGCATCAGCAGCGCCATCGTGCAGACCAGAAAACTCGCCAGAGTGCGGGGAAGGCGGAAACGGATCAGCAGATCGACGAACGGCTCGAGCAGAAAGCCGATCGTGACGGCGGTGAACAGCGTGACGAGAAAGTCGCGTCCATAGAAAAGCAATGCCACCACGACGCCCGCCGCGATGAGGTTGGTCGCCGGCCGGCGCTGTTTTTGTTCCCGGACTGTCGAAGTGAGGACCGGCACGCCTGAAACTCCGTATTCGTACTCTAGCATGGAGCGCGGCAGGCGCTCCCGTTTCACGTCCCAGGGCGGACGGGGAAGGAGGCGCCCTGTTCGAGCGTGGCGCGGGCCAGGCCGGCCATCCCGCCCGTTACGCGGGACGCCTTGGCGATGTGGAGGCGTGTGTCGGCCGCGGCGAGGAGTGCTTCCGGGTCGGTCCCATCCGCAGGGTAACAGGCGTGGCCCACTTCAAGCGACAGAAGGCCGGCCTCGGCCGCGAACTCGGATTGCGCCAGTTGAGCCACCCCGGCCGCCAGTGCGTCGACGCGGGCGGCGACCGAATCGGCGGCGCAGCCGGGTAGCACCAGGATAAAGGTGTCGTCACCGCTGCGGGCGACCAAGTCGTATTCGCGGCAACTGGCGCGGATGACGGCGCCGGTTTGACGGAGGATGCGGTCGCCGGTCTCGCGACCGAACCGGTCGTTGATGCGGCGGAACTGATTGAGGTCGGCCGCGAGCACGGCCAACACCTCGTTGCCGCGGCGCGCGCGGGCGATTTCGGCGTCGAAAGTCTGGAAGAGAGCGGCGGAGTTCGGCAGTCCCGTGACAGCATCGATCTGGCTGGTCTGCCGCGCGGCCTCGAATTGCCGAGCGTTGTACAGGGCCACCGCGACCCGGGGCCCGGTGGTCTGCAGCACTCTCATGTGCTCGCTGTGGAACCCGTCCTTCTCCGCCGAATAGAGCGCGAGCACGCCGATCGTGGTCTCGTCGTGGAGCAACGGGATCGCGGCGGCCGCCCGCAGCATGGTGTACTTGCTCGGGTCGTTCAGGTAACCCGGCTCCACCGCCGGATTGCCGTTGAACAGCGCCTTCTTGTTCTCGCCCACCCAACCCGCCAGGCCCTGCCCCATCGGGATCCGAAGGGTCGAGAATAGCGCGGCATCTTGTCCCTGGACGTAGGCGGGCAGCAACAGGTCGTTGGTGCGCAGATAGAACGCGATGCAATCGAAGGGGATCAGTTGGCGGAGCCCGGATTCGACCGCCTCGAACACCTTGTCCGGCGTCAGCGCCTTGGCGAGTTGGTCCGTCATCTCCTCGACGACCGGCGCCTCGTGCCGCACCATCGCCAGTTGCGACTTCTTGGACGACTCCTGGAATCCGGCCGCCGGAGCATCGCCGCGGCTGATCTTGATCTCCTTGGAGAGCTTGGCCGCGGACTCGTCGTGAGGAATCGCCGCCTTGGCCTTGCCCTCCAGCTCGACGAAACGGCGGTTGAGGACCTCGACGACCTTGGGATCGTAGGACTTGCCAGACTCCGACAGCACGATGCCCATGGCCTTCTCGACAGGCATGGCCGGCCGGTATTGGCGGTGGGAGGCCAGCGCGTCCAGACAGTCGACCGCCGAGAGAATCCTCGCGCCGATCGGAATCTCTTCGCCCTTCAGGCCGTAGGGATAGCCAGTACCGTCCCATTTTTCGTGGTGCGCCCGAACGATGGGAACCACCGGATACGGGAAGGCGACGCTTTCGAGGATCTCGGCGCCCACCACCGGATGGATCTTCATCTTCTCGAACTCTTCTTGCGTGAGCTTGCCCGGCTTCGAAATGATGTAGTCGGGGACCGCCAATTTGCCGATGTCGTGGAGGAACGACGCCGCTTCGAGGGCCTTCAACTCGTCTTGCGACAATCCGAGTTCCGTGCCGATCTCGATCGCATAGACCTGGACCCGCTGCAAATGGTCGTGCGTGGTATCGTCCTTCGCCTCGATCGCCAGCGCGAGAGCCTGAATCGTCCGAAGGTGCAGCGCCGAGACCTCCTCGGCGTGGGCGCGCAGTTCGTCCGCTCTCCGGCGTTCGCGTTCGAGTTTCTCGACCTGGAGACGATAGGAGGCAAACACCACGTAGATCGCCGGCGCGCCGAGCAGCGCCACCTCCAGCCCGAACGATCCGCGAACCCATTCGAAGACGGCGACGATGGTCGCGCTCAGCAGGTAGTAAGGAAACGACCACGCGTAGGTGCTTCGCCAGACCGGGAACCAGGCGCGGCTTTCGTCTCGAGCGATCGCGCCGGCGGTGAGTCCGGTGTTCACCGCGAAATAGCAGGCCGACGCCAACAGGAGCCGAATCGCGTTGCTCGACGCCCATCCGGGGAGCATGGCCGAATGGAAAGCGAAGTGGGAGGCGCCGGTTGCCAGGCAAATCGCGCCGGCGTTGAACCAGACGTGATACCAGCCGATCCGCGTCGCCGGACGCCACACGCACTGCGTGCCGATGGCCGCAACCGCCACCGAGAGAGCCTCGCCGGGACTCGAATGGACGACCGCGAACAGCACGATCATGTAGCTCGCCGAGAACGACCCCGATACGCCGGGAATCGGCACCTTGACTAGGCCCGACAGGGCCGCCGCGATCAACATGGCGCCAAACGCGGCCGGCGCGGAGCAGGTCCAGTCAACCAGCGCGCTGACGTAGAACGACACCCCCGCCAATCCGGCGCTCAACGCGTAGAGTCGCGCGCTTGCGCCCATCGGTTGCGGGTTGCCGTTTGCTGCCTTCATTGTCTCAGTCGCGCGAATGGACTTCAGTCCCCTGTTGGCTCATATCGGCATCCTGGGAGCCGGCCTGTAGGGCCTCGGCCCCAAGCCGCTCGTGAAGACTGCGTAGGCCGGGTTGAATTTCCTCGGGATACCGGGGGAGAGCCCCGATCAGTTGCTTGGTGTATTCCTCGCGCGGCCCGGCGAATACCTCCGACACCGGCCCTTCTTCCACCACGCGTCCGCCGTTCAGGATCACGGCCCGGTGCGCCAGGTTGGCGACCGACAGCAAGTCGTGCGTAATCAATAGGATCGACATTCCGAGCGAGCGGTTCAGCCGGGCAAACAGATCGAGGATTTCGGCCTGCGTGATCACGTCGAGCGCGCTGGTGGGTTCGTCCGCCACCAACAGGGCCGGCCGGTGCACGACGCCGAGCGCGATCAGCACCCGCTGCGCCTGCCCGAGGCTCAACTGGCGCGGATAACGGCGCAGGAACGCGGCGTCGCCGGGAAGGCGGACCTCGGCGAGCAACGCGCCATAGTCCGGGGACCCGGGGCGGTGGGCGCGCCAGGCTTCCTTCAAGTGCGCCTCGATCGTCAGCGAGGGGTTCAACGCCGTGGCCGCGCTCTGGAACACCAGCCCGATGCGCTTACCCCGGATCTCGCGCATCCGGCGTTCGCTCGCGGCCAGCAGGTCCTCGCCCTCGAACATCACGCGCCCGGACGCCTGGCCGCCCCGGAACCGAAGCAAGCCGGTCACCACGAGCCCGAGCGTGCTTTTGCCCGACCCGCTCTGACCGATCAGCGCGACGATCTCGCCACGCCCGATCCGCAACGGCACGCCCCGCAACGCACCGGGCTTGCCGCCATAGCCGGCGTCGACCTCGGCATCCAGCAACCAGGTCACAAGCCGCCCCCGGAAGCCTCGTTCGCCGGCTTGGCCCAGTACAGTTCCTCGGCGTTCCAGAAGGCATGCGGGTGAAGCGGGGTGACGCGCACGTTCTTCAGCCCGGGCAAAGCGGCCGACAGCGCATGGCGGTTCACCAAATAGACGAACGGGACCTGCTCGGCCACGATCTTCTGCACCTGATCGAACAGCGCCTTCCTTTTCCTTGCATCGCCTGCCGCCGCCTGCGCCCGCATCAAACGGTCGATCTCGGCCTCCCACGGCGTGGAGGGCGTGGGCTGGCTGGGATTCCACTGGTGCGTCGCGGCCGAACTGAGCCAGACGTTCATCTGGCCGTTGGGGTCGATGTCCACATTGGTGAGCACCAGCATGCACACCTCGTAGTCGAAGGTTCGGGTGATGCGCTCGATCAGCGACGGGAAGTCCAGCGCGACGATGTTCACCTTGATTCCGATCCGCGCCAGATCCTGCCGCACCATCGCCGCCAGCCGCTCGCGCGTCTTGCTCGTGTTAGTGACGATCGAGAACTCCACCGGCTGGCCCGTCCTGTCGAGCAGCCGGTCCCCTTCCCGCCGGAACCCGAGCTTTTCGAGCCGTTTCATCGCCCTGGCCGGATCGTGGGCGAACGGCTTGAGCGATGTGTTGAACCAGGCGCGGTTCGACGGGGAGACCGGTCCCGGCGACGGCGCCGCGCGGCCCTTGTACAGCACCTTGCACATGTCTTCGCGCCGGATCGCCTCCGATACGGCCAGCCGGAATCCGGCCTCCGAGAACCAGCCGCGCTTGGCCGCCGCCACCGGCGATTTCGGAGCCTGGTTGAACCACATCAACTCGGATTCGAGTGACGGCCCACCGTCGTGGACCCATTCAGGATGCTCGCTCACCAGCCGGTCGAACAGATCCGGTTCCACCCGGTTGATCAGGTGCACCTCGCCTCGCCGGAAACGCAGCAGTTCGATCTCGCGGTTAGGCTGGATGTCCAGGCGCACGAAATCGAGATACGGCAGTGCGCGGCCAGCGGCGTCCTTCTTCCAGTAATGCGGATTGCGGGACAACAGCACGAACTGGCCCGCCTTGTACTCCTTCACCTGAAACGGTCCGAGCACCGCCTTCTCTTTCAACGGCGACACCGAGCTCATGATCGCGACTTGATCGAACAGCCCCGGCAAGCCGGCCACCGGCGCCGGAAAGCGAACGGTCACGGCGTCCTTGGACACTTCCACCACAGCCGCGCCATCGGCCGACCGGAACGCCTCGGCGGTGGCGGAGTGAAGCTTGGGATCGAGCAGCCGCCGGATGGAAAAGGCGGCATCGGCGGGCCCGAACGGCGTCCCGTCGGAGAACTTCAGGCCGGGACGGACCTGGAACACAATCTTCCGGCCCTCCTCGGAGATCTTCCACGAAGACGCCAGCGCGGGCTCCACTTTCTGGGTGTGGCGGTTCAATCGGACCAGCGCGCCGGCGGTGAGGTACCGGATGGCCTCCGACGCCTCCTCGGCGACCAGGTGCGGATCGAACGTGCGAGGCTCGCTCTTCAAGCAGAACCGCAGCGTCCCACCGGGAATTTGCGCCATGATCGCGGCGGCGCACACCAGCACGGCGAATAGTCGCTTCAAGGCCGGACCTCCTCTCTGGAAACGCAAAGTTGGAAACACGTCATCACCGCGATCAGAACCGCCGCGGGCGCGAGCACCCAGGGACGGGACGGAATCGAAGCATAGTCCTGCAGATCGGCGAGCAAGCCTCCGAGCGAAGGCAGCGGTTCGCCTACGCCGAGACCCAGCAAGCTGAGATTGGCTTCGCTCAACACGAACAACGGCACGGAAATCCAGAACTGGGCGGAGATCGCCGGCCGTAGCGCCGGCATCAGGTGCCGGAACAGAATCGCCGAGGGGCGGCAGCCGCAGGCGCGGGCCTGAAGCAGGAATCCCGAGTCGCGCACGTTCGCCGCCACCGCGCGAAACACTCGCGACGGACCGGCCCAACCGAGCACCGCAAGCAGGGCAAAGGTCGCGGCCAGGCTGACGGGCGGCGAAGCGTTCAGTGGAAGCAGCGCGCGAACCGCCAACAGAAGAAACATCCACGGTAACGACAGAAACAGGTCCGCAGCCAGGTTCACTCCGCGCTCGACCCATCCTCCCCGCCATCCGGCCAAGGCCCCGGCCGCCGCCCCGAGCAGAGCGCTCACCAGCGCCGCGGCCGGCGCAAGCAGCAACGACACGCGCGCGCCGTACAGCAGACGCGACAAGCGGTCCCGCCCCAGGTCGTCGGTTCCCAGCGGGAATCGCGCCGACGGCGGTTCGCCCACCGAATCGCGGTGCTGCTCCTCGTAGGAGTACGGCGCCGCCAATGGCGCGAGCAGCGCCGCCGCGAAAAGCAGCGCCATCAGTGTCCGGCCAACGCGGCGCGCGGCGCTCACGAAGCCTTCCCGCGGCGGGACAACGCCAGAACGCCGTCGGCCATCGCGTTGCCCGCGAGCGTAACGGCGGTGACCAGCAAGGTCAGGCTTACCAGCACCGGAAGGTCCCGTCCACTCGCCGCCTTCCACACCAGTTGACCGATCCCGGGGACGTCGCCCAGCACCTCCACCGGAACCGCCGATCCCAACGCCGCGCTTACGGTCGCTCCCGCCAACGCCACCGTCTGTGGGACCACCGGCGGCAGAACGTGGCGTATCGCGACCACCCACCCAGGCACTCCCCTCGAGCGGGCCGACAACACGTGCATCGCTCCGGCGGCCTCGCCGATCGCGTTCCGCGTGTAGCGAAAGACGCGCGGGAAGATGGATGCTGCGACGCAGATCCAAATGGGTCCATCCCAGTAGAGGACGGCGAAGGCGAGCAGGGCCACCGGCACGCATAGGAACGCTCCGGTGGCGGCGCCGGCCGCTAGATCGGCGCCAGGAATTCGGCCCAGCGACACGACGAGCGCTAACGCCAAACCCGCGGCCCAGCCGGCCGCCAGACCCGCTCCCGCCAACCTCGCCGTCACTGGAGCGCGCTCGGCCAGCAGTCCAGCGACCGGCTGGCGCAGTGAGCGCGACTCGCCCAGGTCGCCGCGAACGAGCCTGGCCAGGAAGGACCAGTAGTAGAGCACGAGGTTCGACTCGCCGGCGCGTTCGGCGCGCAGGGCCGCGATCGTCTCCGATCCTAGCCTGGCGTCGAGTTCGCGTTCATCGGCATCGAACCCGGGCGCGAGCCGGACGAGAGTGGCGCCCGCCAAGCCCGCCAACAGCAGGACGGCGGCCAAGCCGGCCACGTACCGGAGGATGGAGATGGCGATTCGGCCCATGTCATTAAAATCGGCTCCAGCGCGGCCGATCTTCATACGTGAAGCCCAAAAACGAAAGATGGCGCATCCGGCCGTATAAGGCTCGCGCCCTAGCCGGCGCTAGGAAGCATAAGGGTTATTTGGTACAGCGGGACTATACGAATGTTTCACGCAACTGACGAACAATTGCCGGAGTACTTGTTGGAAACTATGCGCAACTCCGCGCAAATCGAAACATATCTCGGAATGACCGTCGTCGTCTCCAGCGAGCCGATGAGAGACCTGATGCGCCGCGTGCAGCGGGTCGCGCAGACGTCGGCGGCGGTGATCATCCTCGGCGAAAGCGGCAGCGGCAAGGAGGTCATCGCGCGGGCGTTGCACCACCATTCCTTGAGGACGGCCAAGCCCTGGGTCGATGTGAACTGCGCCGCGCTGCCCGATCATCTGGTGGAAAGCGAACTGTTCGGTTACGAGAAGGGCGCCTTCTCCGGCGCCGAGACCGGCAAGCAGGGCCTGTTCGAACTGGCCAATTCGGGTACGATCTACATGGACGAGGTCGGCGAGCTGGACGCCAAGGCGCAGGCAAAGTTGCTACGGGTGCTCGACGGCGTGCCCTACTACCGCATCGGCGGCACCAAGA
>SYLY01000122.1 GCA_005808475.1 Acidobacteriota bacterium
AGATCGCGACCGGCTTCTCCTCGATCCTCACGCGCCGGCAGGCCGGTTCGCACGGGCGATCGCACGTACGCCCCAGAATCCCCGGGAACACGTTCGACTTCCGGTTCACCAGGAACGCTTCGGTGTAGCGGCCTTGCGCGATCAGACGGATATATTCCGGAACGTTGGTGTGAGCCGGGCACGCCCACTGGCAGTCCACGACTTTGTGGAAGTAGCTCGGATCTCGAACATCCGTTGGAGTCACTGTCGTCCTTTCAAGGCGTGCATCGCTAGCGAGGCGCGCACCATTCTCCCCCGGCCCCATGCCCGGTGAGTGTGGTCCGCGCCCCTGCCGCGCCTGGCCTTCCGGCAGGCACGCCGATCTTTTATCTTACCTCCGGATCGCGACACGCCCAGCCACCAAACTATACTACTGCGTATGGTTTCGCAACTCCAGGCCGGCCACCCGGAAAAAAAAGTACCGCGCCCTGAGCTTTTCCGCCCGTTTTCGACGCTATATGCGGTAGAGGAGACCGGTAGAAATGAGAACTTTCAGGGCGCGGATAGAAGCGGGAACGCTCGACGCGTCCGGAACGGGCGTGGCGCTTCGGACAGCGGCCACGCTCGGGTTGGCGGTGGTGGCGGCGATGGCGGGGCCGGACGCTCGCACCTTCATGGTGGCTGCGTTCTCGGCCCCGGTTCGCCGCCGGTTCGAATCGATGGTTCGCGGCCTGTTCGGCCGTTAGAACACGAACCGCAGTCCGACCTGCGCGCGGCGCGCATTCGTCCCGTCGGGGAAGCCTTGGGAAGCCGACCCTTCACCCAACCGGGCCGTCGGCGTGAGCGCGCCGTTGGTGGCCTGGAACGCCTGCCCGTTGACCGCCGTGTCGGAAACGTGATTCCACACGTTGAAGGCCTCGAAGTTGAGCTGCAGGTTCATCTTCTCCTTGATCGCCAGGATCTTGGTCAGACGCGCATCCATCCGGTAGATCTGGTCGATCGGCAGCGACGCGGCCGGAAGGAACGGCACGCGCGTGCTTCCGCCGAATCCGTTCAGCGAATTGTTGAACGCCGCGCCCGCGAACGGATTGCCCGAGACGAAGATCGTCGGAGTCTGCGGCTGCGCCGAAGCCAGCGTCACGATGCCTGAAAGCTGCCAGCCGTTCACCAAATGGTTGGCCATGGCCGAACTCTGGTACTTGGCGATCACCGGCGCGTACACGAAGCTCCCCACGAAACGGTGCCGCTGATCGAGCGACGACGACGACTTGTCCAGCCTGTAGTCGCCGTTGAACAGCGACCGCGGCCCGGTGGAGAAGAAGATGTTGTCGTTGCCGCCGCCTTGATTCAGGTCGATCGCGTGCGACCACGTGTAGGAAACCGATCCCTGCACCGTCTTCGACATGCGCTTGTTCAACTGCACCACCAGGCCGTCGTACCACTGCAGTCCGCCGTTTTCCACCTGGTTCACGCGCCGCCACCGCGGGTCCACGCGATTGGCCAGCCGGTAGGTGGGCGTGGTGTAGGTTCCCACCTGCGCGTTGCTGACATCGAGAATGCGGTACGTCACGTCCGGACCCAGCGCGCCGATATTGAGGTCGCGCGCGGTGGTCAACTGTTTGCCGCGGCTCCACACGTAGTTGACGGTCAGGCCCAGGCCCTTCATCAGTTCCCGCTCGATGGCGATGTCGCCCTGCTGCGTGTAGGGATTGCGGAAGTTCGGCGCCGCGAACGTGACGTCCACGGTTCCGGCCGGCGGATTGCGGTCGAGCGCGGGCAAGGGACGCGGGAAGACGGGCCCCGCCGCCAGATCGGCCGCCACCGCCGCGTTCAGGGAGATGTTCCGTTGATAGAGTCCGTTCTCGAGGAAGAACGTGTTGACCAGACCTCCCTGGAAGCGCGCGTAGAACAGACCATATCCGGCGCGGATCACGGTCTTCGAATTCAGCGAGTAGGCGATGCCCGCGCGGGGCGCCCAGTTCTTGCCCGGCTGCGGAATGCGGCCGGTCTGCGAATAGTCGGGATTGACCAGTTTCGGCTGCGAGAACGTCGCGTATTCGTATCGCAGGCCGTAGTTGAACGTCAGCTTGGGCGTGATCCGGAACTGGTCCTGCACGTAGAAGTTGTAGTCGCGAATCCAGGTCTCGGCGACGGGATTTCCGAAGCGCTGCGCGTAGGTCTGCCATCGCTTGGCGCCGGTTGTGTTGCCTGTCAGATCCAACGCGAAATTGGAAAACGTCGCGTAGTTGTAGGAGCCGAAGCGTCCGCGCAGGATGTCGTTGTAGTCGAGCGTGTGAACGAAATCGACGCCCACCTTCAGCGTGTGCTTGCCGAGCGTCCACGTCAGGTTGTCGGCGAGCTGATACCGGTTCTCGCTCGGATTGAGCCGCGGATATGCGTCGGCAACACCCACGTTCGTCTGGCCTTGCACGCTGATCGAAACCGGACCCGTCAGAGCCGGCACGAGGGATGGGTTGAAGTCGTCGAACAAGCGGTCCTTGAACCAGCCGAACCGCACCTCGTTCACCATCGTGTTCGACGGGATCGACGTCCACGAGAGCCGGCCGTAGCGCGTGCGAACGGTCGAATCCGCGTTGTTGCCGACGCCCGCTCCGGTGTTGAGCACCGCCTGGGTCTGAATGCCCAGCGGCGAGATCCAGCGCAGATAGTTGAAGCTCGCCGAAATCGAGTTGCGGTCGTTCGGGCGGTAGTCCAACTTGCCGAACAGCAGTTCGCTATTGGCCGTCCGCGGCAGCGTGCCGAACTGGCGGTCGAAGAACCGGCGCGCCGCTTCGCACTGCGCCGCGCTGGCGGTGCACTGGCTCGTCGCCGGACCCGGATTCACGAACGTGCCGTCGGGATTGAAGAGCGGGGGGCGTGTCATGGACGCGATCAGCGGAAACCGGCGCCGCGTCGTCTCGCCGTTGAAGAAGTAGAACAGCCGGTCTTTCTTCACCGGCCCTCCGATCGACCCGCCCGCCTGGTGGCGAACCTCCGGCGGATTGAACGTCGAATAGGGATCGCGCGCGTTGAGCGAACGGTTGCGGAAGAACCAGTAGCCCGTGCCGTGCATCTCGTTGCCGCCCGACCGCGTCACCGTGTTGATCACGCCCCCCGAGGCGCGCCCGAATTCCGCCGAGTAGCCGCTGGTCTTCACTTCGAACTCCTGCACGGCGTCCTGCGAGATCTGCGTCGTGATGCGCGTCCGGCCCGCGTTTTCGTTGTAGAAGTTGTTGGTGGTGTCGTTGCCGTCGGTGAGGAAGGCGTTGCCGCCGGCGATGCCCCGGAAGCTCACCAGACCGAACGTGCCGTCGGCGACCACCGCTGGCGTCAGCAGCACGAAGCTATCCACGCGGCGGCCGTTGATCGGAAGGTTCAGAATCTGGCGGGAGTCGACCACCTGCGACGTGTCGGTCTTGGTCGATTCGACCACGCCCGCGACATCGGTGACCTGCACTTCCGTCGCCGCCGTGCCGATCTGCATGACGATCGCGAGATCCATCGTCTGGCCGACCAGAATCGAGATGCCCCTGGTATCGAAGTTGACGAACCCCGGAGCCTGTACTTCCACGCGGTAGCCGTCGGCCGGGACCAGCGCGGGTGCGCTGAACACGCCCGACGCATTGCTGTTCAACGCACGGCGAATGCCTTTCGATTCGTTGGAGACGACCACTTGGGCGTTGGGTATGACGGCGCCGCTCGGATCGCGAACGACGCCGGAAATTCCACCGAAGCCGGCAACCGCCTGTCCGAAAACCGGAATGGTGGTACTGAGTAGGAGAGCGTTTACCACAAGCGAATACTTCATACTTCGACGCTACCAAAATAATGCGTCGATCGGATTACGAAGCCGCTATTCCACCTCGGCCGCCTTGGCCGCCAGCTTGTCGAAAAACCGCTTGATCATCAGTTTCGCCGTGCCGTCGATCAACCGCTGCCCCACGCTGGCGATCGTGCCGCCCACGTGGACATCTCCGTCGAAAGCCACTTCCGTCGAGTCCGGCGCGGCTTCGGTGAGCCTCACCAGGCCGTCGCCCTTCATGAAGCCCACCTTGCCGGATCCTTCGACAATCAGCCGGAAGCTCTCCGGAAACGCGCTGTCGGCGATACGCACTTTTCCCTGGAACTGGCCCGTAACCGCGGCCAGCGCCATCTTCATGCGCATCGCGTACTCGTCCTCGCCCGTCCGGTCCAGCGACTCGCATCCGGGCATGCATTGCGCCAGAACCGCCGGATCCTGCATCGCGCGGAACGCGCGGTCGCGGCCGAGCGGTAGCTTGTGCGCTCCCGAGATCTTCATGCGGCCCGGTTCAAGGCCGCCCGCATCGCGCGAGCCCCATACACGCGCGCCATTTGGGAGCGATACGCGGCCGACGCGTGAATGTCGGCGTTGGCCTCCACGCCATCGGCGACCAGCGCCGCCGCGCCGTCGACGTCGCCCGCCGCCAACTTGGCCTCCGCCGCTTCCGCCCGGTACGATTTCGCTCCCAGGCCCGTCACGCCGATCCGCGCCAGGGACCCGTCCTTGCGCACCCGCACCGCAATTCCCACGATCGCGAATCCCGACGCCGGTTGCAGCATCTTCGTGTAGTTCACACCCGTTCCCTCGGCCTCCGCCGGTACGATCACGCCGGTGACCAGTTCGCCGGGTTCCAGCGCCGTTGTGAACGTGTCGACGAAGAAGTCCGCCGCCGAAACCACCCGTTCCCCCGCTACGCCGGCGATCTTGACGCGAGCCTCGAGAGCCTGCAGCGCCGCCGGGTAGTCCGCCGACGGATCGGCGTGCGCCACCGCGCCGCCGATGGTGCCGCGATTGCGAATCTGCACGTCGCCGATCGCCGCCGCGGTCTCCGCCAACAGGGGGCACTTCGACCGCAGCAACGCGGACGACTCCACGTCGTGGTGCGTCGTCATCGCGCCGATCTCGATTCCGTCCGCCGTCTCCACGATGCCGTTCAATCCCGGCACGCCGCTCAAGTCGACCACCAGGTCCGGCGAAGCGAGCCGCAGCTTCATCAGCGGGATGAGACTCATCCCGCCCGAGAGCGCTTTCGCCTCTCCGTCCGCCAACAGCGCCAGCGCCTCGGCGAGCGTCGAAGGCGTCGAGTATTCGAAGTTCCGCGCGATCATGCCCGGCCTCCTTGAATCGCGTTCCAGAT
This sequence comes from Acidobacteriota bacterium, assembly GCA_005808475.1. Taxonomy (GTDB): domain Bacteria; phylum Acidobacteriota; class Terriglobia; order Bryobacterales; family Bryobacteraceae; genus SYLY01. Next base: position 5,139 of record SYLY01000122.1, read on the forward strand.
CTTTTCCGGCGTGAGCGGCATGTCGAGATGGCGCACGCCCAACTGGCTCAGCGCGTCCACCACCGAATTCACCACCGCGGGCGAACATCCGATCGTGCCGGCTTCGCCCACGCCCTTCACCCCGAGCGGATTCACCGGCGACGGCGTCTCCGTGTGGTGCGACTCCACCCACGGCATCATGGTCGCTTTCGGCACGGCGTAGTCGGTGAGTTCGCCGCTCAGCAACTGGCCGTTGTCGTCGTAGACCGCCTGTTCGTACAGCGCCTGGCCCAATCCCTGCGCCACTCCGCCGTGCACCTGTCCGTCCACGATCAGCGGATTGATGATGCGCCCGCAGTCGTCCACCGCGACGTAGCGCGTCACTTCGATCTGCCCTGTGTCGCGGTCCACCTCCGTCACCACGATGTGCGCTCCGAACGGAAACGTGAAGTTGGGCGGCTCCCAGAAGTAGGTCGCCTGCATGCCGGGCTCGGTCTTGGGCGGCAGTTTCATCGCGCGATGCGCGGCTCCGGCGACTTCCGCAAGCGTGCAACTCCTGCCGGTTTGGTTGCACACGCAGACGCCGCCGGCAAAGGACACGTCGCTCGAGTCGAGCATCATCTCGCCGAACCGCTTGATCTTGGCCTTCAACTCCTGCAACGCGTAATAGAGCGCCGGGCCGCCCACCGCCGTTCCGCGGCTGCCGAACGTCCCGATGCCGTACTGCACGATCGCGGTGTCGCCGTGCAGTACCACCACGTCGTCGACATCGATGCCCAGTTCTTCCGCCGCGATCTGGGCGAATGTCGTCTCCTCGCCCTGCCCGTGCGGCGACGCGCCCGTGAGCACGGTGACCTTGCCGCTCGGCTCGATCTTCACGGTGGCGCTTTCCCAGCCTCCGGCGGGCGTCGCCGGCGACGGGCCGAACGCGCAGATCTCGCCGTAGGTGGACATGCCGACTCCCATCAGCCGGCCCGCCGCCCGCGCCTCCACCTGCTTGGCGCGGAGTCCCGTGTAGTCCGAAATCTCGAGCGCCTTGCGCAGCGGCAGCGCGTAGTCGCCGGAGTCGTAGGTGAGACCGGTGGCGGTGGCGAAGGGGAACTCTTCCGGCTGGATGAAGTTCTTCAGCCGGATCTCCGCCGGATCCATCTTCAATTCGGCCGCCAGCAGATCCACCATGCGCTCGATTCCGTGCGTCGCCTCCCGCCGTCCCGCGCCGCGATAGGCGTCGGTGGGCACGCAGTTGGTGAACACGCCCACGATGTCGGCGGTGATATTGCGGAATCGATACAATCCCGGCATCATCAGCACGGACAGCGTCGGGATCGCGGGGGTCAGCAGTTGATGATACGCGCCCAGATCCTGGATCAGCTTCAGCTTCATGCCGAGGATCGTGCCGTCGTTCTTCGCCGCGATCTCGAAGTAGTCCACGTGGCCGCGGCCGTGAATGGTGCACAGGTAGTTTTCGCGCCGCGACTCGATCCACTTCACCGGCTTGCCCGTCTTCATCGACACGAAGCCCATCAACGCTTCCTCGGCGTAGACGTTGAGCTTGCAGCCGAATCCGCCGCCCACCTCCGGCGTAATCACCCGCGTCTTGTGCTCCGGCAATGCGAGCATCCCCGCCACCAGAGTTCGCAGAAGATGCGGGATCTGCGTCGACGAGTAGACGATGAGAGAACGGTCGCCAGTCTTCCAGTCGGCCACGACGCCGCGCGTCTCCATCGGCGTCGGGATCAGGCGCTGGCTGGTGATCCGCTGCTTGACCACCACGTCGGCTTCGGCGAACGCGGCCGCGCAGTCGCCGCCTTCCTGATGGAAGTTGAACGACACGTTGTCCGGCCATTCCGGATGCACGGCGGGCGCGCCCTCGGCGAGCGCCTTTTCCGGATCGGCGACGGCGGGCAGTTCCTCGTATTCGACCTCCACCGCCTCGGCTGCGTCTCTTGCGACGTACTTGTCGGCGGCCACCACCACGGCCACCGGATGGCCCACGAAATACACGCGGCCAACGGCAAGAATGTGATGATACGGAACGCGCAGGCCGGGCAGGGAAGCTCCGCAGGGAACCGGACCCACGTCCTTCGTATCCTCGCCCGTGAACACGGCGACGACGCCCGGCATGGCGGCCGCCGCCTGGATGTCGACCTTCTTGACGTTGGCGGCGGCGTGCGGACTGCGCACGATGCACGCGTAGTGCATGCCCGGCAACTGGATGTCGTCCACGTAGGTGGCGTTGCCGGTGATCAACCGCGGATCCTCGCGCCGGCGGAGCCGTTTCCCGATCAGGCTCTCGGTCTTGGTGGGAGTGGTGGTGGTAGTGGCCATGTCCGTTCTCCTTACGCGCTCATCTTCGCCGCCGCCGCGCGCACCGCGTTCACGATGTGCTGGTAGCCGGTGCAGCGGCACAGAGTGCCGTCGATGCCGTGCCGGATCTCGGCCTCGGTGGGATTCGGAGTGCGCTCCAGCAACTGCTTGCACGCGATGATCAGGCCCGGCGTGCAGAA
>SYLY01000123.1 GCA_005808475.1 Acidobacteriota bacterium
ATGCCGAGGAACTGGCGGCCGAGCCGGGCGCGTGGATGCCTTGGAACTACCGCGAGACGATGGCCAAGATGGCTGCCGCCGCCTGATCCGGGCGAGAGTTTACAATTTTGACGGTCCGGCGCAGGCTTGCCGAAAACTCACGCTGTTCCTGGTCAGCGGCCTCGACAACGACCTGAACCCGCGCCGTATCGAGCGGTATCTGGTGCTGGCGCTCGAATCCGGCGCGGAGCCCGTCCTGGTGCTCAACAAGGCCGATCTCTGCCAGGACCTCGGCGCGGCGATCGGAGCGGCTCGATCGGTGGCCGCGGGGCATCCTGTCGTCGTGGCGAACGCGCTCGACGGAACCGGCGTCGAAGCGATGCGGGAGTGGCTGCGTCCCGGGGTTACAGCATCACTGCTCGGATCGTCGGGGGTAGGGAAGTCGACGCTGCTCAACACGCTTCTGGGTGTGGAGCGGCAGCCGACGGCGGGGGTTCGGGAGCACGACAGCCGGGGACGGCATACGACCACCCATCGCGAGCTGTTCCCGATTCCCGGTGGAGGGCTGCTGCTGGATCAGCCGGGTCTGCGCGAGATCCAGCCGTGGGCGGAGGCGGCCAGTGTCGAGGCGGCGTTCCCGGAGGTCGCCGAGCATGCGGTGAACTGCCGCTTTCGAGATTGCCGGCACCAGGGCGAGCCCGGCTGCGCGGTAGTGGGCGCGGTGGACGAGGCTCGGTTGGCGTCGTACGACAAGCTGTCGCGGGAGCGGGATGCGCTGGCGATCAAGCGGCGGGACCGGCAGGGGAGTCTGTGGGTGCGGCAGTTCCAGAAGCTCCACGACAAGCGGCGGTAAAACCCGAACTAGTGTCATCCGGGGGCGGACAGTCCTGGTGCGCCCCCCGGCTGCCGGTAAGAGGAGATCAGCACCACACGCATCGGAATCCCTGGTCCCTGAACCTCACGTCAACCGGCCTGAAGAGGCGCTGAGACGCGCGGGTGTTCTCCGCGAGGTAGAGAAAGGAGCTGCCGCGAACGACGCGGTACTCGCCTTCGAGTAGCCATTGCGCTGGGATGGTAGCTCCATCCGAGTATGGCTCGTACCGATCGGCCGTCCATTCCCAGACGTTGCCCAGCGCGTCGTGGAGCCCCCACGCATTGGGCTCCAATCCCCCGACCGGCCAAGTGTGGCCCTTCGAGTTGCCATCAAACCGCGCAGTGCGCTCGATCGGCCCGTAACGCGCTTCCGTCGATCCAGCCCGTGCTGCGTATTCCCACTCGGCTTCCGTTGGGAGCCGCCCACCGACGGATTCGGCGTAGCGAACAGCTTCGTCCCATTTGACGCCGTCCACCGGGAGGCTCCGATCCTCGCCCATCACGTTGCGATAAGCCGCCTGTGTCACCGGAGTCTGGCCGATCCAGAAGCCTCTCTCTATCCGCACGTCATGTGCCGGTTTCTCATCGTCCAGGCACTCCCTGTCCCCTGGCGAGCAGCCCATCTGGAACCTCCCCGCTGGGATCCACACGTACGGGAGTCCATCCTTCGGGTTCATCCGGATCTCGCCGGCCTTGGGCCGAATCGCGCGAGCCGCCTCGGCGATCTCCACTCGCACCTCCTCCCAGGCTTCGTCCGCATCCTTCCGCGAGTTCACGGCCCTTCCGTTCCTGGGTACCATTTGCAGATGCCCTAAGCCCGCGTCCTGGAAGCCGCACGCGCGGACATGAATGCCGATGACGCGGACACTGTCCCTCCGCGTGAGGCGATCCAACGCGGTTAGCATCTCGGCCTTGCAATGCGGCGAAGCGAGGAACGAGGGACTCAGCAAGAGCAGCACAATGTCAGCATCCCGCAGATTCTCATTGATCGCGCCTTGCCACTCATCGCCAGCCAGGATGGCTTGGTCCCACCACACCTCGATGAGCCCGTCCTTATGGATAGCCAACGACTCGTCCAGCCGCTTCCGGAACTCCTCGTCCCGGCGGCTATACGAATAAAAGACCTTGACCGGTCGAGCCCCGTCCGCCATCTGAGCAAGCCTACCGCGGCACGATATCGGTGGGCAAATCCGCCAGCCGGTCGAGCGCCTTCTTCAGCGGCGGCCGGATCACGGCCAACTCCTCCATCATCTTCTTCGCGCCCTCGTAATTGCCTTCCGCCTGGATCGTCATGATCTCGCGCGCCAGCGAACGCACCGCGTCCTTCACCTTCGCGAAATCCACCGAGAACGTTCCGTCCGCGTTCACCACGAACGCGCCGCGATCGGACAGATAGTTGAACTGCAACGCCATGCCGCGGCCGTGCGCTTCCTGTATGCCGAATCGCAGCGTGCGGAACGCCGACGCCAGAAACGTGGTGTACAACGCGCGTTCCGAATGGGGCAGCTTGCCCTGGTCCATCAGATACTGCAAGAGGAATAGACCGGTGATATCGGCCTTGGCTTCCTCCATCGCGCCGGAGTAGTTCTTGAGCGACTGCCGCACGTTCTTCTGCGGACCCAACCCGTGGCTCAACTCGTGCGCCAGGATGTGCGTGAAGAACGAGTCGAAGCCAAGATCCTTGCGCGCCGCCGCCGGTAACACGCGCAGCGAGATGGGCGCGAGTATGCGTTGGAACTTGGCCTCCTGCACGTTCTTGAGCATCACGCGCTTGGCCCCCTTCTCGGTGACCACCTTGTCGTCGTTGGGGAGATTGAAGGCGGCGGTGGCGATTCCGTGGGCGCCGTCGCCCGCGGCCATGATCTGGTTCACCACCGAGATCGGCGCCAGCGCGCCTAGCTTTGGATTCCGGTGCCGCGCGTCGATGGGCAGGTTGTTCTCGATGTCCTGGAGATGGCCCGCGAAGAACTCGAGCTTGGCGGTCTCGGCGTCGTCGCGCAAACAGATGTAGGCTTCGAACGCCGCCTTGTAGCCGAACAGTTCGTCGTTGTAGGTCTCGTACGGTCCGATGGTGACGTCGATCGGCGAGTCCATCTCCATCCACGCGACGTCGCTCTCGTAGTAGTCGTCGGTGAGGAGGGCCTTCGCCCGCAGCCGCAGGAAGCGTTGGAGGGACGCGTTGGGCGTCGCCGCCGCCGCTTCCTCGAGCACCCTGGCCAACGGGCGCAGATGCGTTTCGTATTCCTTCGAGTACGGAACCAGCCGAAGTTTGCTCGATCCATCGCGCCGCACCACGCTGAAGAATCCCTGCGCGCGCTGCTTCTCGATTCCGCTCAGCGACTTGAGCCAGGTCTCGAACTCCTCCTTGGTCATGTTCTCCGGGTAGAAGTTGGCGCCGGGGAGCTTTCGTTCGGGGACGCCAGGAACGAACGCCTGGTGCTCGTCGAGATCGGACCATGGACCTTTGTTGAGCCAGAAGTAGTCGATGCGCGCCTTGCCGAGCGCGGTGCGGTCGCGCTTGAGCTTGGCGTACAGGTCGCGGTTGCCCAGCCACAACTGATCGAGGAACAACACATCGATCATCGCGGCCGCCTCGCGCAGCTTGGCGAGCGCGCGGCGGTCGCCGGGAGAGAGCTTGGAAGTGTCGGCGTTGAGGGTTACCGGCACGAACCTTGCGGACATGCGCGCGAGGTCGGCGGGGCCGGCGGCGGTCAGGGTGGAGATCATGATGGTCGGGAGCAGGCGCCTGGTCATTGGCCTTGTTTCTGCGCTTCCAGTTTACCGAGAAACTCCTTCTCTTTCGCGGAGACGTACGCCTGATAGCCCGCTGGGTCGACGAAAGGATTCGGTCCCCCGCCGAGGCGGGGGTACTTCTCCTCGAGGCCGTAGTATTGCCCGTGGGCGCCGAGGAACAGGTCCGCGCGCAGCGATTTCAGCTTGTGGAACGTCTTTTGGAAGTCCCCGGCGATCGCGCGATACTTGTCGTTGCCCACCAGTTTGTAGCCTGGATTCACGTTCGGACTTCCGATGATCACCGCGAGCAGCTTCTTTCCGTCTTCGGTCGCGGTCATCGTCCAGGTGGTGCAGCCGCGCGTGTGGCCGGCGGTGAGGACAGCGGTGAGCGTGGCGCCGCCGAGAGTGACGGTGTCGCCGTCCTCGAGCACGCGGTCGACGGCGCAGGGCTTGAAGCGGGAGTCCTCGTACTGGAAGTCGCCCTGGCCGCCTGACGCGACGATGTCTTCGTCGCCGCGCATGATCATCACTTTGGCGCCGGTGCTTTGCTTCACCGCCGCGCAGCCGGCGATGTGATCGGCATGGGCGTGGCTGGTCAGGAGAATCTTGACGTCCTTGAACCGAAAGCCCAGCTTGGCGACGCTCTGCTCGATGAGCGGCACGGACTCCTCGAAGCTCGAGTTGATCAGGATGTGGCCCTGGGGGGTCGCGACGAGGTAGGCCGCGTATTCCACCGAGCCTACGTAGAAGAGGTTGCCGGCGATCTTATGTGCCGGAAACTGCGTCTCCGCCGAAACCAGGAGCGCCCACGCCAGCGTATGAAGTAGGAGAGAACGCATCCGGTCATTATCGCGCGCCAGGCAGGCGCGGCGCGGGTGCTAGGATGATTCGAGGAGAGGAACATCGATGCTGATCAGGATTCCGAAAGGTTGGGAGATCGCCGGGCGCGATGCTACGCCGGAAGGCGCGTACTGGAACCGCCGCCAATTGTTGCAAGGCCTGGGGTTCGCCGGAGCGGGCACGCTGCTGGGCGCCGAGGGGGAAAAGAAGAGCCTCTATCCAGCCAAGCGCAACACCGAGTTCACACTGGATCGTCCCGTCACCGATGAGGACTCGGCCACCGGCTACAACAACTACTACGAATTCCATCCCACCGACAAGCAAGCGGTTCGCCAATTGGTGGGCAAGTTCAAGGCCTCGCCGTGGATGTTCACCGTGGGCGGGCTGGTGAAGAAGCCGCAAACGTTCGACCTCGACGATTTGCTGCGCAAGGTACGGCCGCACCAGCTGTTCAACTTCGCGCCACACTGTGAGTGGCTGGCCGGTGGCTGCCTGGAACACAAACTTGTTAACC
>SYLY01000124.1 GCA_005808475.1 Acidobacteriota bacterium
AACACGTGGGGCCGCTCGATCCTTTGTTGGTGGGCCGGGCGCACGTCGTCTACGAACGGGGAGAACGCCCCGTTCTCTGAGCGAAGTGGGTGAGGTCGCGCATGGGTGCGGAGAATTACCGCGCGCGGCGGTAGAGTTTCGCCAGCACGTCCGGCGAAACGCCCGCCCAGTACAAGCTCTGCAGAGCGATCCAAACGGCCCAGGCGCGCGGGTAGTTCCACCCCTCGAACCGGCGGGACGATGTCGCGATGGAGTGGCCCAAATGCACGAACCGGCCATGCGGTCGCAGCCGGCGCAACAGATCCAGATCCTCGAACAGAGCCATCTGCTGGAATCCGCCACAGGCGTCGTAGGCCGGCCGGCGTACGAATATTCCGGCGTCGCCGTACGACAACCCCAGCCAACGCAACTTGGGGTAGATCCAAGTCATGCTGCGCGCGGCACGGCCGCCGCCATCGAAGACGACGCGGAAGTCGCCACCCACCGCGGCCGGATCGGCGAGAGCGGCCTCGATCGCCGCCAGCGAACCCGGCTCCGGCCGGCTATCCGCATGCACGAACCACAAGGCATCGCCCCTGGCCGCCGCCGCGCCGGCTTGCAACTGCGCACCGCGGCCGCGCGGCGACAGCACCACCCTGGCGCCCGCCGCCCGCGCGATCTCCGCCGTTCCGTCGGAACTGCCGCCGTCCGCCACGACGATGTCCTTCTCCCCCTCCAGATCGCGCAACGCCGCGATCAGCCGCCCGATTCGCTTCGCTTCGTCGAGCGTGGGGATGACGATTCCAGTCACGCCTATCTTCGTCTCGGCGCGCTGCGATCTTCGCTCTTGTAGCGTTCCAGCAGCGCGCGCATCTGGCGCACGCGGTCCGGATATTGGGCGTACAGGTTTTTGGTCTCGCGGAGATCCTCGCTCAGATGGAACAATTCGGCGGGCTCGGAGTGCTTGCCGACGCCGAACCGCTCTTTCCACCAGGGCGGCTCGGCGGCGCCATGGGCGCTCTTCTCCGATTCGATCAACACCCAGTCGCCCTGCCGAAGCCCGTATTCGTTGTTCATCGAGTGATGCACAGTGGCTTCGCGGATCGCCTTGTCGCGCGGCTGCCCGGCGGTCTTGCCGAACATCGCCGCGCCCACGTCATAGCTATCCTCGGCGGCGGCGTCCGGCAGTTTATGGCCCACCAGTTTGGCGAAGGTCGCCATCATGTCGGTCAGGCAGATCACTTCCTTTTCGGTGCGGCCTTCGGGCACGCGGCCCGGCCCCCATGCCAGAAACGGCACGCGATGCCCACCCTCCCACAGCATCCGCTTGGCGCCGCGTAACGGACCCTGGCTTCCGTGTTCGAACTCCTGGAGCAGCGGGTAGGTGAGGTTCTCCGGTCCGTTGTCGCTGGTGAACACGACGACGGTATCCTCCGCGGTTCCCGAGTCGCGGATAGCATCCATCACCTGCCCCACCGACCAATCCACCTGCTGGACGAAGTCGCCGTACTTGCCCGCCTTGCTCTTGCCCGTGAACTCGGCGGCCGGCGCGACCGGCGTATGGGGAGCGGTCATCGGGAAGTAAACGAAGTAGGGGTCGCGGCGCGCGGCGCGATCCTTGATGTGCGCCACGGCGCGGCGGGTGATCTCCGGCATCACGCCCTCGAGCTTCCAACCGGGCTTCATCGCGCCGGGCCATCCGAACATCGAATCCGGCTTCTGTTCGGTGGGCGCCGCCAGCAACCGTTCGTTCTCGATGAACGTGTAGGGCGGAAAGTTGGGGAGATCGACGCCGAAGTAGTAGTCGAAGCCGCGGGTGGTGGGACCTTCGCGCACCGGGCGGTCCAACCGGACCTTCTTCGCGAACTCGTTACGGATCTCGCGTTGCGGATCTCCGATGCGCACCTGGGAGTTCACCTTCGATCCGTCGGTGGTCTCCCAATCCCAGCCGAGATGCCACTTCCCGAACGCGGCGGTGTGATAGCCGTGGGCCTTCAGCATTTTCGGCAACGTGAGGCGGTCTTTTTCGATCAGTGGCCGGTCCCAGGGCCACAAGACCTGCGTTTTGAGTTCGGTGCGCCAGGGATAGCGGCCGGTGAGAAGACCGTACCGGGTAGGCGAACAGACTCCGCAGGGGGTATGCGCATCGACGAAGCGCACGCCCTGGCGGGCCAGCTTGTCGAGGTTGGGTGTCAGGATCTTCGACTCCGGATTGTAGACGTTTACGTCGCCGTAGCCGAGATCGTCGGCGAGGATCAAGACGATGTTGGGCCGGTTTCGGGGACGGGTCGCGGCGGCCAGTGGGGCGGCGGCGAGATGGCGAAACAGTCCGCGGCGGGTGATGCGCATGTCGATTTCGTCATTTTATCCCGGCGCGGGTACCGCCGGGCGGGAGAAAACTTCGGTCCTAGGTGATTGAGCCAGGGGCGGGATTGCCGGGTTCGCCCAATCCCTGAGATAATGAAAGGGCCGGTGAGAAGTCCAAACATGGCCGAGCGGCCACGCCAAGCCCGGGAGGGGAACCGTTGAAGCGATCCGGATCCGACGAAACACTCCGTTGTTCCTTCTGTCATAAGAGTCAGGACGTCGTCGGCAAGCTCATCTCGTCGCCGAGCGATTATCCTCGGGCGTACATCTGCGACGAATGCATCGCGGTGTGCAACTCGATTCTCGAGGACGACCGTACAGAGCCGGAAAAGGGGCTTCCCAACAAGCTCCCCAAGCCGCTCGAACTGAAAGAGTACCTCGACCAGTACGTGGTCGGACAGGACATCACCAAGCGCAAGCTCGCCGTGGCGGTTTACAACCACTACAAGCGGCTCCAGATGAACAAGCGCCCGTCCGCCGAAGTGGAGCTCGGCAAGAGCAACATCCTGCTTATCGGGCCGACGGGCACCGGCAAGAC
>SYLY01000012.1 GCA_005808475.1 Acidobacteriota bacterium
ACCTCGCCCACGGCGGCCACCTGACGCACGGACATCACCTCAACTTCTCGGGCAAGACGTACAAGGTGGTTCCCTATGGCGTCCGCGCCGAAGACGAGTTGATCGATTATGACGAGGTGGCGCGGCTGGCCGAAGAGAACAAGCCGAAGATGATCATCGCGGGCGGCAGCGCCTATCCGCGCACGATCGACTTCGCGCGATTCCGCCAGATCTCCGATTCGGTGGGAGCGATCTTCCTGGTGGACATGGCGCACTTCTCCGGGCTCTCCGCCGCGGGCGAGTATCCGAACCCCTGCGAACACGCCGATATCGTCACCTCCACCACGCACAAGACGTTGCGGGGGCCGCGATCCGGCCTGATCCTGGCACGGGAGAAGTACGGCGCCGCGATCGACCGGGCGGTGTTCCCCGGAGCGCAGGGCGGTCCGCTATGCCACGTGATGGCCGCCAAGGCGGTTTGCTTCAAGGAGGCGATGACGGACGAGTTCCGCTCCTATCAGCGCCAAGTGCGGATCAACGCAAGGGTGATGGGCGAATCGCTTCGGTCGCATGGATACCGGATCGTTTCCGGCGGCACCGACAGCCATTTGATCCTGGTGGATGTCTTCTCCAAGGGGATTCGCGGCAAGGAGGCCGAGGCCGCGCTCGATCGCGCATACATCACGGTCAACAAGAACGCGATCCCGTTCGACAAGAATCCACCGATGAACCCGAGCGGTATTCGGCTGGGGAGCCCCGCCGTCACCACCCGCGGTTTCGGCGCCGGAGAGATGGCGGAGGTTTCCGAGTTGATCGCGCGGGTGCTCGAGGGACTGGCCGGAGCGCCGGAACGGATCGAAGGGATCGTCGCCGAAGTCCAGAGCCGCGTCGGGACGCTTACCGCGCGGTTCCCGCTCTACGCCTGGAAGCAGTAGCGCGGTAGCTGCCCGTGCGGATCGCCATTGATGCGCGCCACATCCAGGATTTCGGTATCGGCACGTACATCGGAAACCTGGTGCGGGCGCTGGGCGCGATCGATCCCGCCAACCAGTACACGCTCGTCTGCCAACAGGCGGACCAGCGCCGCTTTCCGGATCTGCCGCCGAACTTCCAAACCGCGGTCTACTCGCACGCCGATCTCGAGAAGATCGACCACATCGCGTTTCCGGCGTTCCTGCGGCGGATGAGCGCCAATCTCTACCACATCCCGCTGAACCGCGTTCCCCTGCTGATGCCGCGCCCCTACGTGGTCACGGTACACGATATGAGCCGCCAGTTGTTCGCCGGCGCGGGGATTCGAAACCAGTTCAGCATGATGCGCGCGCGGCGTGGACTGATGCGCGCCGCCAAGGTGATCACGGTGTCGAGCGCGACACGGCGGTCGATCGAGTCCGTTCTCGGGATCCCGCACGATCACATCCGCCGGATTTACAACGCGCCCGATCCCCGGTTCGCCGAGCACGCCATGCCGGCCGACGCCCGCGCCGCCGGACCCGGAGCCTGGGAACACGAGCGGCAGCGCATCCTGCAGCGCTACCAGGTCGACTATCCGTACGCGCTCTACGCGGGCAACATCAAGCCGCAGAAAAATCTGCCGCGATTGATCGAGGCGTTCTCGGTTCTCAAGGCCGAACTCGACGGCGACATTCGCTGGAACAGCCTGCGCCTGGTCATCATCGGAGATGAAATCTCGCGCCACCCGGAGGTGCGCCGCGCGGCGGCGCAGTCGCGACTGGGCGGATCGGTGCGATTCCTCGGCCACGTTCCGTTCGACACCCTGCGCGCCTTCTACGAATCGGCGGCGGTGTTCGCGTTCCCGTCGCTGCACGAAGGGTTCGGACTGCCGCCGCTCGAGGCGATGGCGTGCGGCACGCCGGTGGTCACGTCGAACTGCAGTTCGCTGCCGGAGGTAGTGGGAGACGCGGCGCTGCAGGTGAGCCCCGACAACGTATTCGAGATCGCGCGCGGGCTGAAGGAAGTCCTGACGGACCCCGAACTGCGCCAGCGCCTGATTCGCGCCGGCTACGAACAGTCGCGCAAGTTCAGTTGGGAGCGCACCGCCCGGCAGGTGCTGGAAACCTACTCGGAGGCGGTCCGCCCGCGATAGGATCCGGTCCCGCCGGATTCGGAAACCGGCGGCTTGCGCGGCGCTTCGGCCGCCGCCAAGTCGAGCACGGAGCAGCGAATCGCGACGAGCAACGCATCCGCCACGCGCGGCGACAGGGGGCGGGCATTCTTCAACACGTTGTGCACGTGGGATTGGGAAAGCCCGGCGCGCCGGGCGAGCGAGCGTTCGGAGAAGTCGCCCGCGTGGATTCGCCGCAGCAGTTCCACGCGCAGGGCATCGAGAAGACCGGAGAGAAGCATGAAGCGATTCCTAGTAGAAATATATCGGATATTTTTGGCTATTTATTCACAAATTTTCCACCGAATGCCGCTCGCCTCCGAATCCAAAATGATGCTATTATTCAATGATTTAGGCAACTATACCGTGCGCGGAGGCCAAAATTCAGAAAACGGCAATTGACGGTAATTCTAAAAATAATAGCATCTAAATCATGCAAGAGACGGACGCATCCGGCGGCTACCACGAAGAGAGGCTAACCGCGGGCGTCCGGAGGAAAACAAAATGACAATGGACTGGAATTCGTCCCACGACATGCTGCTGGCCTCGCATGACTGCACGCGGTGCCACGGCGTTGGCCACCGCCCCGGAAGAAAAGGACAAGCGTTGTCTTGCTCCTGCGTCCTGCGAAACATCTTCCGCGCCTGCTTCAGGCGCTTCCGCGAATGCGCCGAAAGCGAGACTTCCCTGAGAGGGGTCACCCTCGAGCGCAGTTCCGGCCAGCTCCGCCGCTGCTTCTACGGCCGCAAGAAGGAAGAGTACCTCGCCGACTTCTATCTGATCGCGCGGCGCACGCTCACCGGAGAAGAGTTCACGATGTTCAAGTACTACTATCTGTATGGCGCGAACTGGAAGCTGTGCATGCGCCAGTTCGGCATGGAGCGCGGACCTTTCTTCCACACGGTCTACCGCATCCAACAAAAGCTCGGCGCCACTTTCCGGGACATCCGCCCCTACCCGCTATTCCCGCTCGACGACTACTTCGATAACGCGGGCCGGTTGAGCGTCGACGAGTTGCGCACGACGGTTCGCACCGTCAACGAAGGAGAAGACGAACGCGGACCGCTGACACCGCCGGTCCGCCGCGCCGCCTGACCATATCGTAGGCAAAGGGGCCGCGCGGGCGGCCCCGGCGGCCGGGGCGCAGGCCACCGTTGCGCCGGCCGGCGAAATCGCCGCCCCAAATGGGGCGTCCGCCGCGGCCGCCGGGAATCGATTGGAAACAGCCTCTCAGCGCGGACGAGTGCGCCGCCATCGCGTTTTGGAACATGCTCATGACGGCGCTCGCAACGGCGCTGGCGTTGCTCCCCATCGCGTTGGGGGGAAGCAAGCCGGGCCATGAGATCGAACACCGATGGCGGTCGTGATTCTGGGCGGCCTGCCCAGTTCCACGCTGCTGAACCTGTTCCTGATGCCCGCGCTGTACCTTCGGCATGGGCGCGTGCGGTAAGATTCCCCTCCCGCCTCGTATTGATGCCCGATTGCCACCCGCAATTCCATCTGATACTATCATCCGAAGCAACTTTTTGGATTTGCCCGTGTTGGTCCCCGAAGAGAGGTGCATTTGAACTCTGCTGGACGACTCCCATTCGCGGCGCTGGCCCTCGCCGCGGCACTGGCGGCGGCCGATGCCAAGCCTACGGCCGAACAGTTGGAGTTCTTCGAAACCAAGATCCGTCCGGTCTTCGTGAAGAACTGCTACATGTGCCATTCCAAGGACGCCAAGACCGCCCGCGGCGGCTTGGTGCTCGACACACGGGACGCCATCCGGCATGGAGGCGAGTCCGGCCCGGCGGTCGTGCCCGGCAAGCCCGAAGGCAGCTACATATTGACGGCGTTGCGCTACGACGGCAAAGTGAAGATGCCGCCGATGGGCAAACTCTCCGATGCCGCCATCGCCGATATCGAGAAGTGGATCTCAATGGGCGCCCCCGATCCCCGCGACGGGGAGGCCCCGGTCGTCTACAAGCAGATCGATTTCGAGAAGGCGCGCCGCATCTGGACCTTCCGCGCGCCCCAAATGCCCGCGATCCCGGCAACCAGGAACAAGGCGTGGGCACAGACCACGATCGACAAGTTCATCCTCGCCAAGCAGGAAGCCGCCGCGGTGACTCCGGTGGCCGACGCCGATAAGCGGACGCTGATCCGCCGCGTGGCCTTCGACCTGACTGGACTCCCACCCACGCCCGAGGAAGTGGACGCGTTCGTGGCCGACAAGACCAAGGACGCCTTTGCCAAGGTCGTGGACCGGCTGCTGGCTTCGGAGCGGTTCGGCGAGCGCTGGGGACGCCACTGGTTCGACGTGGCGCGTTACGCCGAGACCATGGGCCGCACCCGCAACCAGGCGTTCCCGGTGGCATGGCGCTATCGCGACTGGGTGATCGACGCGTTCAACAAGGACAAGCCCTACGACAAGTTCATCGCCGAGCAACTCGCCGGCGACCTGCTGCCGGCCGCGGACAACGACGAGCGGAACCGGAACGTGGTGGCTACCGGATTTCTGGCGCTCGGCGCTCACGATCTGAACGAACTCGACGTTCGCACCTACCAGATGGACGTGATCGACGAGCAGATCAACGCGACCTCGAAGGCGTTCCTCGGGCTGACGGTCGGCTGCGCCCGCTGCCACGATCACAAGTTCGATCCGATCCCGACCAAGGACTACTATGCGATGGCCGGCATCTTCCGCAGCACGGAACTGAAGAACGGATTGCGCCGCCGCCCGCCTCTGAATCAACTCTTCTTCTATCCGAACATGCTGGCGAGGATGGAGGGCGTTCGCGCTTATCCGGACAAGTCGCCGGACCAGATCAAGGAGATCGCCGGCAAGTATGAGACGCTGATGGGCGAGATCCAGAAAATGGGCGCCAAGCGGAAGCGGCCCGAGGTGGCGAAGCTGGCGCGCGAAGTGGGAGCGCTGCCGCTGCCGGAGAATCTGGTGATGGGCGCGGGCGAAGCGGCCAAGATGGAGAACAACGCGATCTGCGTTCGCGGCGACGCGCACACGCCCGGCGACATGGTGCCGCGCGGCTTCGTGCAGGTGCTGACGCCTGGCGGCCAGCAACCGCCGGCGATCGGCGAGAACGAAAGCGGCCGGCTCCAACTGGCGCAATGGATCACCCGCCGCGACAATCCGATGGCCGCCCGCGTGATGGCGAATCGCGTGTGGCAGCACATGTTCGGACGCGGTATCGTCGAAACCCCGGACAACTTCGGAGCCAGCGGCGCGCGGCCCTCGCATCCGGAACTGCTCGACTATCTGGCGGTGCGGTTCATGGATCAAGGCTGGTCGGTGAAGAAGCTCATTCGCGAAATCGCCCTGAGCCGGACCTACCGCTTGTCCTCCGGCCACGACGACAAGAACTTCGAGACCGAACCGGAAAACAAGACGCTGTGGCGCGCCAACCGCCGGCGGCTGGAAGCCGAGGCGATCCGCGACGCAATCCTCGCGGTCAGCGGCGATCTGCAACTCGACGCGCCGAAGGCGTCGCCCATCTACAAGTGGCTGCGGTTCGGCGAGCCGGCGCGCCAGGGCGGCCAGGTGGAAAAGTGGGAACTCACCGCGAACTACCGCAGCGTCTACGTGCCCGTGGTTCGCAACGCACCGTCGCGCTTCTTCGAGACGTTCGATTTCCCCGAGCCCAGTGAAACGCGCGGCCGCCGCGACGTCACCACGGTCGCCCCGCAGGCGTTGTTCCTGATGAACAGCCCCTTCGTGGAAGGAAAGTCCCGCGTGGCGGCGGAGAGGCTGATCGCGAAATCGCAGTCTTCCGAGGACCGCGTGCGCCGCGCCTACCGGCAGGTATTGTCGCGCGAGCCTTCCAAGTCCGAGATCGACCGAGCGTTGACCTTCGTGAAAGACACCATCCAATCGTCGGAGGATGCGTCGGAAGGCCAACGCGAGCACGAAGCCTGGTCCCGCCTCATCCACGCGCTGTTCGGCAGCGCCGAGTTCCGCTACCGGAGTTGAATCAGGAGCCACCATGACTAGCCGCCGCGATCTTCTCAAACTCACCGCCGCCGGATTTCCCTACCTCGCGCTGTCGGGTATGGCAGCCGAGCAGGCCCTCGCCGCCAAGGCCGCCTACGCGAATCCGCTCACTCCCAGGAAACCGCACTTCGACGCCAAAGTGAAGCGCGTCATCTTCCTCTTCATGCAGGGCGCGCCCAGCCAGCACGAGACCTTCGACTACAACCAGGAGTTGGTGAAGGCGGCCGGCCAGTCGGTCGAAGGCGCCAAACAAAAGCTGCTGGCCCCGGTGTACAAGTTCAAACCGTCCGGCAAGAGCGGCCTCATGATCTCCGAGGTGTTCCCGCATCTGTCCAAACACGCCGACGATCTGTGCCTGCTGAACGGGATGCACACCAACTCGCCCGCGCACCCGCAGGCGTCGATCTTCATGCACACGGGCAGCTTCACGTTCGTGCGTCCCTCGATCGGATCGTGGGTGGTCTACGGGCTGGGCACGGAGAACAAGGATCTGCCGGGGTTCATCACGATGAATCCGGTGGGACTGGGCGGCGCGGCTCTGTACGGATCGGCGTTCCTGCCCGCGTCCTACCAGGGAACGGCGATCACGATCCAGCGTGGGCAACTCCCGATCGAGAACATCCGCAACGCGAAACTGACGGCCGAAAAGCAGCGCCGCCAGATCGACTTCGTGCAGGAGATGAACCGCGAGACGCTGGCGCACGCCAAGGCCGACAACGAGCTCGAAGGGTTGATCGAGTCGTACGAACTCGCCTTCCGCATGCAGGGCGCGGTTCCGAAGCTGATGGACGTGAAGACGGAATCGGCGGCGACGCTTGACGCCTACGGCATCAACGAGACCGAAACGCGCGCCTTCGGATCGCAGTGCCTGCTGGCAAGACGCATGGCGGAGGCGGGCGTGCGCTTCATCGAACTCAACATGAACGGCTGGGATCAGCACCAACAGTTGAAGTCGAAGATCGCCTCCAACGCGGCGGCGATCGACAAGCCCATCGCGGCGCTGATGGAGGACCTGAAGCAGCGCGGCCTGTTCAACGACACGCTCCTCGTGTGGGGCGGCGAGTTCGGCCGGTCGGCGCACGAGCAGGGACCGGGCGGCGATGGACGGCAGCACAACAACCGCGGCTACTCGATGTGGGTGGCCGGCGGCGGCATCAAGGGCGGCACGCGGTTCGGCGCCTGCGACGTCAACGGCAGCGCCGTGGAAGACAAAGTCCACCTGCACGATCTGAACGCGACCATCCTGCATTTGCTCGGCCTGGATCACAAGCGCCTCACCTTCCGTTACGGCGGCCGCGATTTCCGGCTCACCGACGTGCACGGCAATGTGGTGAAGCAGATCCTGGCGTAGCGGACCGGGTTAGTTAGCTAAGCTAGCCGATCCACGCCCCTTACCTATTTGGGGCCGAGACCCCGAAGAACTACGTCCGGAACATCATTCTTACCCCCCGACATGATCTTGGCTGAGAGTGCCTTGATTGGTTCAGTATCTTTTCCGACGACAATGATCTAGAGCCCGCCTTGGAACTTGCGGCGATTTCGAAGTGCCCACTGGCATCGACGATGCCGTCCACAACCCGTGATGTATCCTCGAACATCGGCATCACCCTGAGCCACCAGTCTCCGTCACACTTGCACCCCAACAGTCGTCCGCTCACGGTCGACCACGCGACGTCCGCGCCGGAATCTAGTATTCCGTATTGCATGGCATTCCTTTGCCGGCAGCTAGTTAGAGCCTGTCCCAAGATCCGCAAAATCGGACCAACCTCGGGGCCCGGCCCGGGCGGCCGCCCCGAAAATGTGGAGGGCGACGATTTCCGTGCCTCGATCGGCGGCATCCAAGGCCGCTCCAAGGCCGCCTAGGGCCT
>SYLY01000125.1 GCA_005808475.1 Acidobacteriota bacterium
AGGGTTCGTCGCCGGGGTGGAACGCCGTCAAAACGAACCATCCCCGCTTCGATCAAGTATAGGGGGGCCTTTCCTCCTTCGGCGCTCCGTCCAGACCTGCGATGTGCTCTCGACTTAGGAGTCTATTTTGGACAAGAGTGCCTCCGGGAGCCATTCGAACCAATAGTAGAGATCGGCGTTGCGCTGATAAAGGGGAGTGCGAGGCCGCGCCGGCCAGACGGCGGGGATTGTGCCGAGGTCGCCCGGCGCGATCTCGAGGGAGAAGCGCGCGCCGGCGGCGTCCTCGAAAGTGAACGCCGTGGGCCGCACCGCGGGCAACACGTCCGCGGCGTGGAGAAATTCGGCGTTGACTAAGTACGCAGGGCTGATCTGGCGGGCCCAGTATTCGTTCTCATAGGACAGGAACTGCTTGACGTTGTCATAAGCCGCCTCGATGGGGACGCCGCCGATGGCGACCAGTTTCTTCCCGAGAGCGCGGGCGACGGGCACGCCGGCGCGGGTGACGAATAATCCTTCGTCGAACCACTGCACACGGATCGGGAAGTTGCGCGATCCAGCGGCAATGGCCGTCACGGAGGTGTGGGCGTCTCCGCCGGCCGCGACCAGCCGCGCGATGCCGGCTTGGACCTGATAGTCGGGCAGTTCCGGCACGGCGGCCTTCAGCCGGGCGGTCAGCGCGAGCCAATCCTCGCGGCTGGTCTTGGTGAAAAGGTTCGGGTGACGGGTAGGGAGTTGTGCTGTGAGGAAGTCGATGTCGGCGCGCCAGCGGTCGTCGCGGACAGCGGTTTGCGCGAACGCTGGAATGGCCAGGATGGCAAGGGAAAGAATTCGATGCATACGAACAGGACGGACTCCGTGGGGGTTCGGTTGCGCGTGGCGGAGCGGCGCGGGTTATTATTGCTTAGTCGATGAAGAAAGCAGCGATCGCGCTGGCGGCGGGCGGCGCGCGGTCTTGTGGCGGCTGGACGCGGTCCTCGAGCGGCTGGGGTTCCAAGATCGGGTCGTTCACGCGGGCCCGTAAGGAGTCCGACTCGCATGCGACGATTCAGGCCGTGTGGCTGCCGTATCAGTTGAAGTACCGCTACGCGGGCGGGATCGAGGAGAACTACCCGGAGTGAGCGCTCTTGGCGCCGCCTCGTTGGCGAGCAGCGCCCGCTTGCGCTCCACTCCCCACCGGTACCCGCCTTCGCCCCCGTCGTTACGAACCACGCGGTGGCAGGGGATCGCCACCGCCAGCGGGTTGGCGGCGCACGCGTTCGCCACCGCCCGCGCCGAACCCGGTGCGCCGATCCGCCGGGCGATCTCCGAGTAACTGGCCGTCGCGCCGGGCGGAACCTCGCGCAAGGCCTGCCACACGCGCCGCTGAAACACGGCGCCGCGAATGTCGAGCGGAAGATCGAGACCCCTCGCCGGCTCTTCGACGAAGGCGGCCACCACCGCGACGTGGGTTTCGAACGCTGCGTCGCCTCCGGTCAATTCGGCCCGGGGAAATTGGTCTTGCAGTTCACGCACCAGCGCGTCCGGATCGGCGCCCAGCAGGATCGCGCAGATGCCGCGGCCGCTTTGCGCCACCAGGATCGATCCGAGCGAGCATTCGCCCACCGCGAACCGGATGGACTCGCCCCGCCCGCCGGCGCGGAAGTTCGACGGCGTCATCCCGAGCGCCCCGTCCGACTTCTCGTAGAAGCGGGATCCGGACTCGTAGCCGGCGCCATAGATCGCCTCCGTCACCGGCGATCCCGCGGCAAGCGAGTGACGAACCCGCTCCGCGCGGCGCGCGTCCGCGTAGCCGGCGGGAGTCAGTCCGGTCGCCGCCTTGAACACGCGGTGAAAGCGGCTCGGACTCAGACCCGCGTGCCGCGCCAGGTCCGCCAAGGCGAGCCGTTTCGACGAGCCCTCGATCAAACGGCAAACCGCGGCGATCACCGCGGCGGCGGCTTCCCCGGGCTGCGCAAGATCGGGCTTGCAGCGTTTGCACGGACGGAAACCCGCGCGTTCGGCGTCGGCGGCCGTGGCGTGAAAAGCGACGTTTTCCGGCTTCGGCCGCCGGGCCGCGCACGACGGCCGGCAGTAGACTCCGGTCGTCTTCACCGAATAGTAAAACCGGCCGTCCGCCGCGCGATCGCGCGCCGCGATGGCCAACCATCTCGGATCCCGTTCCGTGTTCATGGCCACGACTTTAGCAAGCGCGCACGGCCACGGGCACTCCGGTTCTTGCTATCGAATTCGCCCGGTCTCATGCTATTCTGACGGCAAATCCAATGGCGATCCTTCTGAGCGGCGAAGCCGGAGAACTGTCGGGACGTACGCTTCCCCACAAGACCTGGACCCGGGACGAGATCAAGGTCCTCGAATCGACCGGACTGTTCGACGGCACGCATTACGAATTGATCGATGGGGAGTTGATCGACAAGATGGGAAAGAACAGGCCCCATGTCAAGGGAACCCGAAATATAGTGCGAACCCTGGAGAAGGTTTTCGGCGCTGACCACGTCGAGCAAGAAGCGCCGGTGGATGTGGCGGCCGGCGATCGCGCCCGCAATGAGCCCGAACCCGACGTCACCGTGGTCCGCCGCCCTACCGCCGAAATCGATACCGCCCCGCTGCCCTCCGAAGTCGCGCTGGTGGTGGAAGTCGCCGACTCGACGCTGTGGCACGACACCAACGTGAAGGCCGCCCTGTACGCCCGCGCGGGCTTCCCCGAATATTGGGTGCTCGATATCAAAGGCCGCAAGCTGCACGTCCTGCGAGACCCGGCGGAAGGCGTGTACCGGACCCATCTGGAGTTCGACGAATCCGGCTCGGTCCGCCCGCTGGCCAAACCGGACTGCGCGGTCTCCGTGGCCAGCCTGCTTCCCTGACTACTTCTCCACCACCTTCACCACTGGCGGCGACATCGGCTGCGCCGGTTCGAACAGTCCGAACGTGAAGATCGCCGTCGCCGACGCGATGGAGACGTACTGCTTTCCGTCCACCGAGTACGCGATGGGCGACGTGTTGATGGTCTCGCCGGTCTGGAAGTGCCAGAGCACCTTGCCGTTCCGCGCGTCGAACGCCACCATGTGACCGTCGTCGTCGGCCGAGAAGATCACGTTGCCCGCGGTGGACAGCGTCCCCGGCCACGCATCCACCTTGCCGGACATCGCGAATTCCCACCGGCGTTTGCCCGTGGTGGGCTCGAGGGCCCGCAGCACGAAGCGGCCGGGATCCTCGGGGTTGCGGCCGGCTCCACCGCCGGAAAAGCCCTTCATCGGCTCGGGCTCCTTGATCGACGCCGAATAGACGTCGCATTGCTCGAGCGTCATCACGTAGAACAGGCCGGTGGCCGGATTGAACGAAGGCGCCATCCAGTTGGTCGCGCCGCGAACCCCCGGGCACGACACGCTGCCGTTGATCGTGGGTTCCTTGCCGGGAACCAGAATGGGCCTACCCTTGTCGTCCAGGCCGCTCGCCCAGTCGAGCTTGTCCACCAGCTTCGTGCCATGTAGGAACTCGCCGGTCACGCGGTCGAGCACATAGTAGAAACCGTTGCGATTGGCGTAGAGCATCAGCTTGCGCGGCTTGCCCCGGAACGGCAGATCCACCAGAACCGGCCACGCCTGAGCGTCCCAATCGTGAACGTCATGCGGGGTAAATTGAAAGTACCACTTCATCTTCCCCGTGTCGGGATCGATGGCGAGGACGGAGCACGTGTAGAGGTTGTCGCCCTTGCGGTTGCCGCCGTAGAAATCGGGCCAGGCGTTGCCGGTGGGCCAGTAGACGAGATTCAACTCCGGGTCATAGGTGCCGCTCATCCAGGTGCCGCCGCCACCCCAGTCGAGCAGATCGCTCCACGTCTCCGAACCCGGCTCACCCTTGGCGGGAATCGTGTAGAGCCGCCAGACCTCCTTGCCCGAGTGGGCGTCGATTGCCGCCAGATATCCGCGGATCCCGGTGTCGCCGCCCGCGACGCCCACCAGGACCTTGTCCTTGACGACCATCGGCGACAAAGTCGCGATGACGCCCTTCTCGATGTCGCCGTACTTGGTCTGCCACAGCAGCGCGCCTGTCCGCCGGTCCAGCGCCACCAGGGTCACGTCGGCGGTGACGAAGAACACCTTGTCGCCCAACAGGCCCGCGCCGCGATTCACGCCTTCCTTCTTCGAACGCGGATCGAAGTATTCCCAGATCGGACGGCCCGTCTTGGCGTCCAGCGCGATCAACCGGTTGGTGTTGGTCACGTACATGATGCCGTCGTAGACGATGGGCGTCGTACGCAGCCCGTTCGCCTTCGGCACGTGGTAGACCCACTTCGGCACGATGCTGCCCGCGTTGGCCGTGTTGATCTGAGTCAGCGAACTGTGGCGCTGTCCGCTGTATCCACCGGCGTTGGTGGGCCAGTTGACGCCGGGGCCTTTCAGGATATCCTCGTAGCGGACCTGCGCCGCCAGCGTCGAAACGCCCAGGACGATGAACGCGATACGCATGGTTATTTCTTCTCCTCGGGGGGCCGCATGCTCTGGCGCGCGAGAAAGGCGATCATGTCGCGCAGTTCGTCTTTCGACAGGCGGCTGGCGTAGTCCTTCGGCATGGGCGACGCCTTTTCGAGCGCGATCTCGCGGAGCCCGGCGGTCGATACCAGGTGGATATTCCCCTTGATGTCTTGAATTTGCAACGAATAGTTCGTGCGATTTCTGAGCACGCCCTCCACCTTGCGGCCATCGCGGCCGGTGGCGGTCACGCGGCGGTAGGCTTCGAACCCATCCGCGTTCGGACTGACGATGTCTTCGCGGATCTGTTCCATCGGGCGCAGCGCGCCGATGTTGCTGAGATCGGGTCCCAGGACGCCGCCCTTCCCGCGAATCGCGTGGCAGTTGGAACAGCCGGCCTTGCCCCAGAACAGCGACTCGCCGGCGGCCGGCGCACCAGGCACGTTCTGCTCCATCGCGGGAGCGTTGATCGAGCGCACGAACGCCACCAGTTGCCAGATCTTCTCGTCTGGCTGGGTCGAAGCCGGCATGTCGGCTCCAGGAACGCCCTTCTGGATCGTCTTGAACATCCCTTCGTCGTCCAGCGAGTGCCAAACCGCGCGATTGCGCAGCTTCGGACCTCGTCCGCCTTCGCCGGCCGAGCCATGGCAACCGGCGCAGCCCGCGCCGAACAGTTTCTTTCCCGCTTCGATGGCCTCGGGATTGCCGATGGCGGGGTTCTTGGCTTTCTCCGGCTCGGCGGCCGTGAGGGTCCCCACACAAAGGGGAATGATCAGGAACGCATAACGCCGCATAGTAGTAGTTGACCATGATGCCACATTGGAAGCGCGTTGGCGGATGGCTGGCGCTGATGGCGGCGCTGCTGCCCGCCGCGGCGTTCGTCTACCGCTATCGCGCGATGCCGCACTTCGGATTCCTGCTGGACGACGCGATCTACGTCACCTGCGCCAGGTCGCTCGCCGAGGGCGCCGGATACAAGATCGCGAGCTTGCCCGGCGCTCCCTGGCAGACCAAGTATCCGCCCGGCTATTCGTGGATGCTGTCGTGGATCTGGAGCGCGGCCCCGGCGTTCCCCGCCAATCTCCGCTGGATCGCCGCGTTGGGCGGGCTCTCGCTCGCGGCGGCCGTCTTGCTTGCGCGCCGCGTCGGCCGCGACCTCGGCTTGGACTCCCGTTGGGCCGTCGCGGCCGCGGCGCTTTGCGCGTTGAATCCCCCCGCCATCTTCTATTCGGCCAGCGCGATGTCCGACATTCCGGGACTGGCCCTGATGTTGGCCTCGTTCGTACTGATGACGGAAGGCGCCCGCCGCCACTGCGTCTGGCTGGCACTCGCGGCGGGACTGGTGGGAGCGGCGGCGTTCCTCACGAGATCGGCGTTCCTGGCGCTGCTCGCGACGGCCCCCGCGTGGTTTCTGTGGAAGAGGCAATGGCGCGGAGCGGCGGCGTTCGCGGCGGCGATGCTGCCTTGCGTCGCGGGGTGGCAGCTTTGGAGCCGGGCGCATCACTCCCTCGATCCTAGCCCCCAGATCCGCTTCTACGTCGACTACCTCGGCTATCTCTCGGCCAACTTCTCCGCGGCCGACATTCCCGCCGTCGCCGCGGCGAACTTCCAGACATTGGTCCAGTCGGCGGGACGAGTGTTGTGGTTCGACCCGGACGCCGGGGCACTGGTCTCGCTTTGGCGGACGATCCTCTTGTTGCTCGCGTTGGCCGGAGTCTGGCGTCTGTCCCGGCGAGCGCTCCACCCCTACACGATCTTTGCGGTCCTCTACTCGTCGATCCTGCTGCCCTGGAACTTCTCACCCAACGAGCGGTTCCTGCTCCCCCTGCTCCCCTTGTTGATGGCGGGCCTGACGGAATCGGCGCGCCAGATCCTCGACGCGCTGAGGACGCTGTGGCGGCGCGGTGGGCTCGCCGATCGCGGCTTCGCGGGCGCTGTCTTCGCGGGTCTGGCCGTCGCGGTGGTGCTGTGGGCATCGGCGTTTTCCCAAGGCCTCGGCTATCTGCGGACCCTGATGGAACGAGAGAAGACGCGGTTTGCGATGGACCGGGCAGCCGGCCAATGGGCGGGAGCCTACCTGCCCGCCGGATCCACGGTGGTGACCCATCAGGAGAGCCGCTTCCACCTGTTGAGCGGACTGCGGGCGATCGGGATGCCGCTGCCGTCCAAGACCGGTTATGGCGGAGTTCGAAAGGAGATCACGGCTTACTTCGACTCGGTGAAGGACATCGCCAGACAGCGCCGGGCCAGGTACCTCTATGTCACGCCGTCGAGCTTCGAACTCGACCTCGACACGGAAGAGCGCGCCGCGTGGCTGGCGCGGATTCGCGCCGACCCGGAGTGGCGGGAGATCTTCGCCATGCGGGGCCATTCGATCTTCGAGCTAGGCGCATCGGCCACCTACTCCGACATCGAAAGCCGGTGAGGGAGGCCTCAGCCAACCCGCATTTCGCACCCGGCGCACCCGAGAATCCAGCGGAACAGCAGGTAGAGACAACCGGAGAGCAGCATCGACACCGGCAGCGTGAGCAACCAGGCCAAGGCGATCTTGGTCACCGTCTCCTTCCGCACGCCCGATCCCTGCGCCACCATCGCCCCGGCGATCCCACTCGACAGCACGTGCGTCGTGCTCACGGGAAGCCCGGATAGCGCCGCCACGCCGACCGTGCTCATCGCCACCAGTTCGGCCGAGGCGCCCTGGGCGTAGCTGA
>SYLY01000126.1 GCA_005808475.1 Acidobacteriota bacterium
CCATGAACGGCGTCCTCGGAATGGCCAACCTGCTGCTCGAGACGCCGCTCAACGCCGAACAGCGGGAATTGGCGGAGACCGTTCTCGGGTCGGGCGAGGCGCTGCTGACCATCATCAACGATATCCTCGACTTCTCCAAGATCGAGGCGGGCAAGTTGACGCTGCAGGCGGTGGACTTCGATCTCCGCAAGCAGATGGAAGAGGCGTGCGAACTTTTGGCCGAGGCGGCGGCGCGCAAGAACATCGAGATGCTGTGCTGGGTGGAGCATGACGTGCCCCAGTGGGTCCGGGGCGACGCGGGGCGGGTGCGGCAGGTGCTGTTGAACCTGCTCGGAAACGCGGTGAAATTCACCGAGCGCGGCGAGGTGGTGGTGAAGTGCTCGCTGCGGGAAGAGGACGCGGCCGGCTGCCGGCTGCTGTTCGAGGTGTGCGACACCGGCATCGGAATCTCGCCCGACATCCAGGCGCGCCTGTTCGTGCCATTCACGCAAGCAGACATGGCGGCGAGCCGGAAGTACGGCGGAACGGGGTTGGGACTGGCGATCAGCAAGGAACTGGTCGCGAAGATGGAAGGATCGATCGGTCTCGAAAGCGAGATGGGCAAGGGCTCGCGATTCTGGTTCGACGCCCGGCTGGCGCCTCCCAAGGATCCGCGGCCGGCTGCCTCGTCGCCGGCGATGTTCGGCTACCGGGCGCTGGTGGTGGCGCCACACAAGTTGACCCGCGACTACGTCCGGTATCTGGCGCCCGCGTGGGGTCTGCGAATGGAACCGGTGAACACGGTGCGCGAAGGCGTCGCGAAATTCCGCGAGGCGCTAACGTCGCCGCTGCCCTACTCGGCCGTGGTGCTGGACGCGGGACTGGCCGACGCGCGGCTGTTCGAGCAACTCAACGGCGCTCCGCTCGTGTGGCTGGCGACTCGCCTCGAGCTGTCCGCGCTGAGCGGAGCCGCGCTGGTGATCACCAAGCCGGTCCGGCAGGAGCAGTTGCGGCGGAGTCTGGAAAAGGCCCTCGGCATACCGCAGAGTTCGCCCTTGCCCGGCGTGGACGCCCATGCACAGGCTCGAGCGGCCCTACCGGTCTCCGATGGAGAGCACCGGGTGCTCATCGCCGAGGACAATCCGGTCAACCAACGGCTGGCGCAGCGGCTGCTGCAAAAGCTCGGATACCTGACCGAAATCGTGTCCAACGGATACGAAGCGGTGCAGGCGCTCGACAAAACCTCGTTCGACTTGGTTCTGATGGACTGCCAAATGCCGGAGATGGACGGATACGAGGCGACGCGGCGCATCCGGCTGCGCGAGGCCGGGCGGTCCCACATACCGGTGATCGCGATGACGGCCAACGCGATGGCGGGGGACCGGGAGAAGTGCCTCGACGCCGGCATGGACGACTACGTCACCAAGCCGATCAACCTGCAGCACTTGGCCGAAGCGCTGGATAAGTGGACATCCAACAATCCAGCCGCGCGCCCGGGTTAGTTCGATCGGCGTAGTTAGTTAGCGGCCTGTGAACCAGGGCGCCGCGGCGGGATCCGATTGGAAGAACCGCAGCAATAGACCGGCCACCTTGCTCCTCCCCGGATCCGCCGGATGCGTGCCGTCCTGCGCGAGGTCGTCGCGAAGCCACGCGACGCCATCCTGTTTACGCCCCGCCACGCCATCGGCCCACAGATAGGGTCCCCAGCCGATCCACGGGCCGGCGTCTCCCCCGGCGGCGATACGATCCGCGATCAGCCACTTCACGGCGAAGGCGGTCTCGTAGGCGTGGGGCTCCGGATTGAGCGGTGTGGCCGCGTAGCCCGCGTAGATGCGGCTCGAGACGAAGATCGAGCGCAGGTTCGGGAAGCGGTCGCGGAGGTTTCGGACGGTGGCCGCCAGATCGCCTTGGAGCTTCTTCGCCTCTGCCGGGAACGGAGCCTTGGGGAGAGCGTTGGCCTGTTTCAGCCAGACGACCTGGACCTGCGGGGGAGCCAGTCCTGCGTCCCGAAGCCGCTGGTCCGCGACTTTCCAGTAGTTGGAATCCGCCCCGGGCGGTGACGGCCGCCGTCTGTCCGCCCTGGGCGCAATCGGCGAACACGAGCCGCGGATTGACCCCCGGAGTGGTTGCGAGCAGTTTGCGGAACGCCTGCGATTCCTGCGTGGTATTCGACATGCCGATCGACGCCAGGCCGATCTTGCCCATCGCGGCGGGTTTGCCGTCGGCGTCGAGCGGAACGATGGACCTGGCGGCGGCGATGCCCGCGCCGCCGTACCTCTTCGGCGGCGTATTGCGGCCGCCTGGATATAATCCGCCCTGTTCGCCCTTGTAGAGGCGCTTTCCGAGATCGGGCAACGGAACCAGTCCGGTGGACTTGCGCGGCGGGTTCGCGGCGGCGAACTCGCGCATCATGCGGGCTCGCTCCTCGGGAACCGGCGGATTCTGCGCCGGCGCGGCAAGCACCGCCGCCATCACGGTTAAAGCGGCCTTCATGCCAAACATCATAGCCGCTATTCCCGCCGGTAATGGCGCCGCCACGAGAGCTTCACCCCGGCGCGCGAGCCCACCAGCTTCACCTCCACCCGCCTCGGCCGCCCATCCCGATCGCCGCGAGGGGCGAATCCCAGCAGATAGTAACGTCCGGCGTCGATCCGGTCGACCGCCGCCGCCATGTCCGTGGGGTTCTTTGCCGCGAAGAACCGCCCTCCGGTTTCGCGCGCCAGCCGCGACAGCACATCCCGCCCGGCGTACTCTTCGCCAAGAGGCATCGGCGTACCCGTGGCGATCGCGAAGATCCGGGCGTCCGCTTCGAGAGCCGCGCTCTCGATGTCACGTGGTCCGTAACGGCTGGCATTGTCGCCTCCGTCCGACAACACCAGCAGCAGGCGGCGCGGGCCTTTCCCCTTCATCAGCATGTGAAGCCCGAGGTAGACGCCGTCGAGCAGAGCCGTTTCGCCGTCGGCGCGGCTGATGCCCAGGCGGCGAATCACCTCATCGGCGTCATTGGTTGCGTCCACCGCCACCTGCACGCGGTCGCGAACGGTGATCACCGAAACCGTATCGCCGGGGCCGGTGGACTGGAGGAAGCGGTCGAGCGCGGCCCGCGACGCGGTCTGCATGTCGCGCATGCTGTAGCTTTCGTCGAGTACGACGACGGCCGAGAGCGGACCCGCGGCGACCGAGCAGCTTTGAACCGGGACGGGAGCGCCGTCGTCGGCCACACGAAAGTCGGCTGCTTTCAGTCCATCCACGAAGCGGCCCCGCCGGTCCGCCGCGTCAACCGGAATCAGCACCAGATCGGCGTCCGAGCGGAACGTCGCGCGGCCGCTCGCGGGCTGCCGGCGCGGTTCCAGCGGACCCGCCGTCTGGGCCAGGAGCGAAGCCGCGGCCGCGAGTAGGGCAAGGAGCATGAACTCCCCGATCATAGCCCGGTTCGGCCCGGCTGCACACCCGTCCGGCCATCGCGCCTGACGGCCGAAAGTGACAACCGTGTTCGCGCGGGGCTATACTGTCTTGAGTCGCGGCGGGCGAAGTCCCCGCCGCTGGAAGTCCTTACAAAAGGGGTTTGACATGCGCGTCCTAGCAGCCGCGGTTCTGGCAGTGTTGCCACTGGCCGCCCAGGAAACACGGTCGATGCTATTCGGCAGAGTGCTCGATCCTCAGGGATCGTCCATTGTCCGCGCCTCCGTTGTCGTCCGTAACTCCGATACCGGCATCAAGCAAACGGTCTCCACCAACGAAACAGGATATTACCAGGCGAACCTGCTGCTTCCCGGCTCGTATGTCCTCGAGGCGGAATCGGCCGGCTTCAAGAAACTCGTCCGTCGTGGCGTTACTTTGCCCGTCTCGTCGCGTCTCGAGGTCGACCTCAAGCTGGAGGTCGGCGGCGTGACCGAAACCGTCTCGGTCACCGCCGAGGCGCCGCTGCTCGAAACCAACGCGGTCAGTTCCGGCCGCGTGATCGACAACAAGTCGCTGATGGAGCTGCCCGTCATGGGCAATTCCGCGATCCTGCTGGTGAAACTGGCCCCGGGCATCCAAACCGGCGGCGTCAATAATTACCTGGCCCTGCACTCCAACGCGGGCGGCTCCGACTATTCGGTCGGCGGCAACATCGGCGGCAACTCCTGGACGCTCGATGGATCCCCCAATCAAGGCCCCGGCCGGCGCACGGCCTACCTTCCCTACACCGACGCCGTCGCCGAGTTCAAGGTGGAGACCAACAACTTCGACGCGGGCATCGGCCAGAGTTCGGGCGCCGCCATCTCGATGATTTCCAAATCCGGCTCCAACGAACTGCACGGCACGGCCACCTGGCAGCACTGGCAGCAGCGCTGGCAGGGCACGCCGTTCTTCGTGAAGCAGAACTACTACCGCCGGATCGCGGCCGCCGACGCCGCCGGAAATTCGGCCCTCGCCAATCGCCTTCGCGCCACCGACAAACAACCGACGGGGCGGTCGAATAACTGGGGCGCCTCCGGCGGCGGTCCGCTGGTGATCCCCAAGCTGTTCAACGGCCGCAACAAGCTGTTCTGGTTCTTCACCTACAACGCGTTCAAGGACATCAAAGTGGAGGACGCCAGCGCGTTCAACCGCATCGTGCCCACCTTGGCCGCCCGCCAGGGCGACTTCAGCGAGATGCTCCGGCTCCAGAACGGCTCCCGGTATGTCGTCCACGATCCGATCACAGTCACCCGCGATCCGGCGCGGCCCAACAATTTCATCCGCGCGCCGTTCCCAGGCAACATCATCCCGCGCAGTAGGTTCGCCAACCCCGCCTTCGACTCGATCATGAAGCTGTATCCGCAGCCGAACATCGCCATCGCGCCCGGACAGGATCCCAACCCGAATTATCTGGCAAGCCAGACGCCCTACAACTGGGACTACTACGCTCTTTCCAATCGAGTCGACTATCAGATCTCGGAAAAGTGGCGCGTCTTCGCCCGCTGGTCGATCAACAACTTCGGCCCCGAGGATCGCGGGGACTGGACCTATGAAACCGCGCGCGGCCTCAATCTGAACGGCTTGGTCCGCAACAACAAGGGTGGCAACATCGACGTGGTCTACGCGCAGTCGGCCGCTACCTTGTGGAACGTCAACATTGCCATGAACCAGTTCCGGGAGGGCAACATTCGGCCGAAGTTCCAGGAATTCAAACCGGGCGACCTCGGCCTGCCGGCCTACATGGACCAGAAGGCTGGCGATTTGGCGCACCTGCCGCAGATGGCGATCGGCGGCTACACCACGATCAGCCCGGGCTCCTACGCCACGTGGACTCGCAGCCGGCAGATGACCGCCAAGGTGGAAGGCACGTTCATTCGCGGGGCCCATTCGATCCGCGCCGCTTTTGACAACCGCGCCCAGTTCCGCACCGGCGGCGGCGGCGGGAATACGAGCGGCAACTTCAGCTTCAACCAGAACTACGTTCGCCGCAACGACGATGGCCTGACTCCCGCCAGCGACCTCGGGCTGGGCATGGCGGCCTTCATTCTGGGAATTCCCAGCAGCGGCAGCGTCGCCACCAACGACACCTACGCGACGTTCAGCCCGTACTACGCGGGCTACGTCCAAGATACGTGGCGAGTAACCTCCAAGCTGACGCTGAGCCTCGGCCTCCGCACCGAGTACGAGCGCGGCGCGACCGAGCGCTACGACCGCATGATTGGCAACTTCGACCCGAACTACGTCCCGCCATTCGCCGAGGCGGCGCAGGCCGCGTACACCCGAAGTCCGATCCCGGAGTTGCCGGTCAGCCAGTTCAAGGTCATCGGCGGCAACACGTACACCGGAGCGAATGGCGCTCCGCGCAATCTCTACCAGAACGAGCTGATGTGGCTGCCGCGCGTGGGCGCCGCCTACGCCCTGGACTCGAAGACCGTGATCCGCGGCGGCTACGGGATATTCTTCGACACGATCAACGTGTTGAACTTCGGCCCCGATCAGTCCGGTTTCTCGCGATCCACCAGCATGATCGTCTCCAACGACTTCGGACAGACTTGGAACTTCAATGGTTCCGCGAGCCCGGCAAACGGAGGCAGCCCATTGCGCGACCCGTTCCCGGTGCGGGCCGACGGCACGCGGTTCGATACGCCCACGCGGAACGCGCTGGGCGCCTTCGCCCGCCAAGGCCGTGGCTTCGGCTTCACCGCCTACAATCAACCTCACGCGCGGCAGCAGCGCTGGCAATACGGAGTGCAGCGGCAGATCGCCGCCCGCATGGTGATCACCGCCTTCTACCAGGGCTCGTACTCCGACCGCATCTCCCTGGGGCGCACGGTGACGCCCCTGGGAAGCCAGTATTTCGCCACCGGCCTCGTGCGTAACGACGCCAATGCGAACAACATGAATCTGAACGTGCCGAATCCGTTCTTCGTAGGCAATTTCAATCGGGCCAATTTCGATCCGCTGGTTTGGGCGGACATGAACACCAACGGGTTCTTCACGTCTCCCACCATCCGGAAGAGCCAACTCTTGCGTCCGTATTCTCAGATGAACGGCGTCACCAACAACACCGAGTTCTCCTCCTACACGAAGGCACACGAATTCCAGGCGTCGTTCGAGAAGCGATTCTCGGCCGGCTGGAACCTCAACCTCGCCTACACGGCGATGAAGCTGCGCGAAGCCGACTTCTTCGCCAACGAGTT
The DNA here is from genome assembly GCA_005808475.1 of Acidobacteriota bacterium. Classification (GTDB taxonomy): domain Bacteria; phylum Acidobacteriota; class Terriglobia; order Bryobacterales; family Bryobacteraceae; genus SYLY01. Next base: position 6,624 of record SYLY01000126.1, read on the forward strand.
CGACACGGTCCGCACCGAACGGCCCTCCAACGACGGGCGTCCGCACCGCATCACCGCCACCGGCGTCTATGAGTTGCCGTTCGGCAAGGGCCGCAGGTTCCTCGGCGGCGCTTCGAAGCCGCTCGACATGCTCCTCGGCGGCTGGCAAGGCGGCGCGACCTACGAATTCCAACCCGGGCCCCTGGTGGACTTCGGCAATCTGTTCTACTACGGCCAAAACGTCAACGACGTCGCCACGGTCAACCGGACCTGGGACGCGTGGTTCAACACCGAAAACTTCGAGCGAACCGCCAACCGCACCGCCAACGGTCCGCATGTGCGGGTTTTCCCGACTCGAATCGCCGGCCTGCGCACCAACCCGACCAACCAGTGGAACGCCAACTTCGGCAAGAACTTCAAGGTCAGCGAACGGGTCACCACTCAGATTCGCCTGGATGCGTTGAACGTCCAGAACCGGTCGCAGATGGCTGGTCCCAACACCGATCCCACCGGTAGCAATTTCGGCCGTATCCTGAGCCAGACGGCGGCCACCAATCGCTGGCTGCAGGTCCAGGCGCGGCTGACGTTCTAGTCCGGCCGCGGGACGGAGCGCGGCGAGCCTCGGTAAGATGGAGAGATGTTCGCCGCGCTCAATCGCACGCTCACGGCCCGGCGCACGCCGTGGCCGGAACTGGCGGCGCTGGCGGCTCGCGCGGGATTCGCGGGAGTGGATCCGGACATCGACGCGGCCATGGCGGCGGGAGTTGCATCCACTCTGGAGGTGTTCCAGGCGGCTCGGGTCCGGCCGTCGGCGCTGCCCCTTCCGGTGGACCCCTGTAAGGACGAGGAGCACTTCCAGGCGGGGCTCCAGGCGTTGCCCGCCGCGGCCCGGTTCGCATCGGCGATCGGTTGCCCGCGCATGGCGACGCGGCTGCTTCCTTCCCGCGAAATCCCCAAGGAACAGGAACGGTTGCGGATGAAACGGCGGATCGCGGCATGCGCGGACATTCTGCGCGGCCATGGCGTTTGGCTGGGGCTCGAAAACCTGGGGCCGCTCCACCTGCGCCGGGCGATGCCGTTCGAGTTCATCTACCGCACCGAAGAGATGCTGGACTTCGCCGTCGAATGCGGACCCAACGTCGGACTGCTGCTCGATTCCTGGCACTGGCATCATTCGGGCGGAACGGCAGCCGGCATCGCCGCGGCGGCGGGACGCATCGTGCATGTGCACCTCGCCGACTCGGCGGACTTGCCCGCGGACGAAGTCCGGGACATGGAGCGTTTGATGCCCGGGGAAGGCGTAATCGATCTCGACGGGTTCCTGCGCGCTCTGCAAGCGGCGGGCTACGACGGCGCCGTGAGCACGGAGGTGTTCGGCCGCGGGCTCGCGAAAATGACACCGGACGAGGGCGCGCGGCTGGGGGCCGAAACGACGCTCGCCACGATGCGAAAGGCGGGAGTCGCGTGAACCTGAACCGGCTGCTCACCGAGCAGCGCAACCCGGCGTCGGAGGGCATCGACGCGAAGACTTCGCTCGAAATCGCGCGGATCGTCAACCGGGAAGACCGCAAGGCGGCCGAGTCCATCGAACCCGAACTAGACGCCATCGCGCGCGCGGTGGACGCGATCGTGGACCGCTTTTCCCGCGGCGGACGGCTGTTCTACATCGGCGCCGGGACCAGCGGACGGCTCGGGGTGCTGGACGCGTCCGAATGCAAGCCGACCTACAACGTGCCCTACGACATGGTGCAGGGCATCATCGCCGGCGGCGAGAAGGCGCTGAGCAGGGCCACCGAAGCGAGCGAGGACGATCCAGCGGCCGGCGCGCGCGATCTGCGCGAGCGCGGGTTCACCGGCACGGACGTTCTGGTGGGGATCGCCGCGAGCGGACGCACGCCCTACGTGCTCGGCGCGATCGGCGAAGCGCGCTCGATGGGCGCGGTTACAGTAGGCATCAGTTGCACGCCCGATTCGGAGCTGTCGCGACTGGTGGAGATCGCGATCGAGCCCAAGCCGGGGCCCGAGATCGTCACCGGCTCGACCAGAATGAAAGCGGGCACCGCCACCAAGCTCGTGCTGAACACGCTCACCACCGCGGCGATGATCCGAATGGGTTACGTGTACGGAAACCTCATGGTCAACGTGCAGCCCACCAACGAGAAACTGCGCGTGCGCGCGCAACGGATCGTGGCGGACGCGGCTGGGGTGGACCTGGGCCGGGCGGCGGAGTTGCTGCGCGAAGGCGGCGATCACGTCGCATCGGCGATCGTGATGGGACGGCGCGGCGTGAGCGCCTCGGAGGCGAGGCGGCTGCTGGATCGGGCCAAGGGACGGGTTTCAGCGGCGCTCGAACAGGAGACGGAAACGGTTCATGGATAAGTTCTCGATCGAGGGCGGCGTTCCGCTCGAAGGCGAACTGGCGGTGAGCGGCGCCAAGAACTCCGCATTGCCCGTGCTGGCGGCATGCCTGCTCACCGACGAACCGGTGACGCTACACCGCATTCCTCATGTGCGCGACGTGGCGACGATGCAGAAGCTGCTCGAGTACACCGGCGCGGTGGTGGAGGATCTCGGCGGAGGATCGATTCGCGTCCACGCGGCGGAGATCGCGCGGCCGGAGGCGCCCTATGACGTAGTCAAGACCATGCGCGCATCCAGCTTGGTGCTGGGACCGTTGGTGGCGCGCACCGGTTCGGCCCGTGTGTCGCTGCCCGGCGGATGCGCCATCGGCGCGCGGCCCATCAACCTGCATGTGAACGCCCTCGAGCAGTTGGGCGCGGAACTGGGCCAGGACCATGGCTACGTCGAGGCATCGGCTCCGGAAGGCCTGCGCGGCGCGCACATTCACTTCGACCGAATCACCGTCACCGGCACCGAGGATGTCCTGATGGCGGCCGTGCTCGCCGAGGGCGAGACGGTCATCCATCACGCGGCGCGCGAGCCGGAGGTTGTGGATTTGGCGGCATTGCTCGAAAAGATGGGCGCCAACATCGTGGGCGCCGGAACATCGAAAATCCACGTGCGCGGCGTCAAGCGGCTCCGCGGCGCCGAACATACCGTGATTCCCGACCGCATCGAGGCCGGCACGTTTCTGATCGCCGGAGCGATCACCGGCGGCGATGTTCTGGTTACCGGCTGCGAGCCCGCTCACCTGGCGGCGCTGATCCAGAAGATGCGGCAAGCCGGGGTGACCATCACCGAGGCCGGTCCCGCGTCGTTGCGGGTGCGCGGCGGGCGGCGGTTGCACTCGGTGGACGTCACCACCGAAGAGCACCCCGGCTTCGCCACGGACCTGCAGGCGCAGTACATGGCGCTGATGACGCAGGCCGAGGGCATCTCGATCGTCACCGAGACCATCTTCGAGA
>SYLY01000127.1 GCA_005808475.1 Acidobacteriota bacterium
CTTTGTCGGTCTTGGTGCCCCGGTGTGAAGGGGATTGAAACTGCTCGCCGAACCAAGCCCTCCATGCCGCATCCCTGTGTCGGTCTTGGTGCCCCGGTGTGAAGGGGATTGAAACGGAAAGGTTACAAGCGACGTTAACGCTCCCAGCGCCGAATGTCGGTCTTGGTGCCCCGATGTGAAGGGGATTGAAACTCCAGCCGCAGGACCGTTGGTTTCTCCACGAGCAGATGCGGTCGGTCTTGGTGCCCCGATGTGAAGGGGATTGAAACGTAAAGGCCCCTTCTTCGATCTGCTGGGACTTGCACAGTCGGTCTTGGTGCCCCGATGTGAAGGGGATTGAAACGGGTGCCTTCGCCGCCGCCGGAGCATCGCCACCATCGGGTGCGTCGGTCTTGGTGCCCCGATGTGAAGGGGATTGAAACAAACCAGTCCCTCTTGGATCACCTCGCTACCGAACTGTGTCGGTCTTGGTGCCCCGATGTGAAGGGGAGTCGGCCTTGGTGCCTGGCGCGCCAGATCCATCCCCAGACTTCGTAGGCGGGGCCCTGAGCAAACCGGAACGGACTGGGACGTTCGCTGGCTTCTGGGATACGCCCCGGGAGGATCTGCCGCGCGTTCGTGGAATCGTCGGCGACGCCCGCTCATGGCGGCGGTTGTGGCTATCGTCGCAATCGCGGCCACGCCGCCGGGCGCGCACCTGGGGTTCAGTCCACTTCCCGCGGCGTTGATGGGCGCCGCGGCATGAGGCGTTCCTTGAAGTCCTTGGCGGGATTCAAGGGTCCTCCGCTTCGAGCAGGAGTACGTTGACCCCGATCTTGGTGAGGGTGTGAACGGCGGCGCCGCCTCTGGAACCGATCACGACCACATCGTGGAAGGGGGCGCTTCGCTGAACTTGGGCCATCCGTCGTCTACTGTACTTCGGGCGGGAGCCGGAGATCCGATCGAGCTTGGCGGCCCGTAGTCTCCAGATATGATCTTCGTGACCGGCGGCACCGGCTACTTGGGACGGCCTTTGGTGGAGGAACTGGTGCGGCTCGGACATCCTGTGCGCGTCCTCGTGCGGCGCGGGTCGGAGGGAAAGGCTCCGGCGGGAGCGGAGACGGTTACGGGCGATCCACTGGACGCGGCCTCCTTCGCCGAGGATGTAAGGGGCTGCCACACGCTGATCCAACTGGTGGGCACGCCGAAGCCGGCGCCGTGGAAGGGCGCGGAGTTCCGGGCGGTGGACCGGGAGTCGGCGTACGCGTCGGTGGCCGCGGCGCAAGCGGCGCGGGTGGAGCACTTCGTGTATCTGAGCGTGGCGCATCCGGCTCCGGTGATGAAGTCGTATATCGAAGTGCGGCGGGATTGCGAGGCGCTGCTGCGGGCATCGGGTCTACGAGCGACGGTGCTTCGACCGTGGTACGTGTTGGGTCCCGGTCATTGGTGGCCCTGGGCGCTGAAGCCGTTCTACGCGCTGGGCGAGGCGATTCCGTCGATGCGCGAGGGGGCGCGGCGGCTGGGTTTGGTGACGCGGGCGGAGATGATCGCGGCGCTGGCGTGGGCGGTGGAGAATCCACCGGATGAGTGGCAAGTGGTGGATGTGCCCGCGATCCTGCGCGGACCCTACCAGTCGACCACGCTGCCGTCCTCGGCGTCGTAGGTCTCCGGATTGCGCCAGTCGTGGCCGATCTTGTCCGCCATGGCGTTGTCGTCGAGTTCGATGCCCAGACCGGGGCCGGTTGGCAGGTCGAGATAGCCTTCGCGGACCTTGAACGGTTGCTTGATATATCCCTCTCCAAGCGATACTTGCTCCTGGATTAGAAAATTCGGGATAGATGCCGCGAGTTGCACGCCGGCGGCCAGCGAGATCGGACCCAGTGGATTGTGCGGCGCGATGCTCGCGTAGTAGGCTTCCGCCATTCCCGCGATCAGCCGGACTTCGGTGATGCCGCCCGCGTGGCACATGTCGGGCTGGAGGATGGTGGCCGCTTTCTTTTCGAGCACCTCGCGGAAGCCCCACTTGGTGAACACGCGTTCGCCGGTGGCGATGGGAAGGTGAGTTCCGCGCGCGATCTCCGCCATGACGTCGTGCTGCTGGCAGTTGACCGGCTCCTCGATGAACATGGGATTGTAAGGCTCGTAGCCCTTGATCAGGAGCTTGGCCGTCGCGGGCGAGATCGCGCCGTGGAAATCGATGCCGATGTCAATGCCATCTCCCATGGCTTGACGGAGTTCCGCGAATTTCTCCACGGCATACTTTACCTCCGCCGGGGACTCGACGTAGCGGGCCGCGCGTCGTTTGGCGGGTCCGGTCTTGAACGCGGTGAAGCCCTGGGCGACGGAGCGCTTCATTGCATCGACCGTGCCGGAATGCGCGTAGACGCGGATGCGCCGGCGCGTGGGACCGCCGAGTAGTTCGTGGACCGGGACGCCGAGCGCCTTCCCCTTGATGTCCCACAACGCCATGTCGATGCCGGAGAGCACCGACGTGAGGATGGGACCGCCGCGGTAGAACGCGTGGCGGTAGATCGCCTGCCAGTGATGGACCACCGGACGCGGATCCTTGCCGATCAGGTACGGTTCGACCTCTTTCACCGCCTGGGCGCAAGTGAGTGCGCGGCCTTCGGTTATGGGTTCGCCCAGGCCGGTGATTCCGGCGTTGGTGTGGATCTTCAGGAAGAGCCAGCGAGGCTTCACCAAGATCGTTTCGACCTTGGTGATCTTCAGCGGGTCGCCGGGTTTGATGGGCGGAGTGCGCACCTGCTGGGCAGCGGCTTGGGCCGCGGCGGCGATTCCCGCGGCGGTGGACACGGCGGCGCGGCGGCTGACGCCGGCCTGTTTATCGGGCATGGATACTCTCCTTCGTTTCTTCTGGCCGGCCTGCACGATGGATTCCTTGACGGCGGGGTCCGCCGCGGCGAGCTTTTGCGCTTCGACGATCGTCGCGGTGTGGAACCTCGGGCTCCCGAGCCGCGAGGGCGATCGGACGAAGCATACAGCATATCCTCTCACGATGCGGGCGGCGGCGCGCGGCCCGGTCCGGTTGCTACAATCGGGTCCCATGAGTTCCCGCTACTCCCGTGCGATTCTGGCCGGCGCCGCGTTTGCCGGTCTGTTCGTGGCCTACACCCAACAACCACCGGCCGTCGATTTGACGGTGACCAAGCTGTTCGACGATCTCCACGTGATCGTCGGATCGGGCGGCAACGTCGCGGTGTACGAGACCGCCGATGGCGCGATCCTGGTGGACGACAAGTTCGAGAAAGACGTTCCGCAAATCCTGGCCAAGGCGAAGTCGGTTACCAGCAAGCCGATCCGCTATCTGCTCAACACGCATCAGCACGGCGACCACACCGGTGGCAATGCGAAGCTGATGGCGGAGAACGTGGAGATCGTGGCGCACGAGAACGCGCGGGTGAACATGGAAGACCGGAAAATGCCGGGTCTGCCACGATTGAGCTTTTCCCATGAGTTCGGCGTGCGGCTGGGCGGCAAACTGGTGCGCTCGCGCCATTTCGGGCGGGCACACACGAACGGCGACGCCGTTGTCTACTTCCCGCGGCGCAAGACCGTCCACATGGGCGACATGTTCGTGGCGGGTGCGCCGTTCGTGGACTACTCGTCGGGCGGCAGCGGCGTCGATTGGCCGCGCACCATCGACGGCGTGTTGCGGTGGGATTTCGACACGGTGATTCCGGGGCACGGTCCGATCATGAAGCGCGCGGAACTGGTCCAGTGGAAGCAGTCGTTCGAACGGCTGCGCGAAGAGCTGCTGACGAAGAAGAAAGCGGGCGGTCTTCGCGAAGACGCTGAGAAAGCGCTGGATCTGGCGGCGTTTCCGGGCTGGGGCAAGGGCTCGGCGTGGCGGAGCTTCGCGCCGTTCTGGGACGAATTGAAGTAGGCTCCGCGCCGGCTGTACCGGTCGCCGGCGCGTCCATCTGAATCTGGACGGCGACGGCGAAAGGCGGTACATTCGATCATGGAGCAGGTCGTTTCCGGCCCCGTGCCGCTGGATTCGCGGATTCGGGAGATGGGTCCGCTGTACGAGCGAGTGGCTCGCAGCCTCGAGCAACAGATCCGGCAGGGCGCGCTCCGCGCCGGTGAGAAGCTACCGTCGATTCGCGCGTTGTGCCGCCAGCGCGGTGTTAGCGTCTCCACGGTGCTGCAGGCCTACGTGGCGCTCGAAAGCGGAGGATGGATCGAGGCGCGGACGCGTTCGGGTTTTTATGTCCGAAGCCGCCCGTCGCTCCGGTTGCCGGAGCCGGATTCGCCGTCGTCGCCGGGAACGCCGGTGGAGATGGGGATGGCGCTGCTGCTGCGCGAATTGCGGGAAGCGGCGCGGCATCCGTTGAACGTGCCGTTGGGAGCGGCGACGCCGCCGGTGGAGTCGATGCCGTGCAAGGCGTTGGCGTCGATCCTGTCGCGAGTGGTCCGTACGGCTCCCGTGGCGGCCCATCGTTACACGTTCACGCCGGGGTATGAACCGCTGCGGCGTCAGATCGCACGGAGGTCGCCCGAGTATGGCTGCAATTTCCATCCGGCCAACGTGGTGATCGCCAACGGCGCGATGGAGGCGTTGAATCTCGCGCTGCGCGCGGTGGCGCGAGCGGGCGACGCGATCGCGGTGGAGTCGCCGGTGTTCTACGGAGCGCTGGAAGCCATCTCTTCGCTGGGAATGCGGATCGTGGAGATTCCCACGCATGCCCGCCGGGGCATGGATCTGGACGAACTGGACCGCGCCATTACGGCGCACCGCGTCCGCGCGGTCTGTGTGTCGGGCAACGCGCAGAATCCGCTCGGATTCGTGCTGCCGGATTCGTGGAAACGCGACTTGGCCCTGTTGGCGGCGCGGCGTGGCGTCCCGGTGATCGAGGACGACGTGTATGGGGACCTGGTGTACGGGTCCGCCGGCCGAAGCACGGTGAAGGGGTTCGACACGGAGGGGCTGGTGCTTTACTGCGGCTCCTTTTCGAAGAGCCTCGGTCCGGGCCTGCGCATCGGCTGGTTGGAGCCGGGCCGGTATCGCGCCGACGTGGAAAGGCTTCAGTTTACCTCCACGGTGGGCGTGGCGACGTTACAACAGATGGCGCTGGCGGAATATCTGGCGGATGGATCGCACGACCGTCACCTACGGCGGCTGCGCACGCGGTTTCAGGCCAACGTCGAGCGCTATTCCGAAGCCGTCGCGGCCCGGTTTCCGCCCGGAACGCGGATGACCAGGCCCGCCGGCGGATTCCTGCTCTGGGTCCAGTTGCCGGGCGGACGCCTCGGGATCGATCTGTTCGGGGCCGCGCGGGAGCGAAGTATCAGCATCGCCCCCGGTGACGTGTTTTCTCCCGGCAACCGCTTTGCCGGGTGCATCCGGCTGAGCTGCGGCGAGGCGTGGTCGGACCGCGTGGAGGCGGCGATCCAGACGCTCGGCAGGCTGTGCTCCAACCTGGCGGCGGCTTAGTTAGCCGGTTCCGAACTGCCACGACGCGTCCGGAGAGGGCATCGCGGGTGGACGCGGCGTCGCTGCGAGCGTCGAAGTTCCGGCCCGCATCGCGCGATGCCGCGATCCGTGGAGCTTCACCTTGCGGCTGGCTTCCGCCCCAGTGAAAACAGAAGCAGCGCGGCGATAGGATGCATGGCGCCCGCAAGCAGGAATGCGGCGGGATATCCGGCGGCCGCGATCACGAACGCAAGCACCTGCGAGAACACGGCGCCGGACAGGCTGCCCGCCGCGCCCATCAATCCGAGAATCGAGGCCGATTGTTCGGCTCCCAGGACATCGGCTCCGAGCGTGGCGATGTTGATCGCCCACACCTGCGTCATGGCCGCCGCGGCCGCCACGAGCAGGATCGCCGCCGCCGCGGTGGGGACGCGCGCCGCCATGGCGCCCAGTGGCGCGAACATCGCGACGCCGATCAGGACGCGCCGCCTCGCCGTGACAGGATCCATTCCCCGGCGCACCAGCCAATCCGACAGCGCGCCGCCGCCCACCGCCCCGATATCGGCCGCCACGAAGGGGATCCAGCCGTAGTAACCGAGTTCGGCGAGCGACAATCCGCGTTCCCGCTGCAGATAGTCGGGCAGCCAGAACAAATAGAAGTACCAGACCGGATCGCTGAACAGACGCGGCGCAACCAGCGCCCAAACGTCGCGCCGGCGCAGCAGGTGGAGCAACGGGACGGGCGCCGCGCGGTTGGGGTCCGGGGGAGCGGGGCGGACCGAGCGATACCACACCGCCGCCAGCAGCAAACCCAACGCGCCCGGAATCAGGAATGCCGCGCGCCAACCGAAGTTCAGCGCGATGGCGGCGATCAAGGGCGGCGCCACGATCGCGCCCGCGGAGGAGCCCGAAGAGAGCACGCCCATCGCCAAGCCTCGGCCGCGCGGACTGAATAGCTCCGCCGACGCCTTGAGCCCGGCCGGATAGATCACCGGTTCGGCCACGCCGAGCAGGAACCGGCAGAGCATCAGGGACCGGACGCCTTGCGCGAGCGACGTCATCGCCGCCGCCACCGACCACCACGCCACGCAGGCCGCGACACCCACGCGGACGCCAACCCGGTCCACCCAACGGCCACCCACGAGATACATCACGCCGTAGGAAATCAGGAACGCGCTGACCACGTGCGAATAGTCGCGCTCGGTCAAGCCGAGTTCGCGCCGCAAGGTTGCGGAAAGGACCGAGAGCGCCTGGCGGTCGACGTAGTTGAGCAGCGTCGCGCAGAACAGCAGCGCGATCGGGATCCAGCGCCGGTCAGCCGTTGAACGGACCGGCATGGATCTGGTCCAACGCTTCCCGAACCTTCCTGCCGTCCAGTTCCTGCGCGGACTTCTTGACCTCGCGCGCCATCGCGGCCGCCGTGCCCGCCGCTTCGCCCATGGCCATCGCCGTGGCGTTGACGCGCGAACTCGACTGGGCCAGCCGCGTCGCGGAATGGCACCGGCCGGCGACGATCAGATTGGAGATCTTCTTCGGCAGCAGCGACCGGTAGGGGATGTCGTAATGGTCGGGCTGGTAGCCGTCGAGCCCACCCAGCCCGCCGGGCTTCACGTTCGCGGAGCCAGTCGTCGCATAGTTGGGATGCAGATCGAGATACCAGGTGCCGGTGGCCACCGCGTCGGGGAACTTCTTCTCTTCCTTGATGTCGGCCTCGGTGAGAACGTATTGGCCTTGCAGCCGCCGGGATTCGCGAATGCCGATGTAGGGGCCGCTGGTGATGTAGTAGGAGTTCTCGAAGCCCGGCACGTTCTCCTTCCAGAGTTCGTACATCGTCCAGGCGTCGCGCCGCCCCTGCATCTCCGCGCGCGTGAGATCGGCCGGATCGAGAGGATCGGCCTTGACGCGGATGGCGTGGAAGTACAGTTCGTCATTGGCGAACATGAACGACATGCCGGGTCCGTAGTAGTTCTTCAGCTTGCCTTCCTTGTGCGCGGCCACCACCACGTCGCGAGCCTTCTGGCGGAGATCCGGCGTGTTGGTGACGTTGCCGATGCGGAAGTGCAGAGTGAGCGGCATGTACTCGGGCGACGTCTCGCAGGGAGCGCCGGCCCAGGCGGCGACATCGGCGTCTCCGGTGCAGTCGATCACGGTCTTGGGCCGGAACCGTTGCAGTCCGCCCTTGTTGGCGACGATCACTTCGTCGATGCGGTCGCCCTTGGTGGTGACGCCGGCGACGAACGAGTGAAAGAGCACCTGCAGCGTCGGTTCGGACGAAACCATCTCGTCGAGCAGGATCTTGAACCGCTCGATGCTGCGGATCACCGGGTTATGCGCGTAGACGGTGTCGTCGCCCGGCTTGCACACTCCCATCTTGATCAGGAACTCGAGCCCGATGCCGCGGTAGACGATCTTGCGGTCCACCTTGCGCGCGATGCCGTCGAAAAACGGCAGCCCGACGGTGGTAATGATGCCGCCGGCGAACCCTGCCCGTTCGACGAGCACGGTTTTGGCTCCGCGGCGAGCCGCCGCCAAAGCCGCCACTACTCCGGCGCATCCCGCGCCGCAGACCATCACGTCCGGTGTGAAATCGATCGCCATGATTCCTCTTCAGAGTCTAGAAGATCAGCTTGAGGCCGAGCTGTCCGGTCCTGTTTCCGCCCTTGGATGTCACGCGTCCGAACAGCGGCGTGTCGACAGTGGTTCCGGGCGAGCCCCACAGCGGATGGTTGAACAAGTTGAAGAACTCCGCCCGGAATTGCAGGTACACGGACTCGGTGAAGCGCGTGTCCTTGAAGAAGCCGGTCGTCCAGTTGTTGACCCCTTGGCCGCGCAGGTCGGGCGAGTAGCGGGTCAGGTTGCCGAAGGTGAAGGGCGCTGGTTGGGAGAAGACGCTGGTGTCGAACCAGCGGTCCGGCGTGCGCTGGCCCTCGTCGATCCTGGCGGACTTGCCGTTGTTCACCGGACGGCTGCCCGCGCCGAATCCAAGCTGATTGACGGGATTGCCGATCGCGAGCGGAACGCCGCTTTGGAAGGTGGTGACGCCATTGACCTGCCAGCCGCCGAGCAGCTTGTGCCGGCGGAGGAAGGGGATTTCCCACACATAGGCGATCGTGAGGCGGTGCGGGATGTCGATGGGCGACAGGCCGCGCTCCGAGCGCAGGTCGTACTGATTCTGCACGCCCGTGCCTTGCCAGTAGCGCTCGCCGACATCGCCGATGTTCTTCGACCAGGCGTAGGAGGCGAGGATCGAATGTCCGCTCGAGAACCGGCGTTCCACCTTCATCTGGAAGGCGTTGTAGTTCATGTTGCCCGAACTCTGGTTGTTATTCTGCACGTCGGTGAACTGCGGGAAGGGAAGCCGGAGTTGTCCGGCGGTGACGGCCGCCGCCGCGAACGGGCCGCGCGGCACAAGGCCGAGGAAGGGATTGGGAACAGTGGCTCGCAACGCGGCGCCGGCGGCGAACTGCTCCGGCCGGAGCTGGTTCATCTGCACGTTGATGAACTGCTTCACTCCATGCGATCCGACGTAGCCGGCATCGATCAGCCAGTTTCGGATCTCGTGCTGGATGCCCAGGTTGTACTGTTGGCTATACGGCGACACGACATCGCGCCGCTGCGTGGTGATGCCTTGGCCGATTAGCGTCGCCGCGCCTTGGCTGCTGCCCGGCGGCAGATTGTATCCGTCCGGGAAGGGATCTCGCAGAGTGCGGAACGGCGTGAGGCCGCCGTCGATCGAGTTCACGAAGGGCGTGTCGCCGTCGAAGCCAGTGGCGCCAAACGCCACCGCGCCGTAGCCGTTCATCAGGTTCGGTTGGTAGAAGATGCCGTACCCGGCTCGCAGCACCGTTTGCTTGCGGAGCTTGTACGCGAGTCCGATCCGCGGGTTGAAGTTGTTCTTGTCGAGCCTCTGCCGGTAGCGCGATGGGACGTCCTTGCCCATGAATTGCAGGCCTCCCACGGCGGAGGCAAGCCGCTGCGTAGCGGCCGACGAAACGTTGAGGTCGAACGTGCTGGCGCGGTTGAACCGTTCGGTGAAGGGCGTTTCGAGGTCGTAACGGATGCCGAGGTTCAGCGTCAGCTTGTCGTTGACGCGCCAGTCGTCTTGCAGATATCCGGCCAGATAAAAAAACTGGATCGCGATCGATCCCGGATATCGATGGTTGCCCGACGCCGGAGTTCCCAGCAGCAACGACGCCAGTCCCCAGCCCGCGTTTGGGCTGGCTGCGAACGGATCCTGTTGCGTCCAGGTGCGGTTGAAGGAGAACGACGGCGTGACGTCCACGGCCTGAATGTCGAAGTAGCGGAAGTTGCGGATGTCGCCGCCCATCTTCATCGTGTGCGAACCGCGGATCCTGGTGAGGCTTCCCTGGATGGAGTGTGTGATGTCGCCGCGGCGCAGCAGGTCGCCATTGGAGCGCGTGCCCAGTCCCTCGAAGTTTTCGACGCTCACGGGCGGAAATACCGGGTAGAACGAACTCGCCGCGAGCGTCCTGGGCAGCCCGAGAGTGGTGATGTCGAACCCGGACGATTGCGGCAGCCTGCTGAGCAACTGGCGGTTCAGCGCATACCGGAGGTCGAGCACGGTGGTGGGCGACATTGCGTTGGTGTATCCGAGCACGAAGTTCTTCGGGTACACGAACAGATCGGAGCCGCCGCCGCGGGCCGAAAACGCTCCGGCCGGATTCTGTTTCCGCAGGCAGGACTCGCAACCCGGTTGCGCGCCGAACAGATTGGCCGCGCCGCCGCCTTGATCGCTGTGCGAGTAGCGTCCGAAGATGCGTTGGGACGAAGTCAGGTTGTGGTCGATTTTCACGCTGTAGGCGTTCTGGCGGTTGTAGCCGGAAGGGCTGGCGATGTAGTTCTGGACGTTGGTGAAGCGGTCGGCGGGCGGTGTGTTGGGGTCGGGATAATGCTTGACCAGATTCGCGCCCACCGGATCGATGCGGCTGGCGGGAATGATGTTGCCGGCGAACGGCGTGCGGGCGTAGCGGTTGGCCTGGCCTGGAACGGCAGTGGTGGTCAGGGGATCGTGGATCGCGACGAGCGTCCCGTTGGCCAGCCGGCGTTCGGAGAAGTTGCCCGCCTTTTCGAGCGCGGTGGGGATGCTCAAAAGGGTCCGCGTCGGCAGCACGTCGCGATAGCCCTCGTAGTTGTGGAAGAAGAACGTCTTGTTGCGGCCGCTGTACACCTTGGGGATCTCGACGGGCCCGCCGATCGTGTAGCCGAACGTGTGGATGTTGGTGAAGTCCCGCCGGTTGCCGGCGCGGTTGTTGAGCCAAGTGTTGGCGTTGAGCGCGCGGTTGCGCCAGAAGTCATAGACGACTCCGTGGAGTTTGTTCGTACCCGACTTGTAGGTGGCGTTGACCACCGCGCCGCCGGTACGGCCGAACTCAGCAGACATCGCGTTGGTGTGGATCTTGAACTCCTCGATGGCGTCGAGCGTCGGCACGATGGAGGCGGCGTTCATGTTGGCGAGGATCGCGGTGGCGCCGTCGAGCATGAACTCGTTGGAGTTCACCTGTCCGCCGTTGGAGCTCCAGCGCCCGAATCCCACCGAACCCGACGTCGCCGGAGCGGCTCCAGCGCCGAAATCGTTCACTCCGGGCACGAGGTTGATGAGCTGGAGCAGGTTGCGGTTCGATAGCGGGATTCGCGTGACCTTGGCGTTGTCGATCAACTGGGCAACGGTGGACGAGGAGGTCTCGAGCAGCGGCGTCTCGCCGGTGACCTGAATGGTCTCGGTCACGTCGCCCGGCGTGAGCGTGACGCCAATCTCGAGCTTGATGCCCGTGTCCAGCTTGATTCCGTTTCGCGTGAAGCGCTTGAAGCCGGGTTGCGAGGCCTCGAGACGGTACGTTCCCGGCGGCAGCAACGCGATTTCGAAATACCCGGTTTCGTTTGACACGGTGTTGCGTTCGGCGCTGGTGGTGGCTTCGATGGCGCGAACGGGCGCGCCGGCGACAGAGGCTCCGGAAGAGTCCCGAACGAATCCGAGAAACGTCCCGGTGAAGGTTTGCGAAAAAGCCGGCAGGGCCAGGAGTACGAGCAACGCGGCGATCATGCGCATGGAGGCGCCCCCTGAAGGAAGTGTCGAGTCACTGGTCAGTATCCGGTAAAGAATTGGTAAATGTCAAGCGGCGAAGGGCCGGGTTCGCGCTACGCTGTCAAGGATGGGACGCACCGATCCGGCGCCGCGGGTGAAGTGGGAGTCCGCCGCTCGCGCGATCGAACGCGGTGTGCGGGATGGGAGCTTCGGCGAGGCCGGATACCTGCCGGCCGAGCGGGAACTGGCCGCGTCGCTCGGCGTGTCGCGGCCGACGTTGCGCAAGGCCATCCAGTCGCTGACCGCGAGCGGCCTGCTGGCAAGCCTGCCGGGCGTCGGCACGCGGGTCAACGAAGAGGCGCACGCGTCCGCCGCGCCGAGGATCGTTGCCTTGGCGCTGCCAGATATTGGGAACCGGTTCTTTGTCGAGGTCACCGAGGCGGTTGAGTACACGCTTCTGCAGCGCGGCTGTCAGTTGCTGTTGAGCAACTACCGCCACCAGCCGGTGCTCGAGGAGCAGCAGCTTCGCCAGTTCCTGCCGCATTCGGTGCGGGGCGTGATTCTGGGACACGAATCGGCGTGGCCGCTACCGGCCGCGCTCGCCGAGTTCGAAGCGCGGTCGATCCCGGTGGTGTTGTTGTTCGGCGTGCCTGCGGAGACGCGGTTCGATACGGTGGTGATCGACGAGCGCGCGGGGGTGGAACAGGCCATGCGCTATCTGTTTTCGCTCGGCCATCGCCGCATCGCGTACTGTCGTCCGTTGCCCGGATTCGGACCGCACGTGCGCGAACTCGCGTTTCTCGACCTGATGCTCGAGGCCGGTCTGGACACTCCCGCCGAGTTCGTGCTGCCGTTCGAAGCGGTGGAGCGTTCCGCCGATCCGATACGGCGGCTGTTCTCGCGCCGCCGTCCACCCACGGCGATCTTCGCGGGAAACGACCGCGCGGCGCTCATCGTGATGAAGCGGCTGGCCGAGTGCGGACTCGAGATTCCAGGCGACGTTTCGGTCATGGGGTTCGACAATCTGGCGCACACCGAGCACCTGCCGGTTCCGTTGACCACCGTGGATCAGCCGAAGGAAGTGATGGGCCGGCGGGCGGCGGAACTGCTGCTCGAGCGGCTCGACTTCGGCGCTGGGATGCCCGCCCGGCGCGAGGTATACCAGCCGCGGCTGGTGATCCGCGCGTCCTGCGCGGCGCGGTAGCCGGGGGCGCCGCGATTCGATATCCTCTGTAGGTGGATCCTGTCCGGCGAACCATTCTCTTCGGCGCTCCCGCGCTTGTCCTTGGCGCTCAGCCGCGCGCGACGGTGCTTTCCGTCAAGACGATTACCAATCAACCGAACTCCTATCACGGTTGGCCGACTCTGGCGCAGCGCGAGAACGGCGAACTGCTGGTGGTCTGCTCCGGCGGCCGGGAAGCGCACGTCTGTCCGGTCGGCCGGGTGGAGCTGATCCGGTCGGTGGACGGAGGCGAGACGTGGAGCTGGCCCGAGGTCCTGATGGACTCGGTGATCGACGACCGCGACGCCGGCGTTTTGGTGACGCCGCGCGGCGCGATCCTGGTCACAACGTTCACCTCGCTCGCCTACGAGCCTCTGCTCGAGAAGACGGGCGACTGGACCGCGGAGAAGCGGGAGCGTTGGCAGTCGGTGAACCGGCGGGCAACGGCGGCGCAGCGGAAGGCGATGCTCGGCACGTGGCTGCTTCGTTCGGCGGATGGTGGCATGACGTGGTCGGCGCCCGGTCGAGTTCCGGTCAACAGTCCGCACGGTCCGATCGGCGGGCTCGCGGGGCGGTTGCTGTATCCGGGCAAGCAGCTTTGGGAGCCGGGGAACAAGAACGGCGTGGCCGAATCGAGCGACGACGGCAAGACGTGGCGTTGGCTGTCGGCGATCCCCACGCGCCCGGGCGACGACGCGGTCGACTACCACGAACTCCACGGCGTGACGGCGGCGGACGGGCGTGTGATCGTGCAGATTCGCAATCACAACCAGGCGAACGAGCGGGAGACGCTCCAGTGCGAGTCGAGCGACGGAGGCAAGTCGTGGACGATGCCGCATTCGATCGGAGTTTGGGGCTTGCCGTCGCACTTGCTCCGGCTGCGGGACGGGCGGCTGGTGATGTCGTACGGATACCGCCGGAAACCGTTCGGGAATCAGGCGCGCGTGAGTTCGGATCACGGGCGGACCTGGTCGGAGCCGATGACGATCTCGGCGGACGGCGCGTCGGGCGATCTCGGCTATCCGTCCACGGTGGAGACGGCCAACGGGCAATTACTCACGATGTGGTACGAGAAGCCTCGCGATTCCACGTTGGCGCTGCTTCGGCTGGCGCGTTGGACGTTGAGTTGACCGGCTACTTCGCCTCGTAAACGGCGCGGCCATCGACCACCGTCAGCACGGGCTCGATCGCGCGGATCTCGTCCTCGGGGACGGTCAGATAGTCCTTGTTCAGCACCGCGAAGTCGGCGAGTTTGCCTTTCTGAATCGAGCCTTTGTCCTTCTCCTCGAAGGTGAGGTAAGCGCCGTTGACGGTCCACAGCTTCAGCGCTTCCTCTCGCGTGATCCGCTCGGAAGGGTTCATCACCGAGCCATCGGCCATCTTGCGCGTCACCGTCATCCACATCGCCTGGAACGGATGATAGGCGTTGATCGCTAACCGCGGATCGTACTTGATCATGTGGTCGGAGCCGCCCGCCACCACCAAGCCGGCGTCCAGCATCGAGCGCAGCGGCAGGAACCAGCGCGACCGCGCCGGGCCGAACACGGGCGCCAACGCGGGTCCGTCGAAGTGGAACCATTGCGGTTGCACGTCGAACAGCACTCCGAGCTGCTTGGCCTTGGCAATGGCGGCGGCGTCGGGGAAGTTGCCGTGCGTCACGGTGAAGCGGCGGTCACGGATGGGCTTTTCGCGATCGGCCTCCTCGTAGGCCTCGAGCAGAGCGTCGATCGCCCCGCCTCCGGTCGCATGGGCGGTCATCTGCCATCCGAGCCGCGCCGCGGCGCGAGCCATCGCCACCAGGTTCTCGCGCGGCACGTTGCGAACGCCGCGGTAATCGGGGTCGGTGTAGCCGTAGACTTGCGTATTGGCGCCGTAGGGCTCGCGCAGGTACGCGGTGCCGATCAGGATTCCTCCGTCGAGCACGGTCTTGACCGGGCCCACGCGGAGCCAGTCGTCTCCGTATCCGGTGGTGAAGGGGAACGCCTCGATCTGGCGCGTCAAGTCCTCCGGCTTACCCGTGCCGGCGATCAAGTAGGTGACCGACGTACGAACCGTCATGCCGCCTTGGCGGCGCAGTTTCTCGTAGAGGCGGAATCCCTCGGGCGATTGGCCGCGGTCGGAAGTCGACGTGATGCCGACGCGGTTGTACGCCTTTTGCATCTGAACGAGCGCCTTCATCCTCTCCTCCTCGGCGAACTGGCGCGACGCGCGCAGCGGTCCGAGTACTTGTTGATAGCCGAGAATCAGCCCCGTCAACTCGCCCCCGGCATCCTTGATGATCTTCCCGTTGGCGGGCGGCGGCGTGTCGCGCGTGATGTTCAACCGCGCGAGCAGTTTCGAATTGAGGACGGAGGCATAGGAATTGTCGGTCATCGCCTCGCGATCGCCGGACACTTCGTCGAGCTCCCGGCGCGTGGGGTAGCGCCGCTCCGCCAGCCGGGTCGAATAGACTTTCGGGACGAAGATCAGCTTGGCAGGAGGCGTGGACGCGGCGAGCTTTTTGACGTACGCCTTGACGTCCGCGATGGACCCCATGACCGGCACCTCGCCGTCGGCTTCCGCAAGCCCGGCGCCGACCGGATGGGTGTGGGAATCGTTCAGCCCCGGCACGACGGTGCGGCGGCGGAGGTCGACTTTCACCGCGCCAGGCGAGGCCGATTGGAGAAGCGCGCGCGCCGCTCCCACCGCGCCGAAGCGGTTGCCATCCACGACGAAAGCCTCCGCGATGGGACGCGCCGGATCGAGCGTCACCACTTTGGCGTTGAAGTAGATCGTTTCGCCGAACGCGGCGGCGGCCGCGAGAGCGATACCGGCAAGCAAGCGCATTCGTCGAGAATAGCCCAGTTGGTACACTGAGGGATTCCGATGCGGCAGGTCTACACCGAGTGCGATATTCCGTTGTCCGGAGAATTGCGGATCGTCGTAGGTAGTATCGTTACGCCCTCGGCGCGCGATCGGGCGCGGGAGCGAGGAGTTGTGATCCGCGAGCTACCGGCCGATCAGGTTTCCACCACGGCGGCGCCGGAACGCACCGTGGCGGTCGGTTCCGATCACGGCGGGTTTCGGATGAAGCAGGCTCTGTTGCCCGTGCTGGCCGGACTGGGTCTCACCGCGCGCGACGTCGGAGTCCACGAAGAAAAGGCGGCCGACTATCCAGACATCGCGGCCCAGGTGGCGGATCTGGTGGCAGGCGGCAAGGCTTCGCGTGGAGTGATCGTGGATGGCGCGGGGATCGGCTCGGCGATGGCGGCCAACAAGATTCGGGGGATTCGCGCGGCGCTGTGCTATGACACCGCGTCGGCGCGCAACAGCCGCGAACACAACGACGCCAACGTGTTGACGCTAGGCGGCCGGCTGCTCACCGAATCGCAGGCCGAGGCGGTGCTCCGCGTCTGGCTCGCCACGCCGTTCGGCGGCGGCCGTCATCAGGCGCGCGTCGACAAGATCATGGAATTGGAGAAGCGGGGATGACGCAGGCGGAGCTCGACCGTTTGGTCGCCGAGATCGGCGAGGAGTTGCTGGCGCGGTTGAACGTTCCCAAGGCGGTCCGGGGCGAAGGGCTGAACATTCCGGAGATGGTCTGTCCGGACTGCACCCAACGCTGCGTTCAGACGTGCGCGCGCAAGACGCGGGAGATCATCGCCGCCGGGGCCGATCGCGTTTCGGCGAGCGAGAAGCTGAACCGCGTCGAATCGGCGATCGCGCGCATGATCGACCACACGCTGTTGAAACCCGACGCCACCGCCGCCGAGATCGACACCGTGTGCCGCGAGGCCTTGAAGCACGGGTTCGCGAGCGTGTGCGTGAATCCGCACTGGGTGGTTCGCGTTGCGCGGGCTCTCGCCGGATCGCCGGTGAAGGTCTGCACGGTGATCGGGTTCCCGCTGGGCGCGACGACGACGGCGTCCAAGAAGGCGGAGACGGAACTGGCGTTGCGCGACGGCGCGCAAGAGATCGACATGGTGCTCAACGTTGGCGCGCTTCGTTCCGGCGACACCGACGCGGTGAAGAACGACATCGCGGCGGTGGTGGAGACGGCGCACGCGGGCGGCGCGATCGTCAAGGTGATCCTCGAGACGGCGTTGCTCGACGACAATCAGAAGGCGGTTGCCTGCGCGCTGGCCAAGATCGCCGGCGCGGATTTCGTCAAGACATCGACCGGATTCGCCAAGGGCGGCGCCACGGCCGCGGATATCGCGCTGATGCGCCGCGTGGTGGGTCCGGACATGGGCGTGAAAGCGTCGGGGGGAATCCGCTCGATCGACGACTTTCGCCAGATGGCCGCCGCCGGAGCCACGCGAATCGGCGCCAGCGCCAGCGTGAAGATCGTCGAAGGATCGGGCGCGGCGGGCGGATACTGACATGGCGTCGCGGCCGGCGCGCACGCGCTTCCGGGACCGGGCCGAACTGCTCGATTTTCTATTGGACGTGACCTCGGCCACGGCGTCGGCGCCCGATCTGGATTCGGTGCTGGCGAGCGTCTCCGAGCACGTCCGGCGCGTTACGCCGTGCGATGTCTTCGCGATCCTGCTGTATTCGGAGCGGCGTAAGGGGCTGGTGGTCCGGTACTCGTTCGGGCTCAAGCTGGAATCGTTCGAGGATCTGGTGATTCCGCTCGACGAGGGGCTGACGGGCGTCGCCGCGTCGTCCAAGGCCCCGGTGATGGTGGGAGACGTCAAGTCCGATCCGCGCTCTCTGCAGGCTCTCGACGCGGTCCAGAGTGAACTGGCGGTGCCGATGCTGGTGGGCAGCCGGCTGGTGGGCGTGCTGGACTTGCAATCTTCCCGGCGGAACGCGTTCACCAGCGAGGATAGCGCGCTGGTGCAACTGATCGCCTCGAGAGTCGCTTCGTTCCTTTTGCGGGCGAAACTGTTCCGCCGTCTCGAGCGCCAGAATCGCACTTTGCGAACGTTGGGGCGCATGGCGCGCGAGTTTTCGTCGTTACTCGACCTGGACGAATTGCTGGCGACCGTTGCGGCGCGCGTCCGCGAACTGGCGCACTACGACGCGCTCGGGATCCTCTTGTACGATCCCCAGGCGAACATGCTGCGGCACCGCTTCAGCATGCGCTACGACCAGCGGGTGCAACTGGACAACATCCCCTTCGGCAAGGGATTGACAGGCGCGGCGGCGCAGTCCCGCGCGGCGGTGCGCGTCGACGACGTGACGGCGGACTCGCGTTATATCGAGACCAGCCCGGGGATCCGCAGCGAGATCGCCGTGCCGCTGTTGACGCAGGACAAGCTGGTCGGCGTGATGAATCTCGAGAGCGAACGGGTGGGCTTCTTCAACGACGATCACGAGCAGGTGCTCGGTCTGGTGGCGCCACAGGTTGCCAGCGCGATCGAGAACGCGCGGCTCTACCGGGAGGTCTCGGAGAAGAACGAGCGTATGGCCGCCGACTTGTCCGCCGCGCGGCGGTTGCAATCGGTGCTGTTGCCGCGCGAAGATCCCGAGATCCACGGGCTCGAGATCGGCATCGGATTCCGTCCGGCGCACGAGATTACCGGCGACGTGTTCGACTTCTTCGAGCACGGAGACGAGTTCGCGATCATCAGTTGCGGCGACGTGAGCGGCAAGAGCGCGGCGGCGGCGCTGTATGGCGCCATGGTGACCGGACTGTTGCGCACGCTGGCTCCGAGGCGGAAGACGCCCTCGGCGTTGATGCAGGCGCTGAACGACGCGTTGATCGAACATAGCGTCGCGGGCAAGTACCTGACGCTGCTCGTGCTGCTGTGGCAGCCCAAGACGCGGATGCTCACGATGTCCAACGCGGCCGCGATTCCGCCGATGGTGTGCCGGGGCGGGGAGATTATTTCGCCGCATCTCGAGGGTTTTCCGCTCGGCATGTTTCCGGACCGCCGCTATGACGAGACCGCCTTTCAGGCCGAGACGGGAGACACGATCCTGCTGTATTCCGACGGAATCCAGGATCAGCAGAACCGCGCCAAGCAGGCGTACGGAGAGGTCCGGCTTCCGGAGTTCTTCCGGGGTTTGTGCGGCCGGCCCGCGCGCGGGATCGTGGACGCGATCCTAGAGGACTTCGACCGGTTCCGCGACGGCACGGCGATCCAGGACGATCAGACGCTGGTGGTCCTGAAAGTGAAATAGGGCCCGTCCAGCGGGCCCTGTTTCTCGCGGCGCTGGGCTTTAGCCCTGGTTTGCCGAGTTCGACATCGACACCGAAATCTTGGAGAAGACCTTGCTGATGTTGGTGGCGACTCCGGGCATGATGGCGCCGGCGGCGACAGCCACGAATCCAGCCATCAGGGCGTATTCGATGAGGTCCTGGCCTTTGGTGTCCTTCCAGATGCGAAGCTTCAGAAGCGTGTCGCTGATTCTTTTCATGATTTCCCCTATCTCCTCTTTGGTTGCCGTGCCTACGTTGGACAGCCGGCCCTCACAGAATGCCTGGGAAATTCGTATCGCGCAGTCCGGTGAATTCCCTAGATGGGTATCGCGGATCTCGGAAATCCGCCGGAAATCCGCCGTAGGAGGCCACCCGCGGCCGCGTTCGCGAGCGGATGGCCGGTACAGGGAGCCTCACGATCTTGCGAGCGGCAACTTCGCGCGCGCCCAATTCGGGCCGATCCGGAGCACCCGGATCAATGGGCGCGAGTTGCAGTTAAGGTTAATGCTGGTCTGACCCGTACGGACGGGCCGCTGGTACCGGGCGCACTAAGTGTTATCACTGATCCCCAGGGACCGCACTCGGGCCGATAGCTTGTCATGCGTTCGATTCTGTCATGGACCATCGCCGCGACCGCCGGCTATTTCGGCTATTCGACGGTCCTGCCTCACGCGATGACCGATGGATGGGCTGTTTATATGAAGGTTGCCGGGAAGGCTCCGGCGTGCAGTTGGGACCGGATCCTCGGGTTCTTCCCCTCGGTGGAACGGCTCGACGAACTCGACCGGCAATACAAGGCGAACTTGAAGGTGGAGGAGTACGACAAGGAAGCGAACCTCGAGCGCTTCTCTTGGCCAGGCGGCCGGAGCTTTTGGGCGCAGCGGCTTTCCGAAAAAGTGCGCGGATACGGCTGGCTGATCGCCGAGCACGAGTGGATGCGCGAGGTGTCGCCGGACCAACAGGTCAAGAAGGGCGATGTCGTCGTGGACTGCGGCGCCCACATCGGTGTTTTCACGTGGCATGCGCTCGAGTCGGGCGCGGCCAAGGTGATTGCCGTGGAGCCGGATCCGGCCAACCTGGAGGCGCTGCGGCGCAATTTCCCGAAAGAGATCGAGGACGGGCGGCTGGTGTTGGCTCCGGTGGCGGTGTGGAACTCGACCGGCACGATGAAGCTGAACCTCGGCGGCGATGGAAACACCGGAATCAACAGCCTGATCAACAACCATGGCGCCCGCTCGATCGATGTTCCGCTGACGACGGTCGATCTGCTCGTCAAAGAGCATAAGCTCGATCGCGTGGACTACATCAAGATGGACATCGAAGGGGCGGAACGCGAGGCTCTGAAAGGTTCGCGGGAAACGCTGGCCAAGTGGAAGCCGCGCTTAATGCTCGACCTCAATCACCGTCCCGACGACATGACGGTGCTGCCGGAGGTGATCCGGGCGGCGAATCCGGCCTACGTGGCGGTGTGTGGTCCGTGCCAAATGAACGAGCATCATGTGTCCGAACTGGTTCCGCACGCCGTGTACTTCCAGTAGCAGGAATTCGCCCTACTCCCGGGGCCTTGCCACTAGCGAGTATGATGGCGGGGATGGTGCATTCGATATCCGGCCCTTCGCGGCGATCGATCCTGGCTTCGACCGGCTTGGCCGCGTTCGCCCAGGGGGACAAACTGCCGCCCGTGCGCCGCGTGACGCGTGGGCCGAAGTTTCACTGGTTCGGCTACTACGACAAGCTCCAGTTCGACCCCTCCAACCGGTACCTACTGGGCATGGAGGTGGATTTCGAGCACCGCTCGCCGGCGCCCACCGACAGGATTCGGATCGGGATGGTGGATCTCGGCGATAACGACCGTTGGATCGGCCTCGGCGAATCGGGCGCGTGGTGTTGGCAGCAGGGCTGCATGCTGCAGTGGTTGCCCGGCTCGCGATCGGAAGTCATCTACAACGATCGCGAGGACGGCCGCCTGGTGTCGCGCATCCTGGACGTGAAAACGGGCAAACGGCGGACGCTCCCGGGTCCCATCTACGCGGTGAGCCCGGACGCTCGAACGGCGGTAGCGTGCGACTTCGCGCGCTTGAACCACCAGAGGCCCGGTTACGGCTACGCGATCGACGATCCTTACAAGGACGTTCCGGCGCCCAAGGAGTCGGGAATCTGGCGGATGGATCTGCGGACCGGCCAGCGCGATCTGATCATCACTCTCGACCGGATCGCGCGGTTCCCCTACACCAACGGCGAGTGGGGCGCGGGGTCGATCCACCGGTTCAACCACCTGCTGTTTTCGCCGGGCGGCGGGCGGTTCATCTTCCTCCATCGCCGCAACGGCGGAGACAATCCGAGGGCCGGCAAGACGCGGATGTTCACGGCGCGGCCCGACGGATCCGGGCTCCATGTGGCCGACCCGTACGGCGACACATCGCACTTCATCTGGCGCGACGACCGCCACATCATGGCGTGGGCTACGCACCCGTCGCACGGTTATGCGTTCTACTTATACCGCGACGAAAGCAACCACGTGGAGCTATTGGATCGCGAGCGGATGCCGGTGAACGGGCACAACACTTATCTGCCCGGCAACCGGTGGATCTTGAACGACACCTATCCGGACAAGGAACGTCTCCAGCATCCCTATCTATACGACACAAAAACCGCGGCGCGGAGGGCGCTGGGACACTTCGCGTCTCCGAAGGAGTACGCGGGGGAATGGCGGTGCGACACGCATCCGCGCTTCAGCCCGAACGGCAAGCTGGTTTGCATCGACTCTCCTCACGACGGCGGCCGCCAGATGTACGTGATCGACATCTCGGAGATCGTGGGCTGACGAGGTGGGAGGCAAACAAATGCGCCGCCCGGAGGCGGCGCTGAAGGAGAGAGAGAGAGAAGGAGAAAGGACGAACCCGTAGACCTACTTGCCGGACTGGGCGCGGCGGGCGCACGCGAACGCGACAAAGAGCGCGCCGGTGCAGGCCATGGCCAGGTTGGAGGGTTCGGGGAGCGGAAGCGCGCCGTATCCTCCCAGCACTGCCAGGAAGGTCTCCGGACCAAGCGTGGCGGCCGCGGAGACGACCGCCGCAATCAGGATCATGTTGGCTCGTGTCATGCTTATACGGTACCGGTGGCAATGCGATAGCCCAATGACCGTTCGGTACCGAACTCGGCGGGTCCCCGGTTCCAGAACGGGAGGGCTCTCAGCGGCGGGCGCGGGTGGAACGGTACCATGTACTTCGGATGCCCCGTTACGCGGCGATCGACATCGGCTCGAATTCGGTCAGGATGCTGGCGGCGGACGCCTTGCCGGATGGGTCGATCCAGACGCTGGCGGCCGACCGTGAGGTGACGCGCCTGGGGGAATCCGTCTTCCGCGACGGTGTCATCGGCGATCAGGCGGCCGATTTCGTATGCGGCGTCCTGGCGCGAATGGCGTCGTCTTACCAGCGGCTGGAGGTGGCGGGCGTGCGCGCGGTGGCGACCGCGGCTGTTCGGGACGCATCCAATCAACGCGAGTTCGTCGAACGCGCCTCGCGAGCACTGGGGGCTCCGGTCGAGATCATTTCCGGCCAGGAGGAGGCCCGGCTGATCCACTTGGGCGTTTCCGCGCTCTGGCCGCATCCCGGCAAGCGGGTGCTGATCGTCGATGTGGGCGGCGGCAGCGCGGAAATCATCCTCGCCGAGGACGGCCGCGTGATCGACGCTTTTTCGAAGCCGCTGGGCGCCGTTCGGCTCACGGGCGTGTTTCTGGGCGACGATCCGCCTAAGCCGGCGCAACTGGGACGGCTGCAGGAGTACATCGCCGAGCGTCTGGCGCCGGCGTTGCGCAAGATCGGAGTGAAGCCGTGCGATCGCGCGATCGCCACGTCCGCCACCGCCGCCGCGATGGTGTGCGCCGTCAACCGGGTTCCACGTCCGCGGCGGGAGGACGCCGACCGGCTCCGTGCGACTCCGTCCCAGGTAAACAAGTTGTTCGCCGAGATCTGCTCGCGCAACACGGCGGGACGGGCGCGGATCACCGGGATCGGACCGCGGCGCGCGCAGATTATCATCCCCGGCGTCGCCGTTCTGCGGGAAGTGATGCGGAGCTTCCAGCTTCCGTCGATGTACTACTCGAAGGCGGGCGTGCGGGAGGGGCTGATCGCCGATTTGGCCGCTCGCGGCGTGGGTTCGGAACAGTTGCGGTTGTCCCGCGATCAGCGCCGCGAAGTGGAACGGATGGCGGCTCGATACCAGGTCCCGCTCCGTCATGGGCGCAAGGTGGCCCATTTGGCGCGGTCCGTCTTCGAAGCGTTGCGGCCGCTGCACCGTTTGCCGCCCGTATGGGCCAAGCTCCTCGAGGCGGCGAGCTATCTGTTCGACACGGGGCACTTCGTGTCCGATACCGGGCATCACAAGCACTCCGAGTATCTGGTGCTCAACTCGGATCTGCCGGGCTTCACCGACCACGAGAAGATTCTGGTCGCGGCGCTGTGCCGGTTCCATCGCAAGTCGATGCCATCGGCCCGGCACACCGCGTTTCAGTCGCTTCCCCTCGACGACCGCCGCGCGCTGACTCTGCTGATCCCCTTACTGCGGCTGGCGGACGCGCTCGATCGCGGCAAGGAGCAGCGGGTCGACGACATTCGCTGCGACGTATCGGACAATGCCGTGGCGATCCGCATCGAGTCGGCGGTTCGCGCCGATCTGGAGTTGTGGGCCGCCGAGGCGGTCGGCGACATCTTCGCCGGGGTCTACCAGCGCGCCCTGAGCGTCGCCCACGCATGATCGCGAATTCATCAACTTTTCGGAGGATACTCACGTATCTGTAAATGACTGAGCGCAATCTGGAACCGATGAGTCCGATGCTGCGGTATATCGAAGCCCGCGACCGCCGGCTGATGCGGCGGGTCCACCGCTGGAGCGCTCCGCGATGGATCCGGCTATGGATGATCTGCGCGACGCGAGGCGGGGACGGCTGGATCTGGTACGCGTTGGGCGCGGTGCTGCTGCTGTTCGGTGGAGAAGCCGGCGCGCGCGCGACCGGAGCGGCATCGCTCGCCGCTTCGACCGGCATCGTGCTGTTTCTTGCCTTGAAGAGGGTGACGGGGCGCCGCCGCCCCTGCCACATCGAGCCGCACTGTTGGTCGACGCTGCTGCCTCCGGACCGGTTTTCCTTCCCGTCGGGCCACACGATCACCGCGTTCGCGTGCGCCATTCCGGTGATGCGGCTCTTCCCGGACATGGCCACGGGACTGCTGTTCGTGGCGATGAGCATCGCCGCGTCGCGCGTGCTGCTGGGCATGCACTTCCTGAGCGATGTCGTGGCCGGCGCGATCCTGGGTGCGAGCCTCGGTTACTCGGCGGCGGCGCTGCTCGGCTGACGCGCTACGATGACCGGGTGACCGCCGCACTGATACACGCCTCCCGCGCCGCCTTGGACCCGGTGTCGCGCTACTACGCCGCGAACGAGCCAGGCTGGACGCTGGTGAATCTGCTCGACGACGGCGTGATGCGAAGGCTCGACGGGCGGGACACCGAGGGCGCCGCGCGGCGACTGGCGTCGATGGTCTCGACGGCGCACCAGGAGTACGGCGCCCAGTCCGCGTTGATCACGTGTTCGGCGCTGTCCGCGCGGGGCATGGGGGCGATTCGCGCCGCGGCTCCCGTTCCCGTGGTGAAGATCGACGAGCCAATGGCGCGGGCAGCGGTGCTCGAGGGACGCCGGATCGGCGTGCTGGCCACGTTTCCGGCCACGGTGGAGACGACGCGCGAGTTGCTGGAGACCGCCGCTGGCGTTCCGCTCGAGATCCAGGTGGAACTGGCCGCCGAGGCGTTGCGTGCGCTGCTCGACGGCGGTGAGGCCGCGCACGACGCGATCTTCTTCCAGGCGCTGGACCGGCTGGCCGCCTGGCGTCCGGACGCGATCGTGCTGGCGCAGGTGTCGATGGCGCGGCTGCACGAGGCCGCTCGCCGGCGGGCGGGAGTTCCGGTGTTTTCGAGCCTGGCGAGCAGCCTCGACGCGATGCGGGCGATCATGCGCAGGGCGTAAATGCGACAATTGGCGTTGGGGCTACAGGAATGAACCGGAACGGCTCGCTATTCGTACCGATGAAACTCGACGAGGCCGAACTGGCCCGGCGAGTGGACGGGATCGTCGACCGGATGTCGCCGGATGTCGTTCGGATTCGTTACACGGTGACGGAGAACTGGGACGGCGATCCCGCCGTCTATTTCCGGGTCGTCCTCTCGGACCAGGCCGCTGCCGGAGCTGCGCGCCGCGAGGCGATCCGTTCGGTTCGCGCCGCGGTGCGGGATGAGCTAAATCTTGCCGAGTGGGGCTATTTTCCCTACTTCAATTTCCGTGGTGTCACGGAACAGAGCGAAGTGGGCGATCCCGCGTGGGAATGAGTTCATGCCTTACGCGGAGGACCTGCTCGACCAGGCGCGGCAACTCGCAACCAAGGAAAGAACCCGGCCGCGGCAAGCGAGTCTCCGCCGGGCGGTCTCAACCGCGTACTACGCGCTGTTCCATCTGTTGATAGCGAGCGCATCGGCTCATTGGACACCCGCCCGCCAACGATTCGGTTTCGGGCGAATGTTCGAGCATGGCAGGATGTATTCGGCATGCCTGAGGAAGCGGCCCGGCTCTCCCGACGATTTGGCGGTCGTTACGGAAGCATTCCGCGAACTCCACGACCACCGGCAGACCGCCGACTACGATGGCTCTCGCGAGTGGAGCCGCCCGGAGGTGATCGACATCGTGGATGAAGCTCGCGCCGCCTTCGACTCCTGGAAGCGCGTCCGCAAGCATCCCGCCGCCCACGATCTGCTGCTGTCCTTTCTCTCGCCGCGCAACAGATTGTGAATCGGGGTACTCTTGTGCTTAGTGCGAGTCCTCCGCCATACGCTGCTGTTCGCGGCCTCCCTCGGCGCCGCCGACTGGAAACAGTTCCGCGCCGGACCGATCGAAGTGTGGACCAACGCCGGGGAGAAGGAAGCCCGTAACACGCTTGCCACGCTCGATCAGCTTCATTGGTGGACCGCCAAGCTGCTCGGCAAGACCGAACTGCGTCCGCTGTGGCCGGTCCGCGTCCTGGTGTTGAAGAACGACAAGACCGCCGCTCCGTACCGCACGCCCCGGCTCGAACTCCGGCGGGAATCCTACTCGGGCGGTATGCTCGCCAACGAGCCGATGCCGCGCGAGTGGATCCGCGACTTCGCCCGTATCCTGCTGAACGACGACACCGCCGTGATGGGGCTCGCCATCGAAAACGGCCTGATCGACACGCTCTCGACGCTCGAAGCCAAGAGCAATATGATCACCGCCGGAGCGCCGCCTCCGCCGGAGAAGCGTACGCGCGACTGGGCTCGGATGCATCTGCTCACAACGCCCGAGGAGAACACCGGCCGGGTCCGCGTCTTCTTCTCGAATCTGCAGCAGGCATCGCCGGTCGACTCGGCGTACCGCAACGCGTTCGGCAAGGGCGAACGGGAAATGGAAGCCGAGATCGACGCTTATCTGAAGGCCGGCCGCTTCGAGCCGCGGCAGGTCAGCGGCAAGCCCATCAGCCTCGAGCGCGATTATCGCCCGAGGCCGCTCAACGAGACACGAGCGCGGGTCGCGCTGGCGGATCTGTTGCCCGCCGCCGCGTCCAAGGCCGCTCATCTTGCGATCGTCAACGCGGGCGAGAAGAACCCCGGAGCGTTCGAAGGCGCGGGGATGCTCGCCGAAGCCACGCAAGCGGGCAGCGAGAATGCGCGCGCCTGGAACGCCTACGCCCTATCGCTGAAGGACGTGGAGAAGGCGAAGACGGCGCTGCAAAAGGCGATGGAACTCGCGCCGCGCTGGGCCGAGCCGCGTCTGCGCTTTTCCGAGCGCATGGTGACGGAAGGAAGGATCGCGCCGCTGAAGAAGGCGTGCGAACTGGAGCCGCGCAACATCGCCTACTGGCGCTTGCTCGCGCAGGCGCAGGTGGAGTTCAAGGACTTCGGCGGCGCGCTCGTGTCGTGGCGGTCCGCCGAGCGCGCGGGAGCCACGCCGGAGGAACGGGCCAAGATCGAGTCCATGCGGCGCGCTTATGAGCAACAGAAGCTCGACCTGGAAGCCGCCGAGAAAAAGCGCGCCGAGGATGAAAAGCAGCGCGAACTCGCCCAATTGAAGGCCGAGGCCGAGGCGCGGGTCCGCGAGGCTGAAGTTCGCGCAAACGCCCGCCTGGGTAAGTTCGAGTCCAGCGAAAAACCGGTGGAATGGTGGGATGGACCCAAGGGCGCGGGTTCCCTACAGGGGTCGCTCGAGCGCGTCGACTGCCTGAAGGGTCCGGCGCGGATCGCGGTTCGTGGCGCCAAGGGCAAGCTCGACCAGTTCCTGATCGCCAACCCTTCCCAGATCGCGATCACCGGCGGCGGCGAGGCGGCGCTTTCGTGCGGTCCGCAGAAGCCAGCCCGGCGCGTGCGGGTGGAGTTCCAGCCCAAGCAGGACGCCAAGCTCGGGACGTCGGGCGAAGTGGTGGCCTTGGAGTTCCTGGATGCCCGCTGAGCGCCGCTCGGAGTGGGGCGCGATGTTCGTCTTCACCATCGCGCTGGCGATCAATTACCTGGACCGGCTGTTGCTATCCGCGCTGCAGCCGACCCTCGAAAGCGAGTTCCATCTTACCGCGCAGGACTACGGATGGCTGCATTCGGCGTTCTACGCGGTGTACGCGCTGGGATCACCCTTGGCGGGCATGGCGATCGACCGGTTCGGGTTGAACACGTCGATCACCTGGGCCGTCGGGCTCTGGTCGGCGGCGGGCATCGCCACCGGGTACACCACGGGATTGAGCGGATTGGTGGGGTGCCGGATGTGGCTCGCCGCCGCCGAAACCGCCGTGATTCCGGGGAACGGCAAAGCGACCGGTCTCTACGTGGAGCCACGCCGGCGGGCGATCGGAGCGGCGTTCGGGCAGATCGGACTCGCGACCGGCATGGCCGCGGCGCCGTTGCTGGCGAGCTTCGTGTCGCCTCGATACGGCTGGCGCGCGGCGTTCCTGGTGGCCGGGCTGCTGGGATTCGCCTGGATTCCGGTGTGGCTTTGGACGGCCCGGCGCGTTCCGCCCAGGCAGGCTCCGCCGCCGGGTCCGCGGCGTCCCGCGGCCTCCGTCTGGAAGGACCGCCGGATCTTCCTCCTGATGCTCGCCAACATGCTCGGGATGCCGGCTTATTATCTGTGGACGACATGGACCACCAAGTTACTCACGGGGACGTACTCGCTTCCGCAGGACGAGGTCAACTTCAAGTTCGCATGGCTGCCGCCGCTGTTCTCGGTCGCCGGGGCGCTCGCCGGCGGCGCGCTGTCGTCTCGGTTGGCGTCGGGTGGCCGCACGCTGGTGCGATCGCGTCTGATCGCCATCGCGGCGGGCGCCGCGGGACTTGTCTGCACCGCGCTCGTGCCATTCGCCGCCACCGCCTCGGTGGCGACCGCTCTGATCTGCGCCAGCTTCTTCTGGTCGCTGATGTTCAGCGTCAACGTGTACTCGCTTCCGCTGGATCTTTTCGGGCCGGAGCGCGCGGGATCGGGTGTTTCAGCGCTGACCGGATCGTTCGGGCTGATGGCGCTGGTGATCTCGCCGGTGCTCGGCGCTTCGGTGGACCGCTGGGGATTCGCGCCGGCGTGCGTCGTTATTGGCGCGATGCCGCTGTTAGCGGCCGCCGTGCTCTTCGGGACGTTGCGCGGAGAGTGAGCCTGAAGGAGGCGGTCAAGCGGATCTGGTTCGGGCTGCGCGGCGTCGAAGCGGAGCCGGTGGTGGTGGTGTTTCGCACTGGACCGGCGGATCTGTGCGACGCGATGGCCGCCGAAGCGCGCCGCTTGCTCCCCGGTCTGCGCCACTTCGAAGCGAGCCCTGACGAGGGCTACTGGAGGCTGCGCCGGCGCTTCGCGCGCCTCCGGATCGGCATGGCGCCGGTGCTGCTCGATGGCGATCCCGCGTTCCGGCGAGCGCGTTGGCGGGCGTTTCAGCTCGCGCCGCGTAAGCTGCTCGCCTACGACCGGCGGCTGGACCGCCACCACCTGAAGCTGTCGCAGCCGCTGGCGAGTCTGCTGTTCTTCCTCGGCGCGCCGCTGGATCGCATCTGGATTCGTCCCCGGTGGTGGCCGTTTCGCAAGGAGCGCTCGAGCGAGACTGGAACGTTCCGCGTACTCGCCGGCCGCCCTCTGTCCGCCACGCGGCAGCCGGTGAGCCTGCTCACTCCATACTTTCCGTGGCCGCTTTCCCATGGCGGCGCGGTACGGATCTTCAATCTGCTGCGGGAGTCGTCGATCGAGTTCGACATCGTGCTGTTCGCCTTCGTCGAAAGCGAGCGCCCAGAGGACTTCGAGGCGCTGCTGCCCTACTGCGCCAAGCTGATCCTGGTCCCGAAGCCGCGCTACCGCGAACCGCGTTGGTCGACGCTGGCGCCGCCGGAGGTGGGCGAGTACGTATCCGCCACGATGAGGGGACTGTTGCGCGAGCACCGCTCCGGGCCGCTCCAGGTGGAATACACACAACTCGCCAGTTATCCGGGCGACGTCTTGGTGGAGCACGACGTTACTTACGATCTGTATCGTCAGATCCACGAGCGGCGCCCGTCGGCGCTTTCCTGGTGGAACCTGTTCCGCTGGCGCCGGTTCGAAATGGCGTCGCTGCGCCGTTATCCCCGCGTGGTGGCGATGTCGGAGAAGGACGCGGTTCTGTGTGCCGGCGCGAGCGTCCAGACCATCCCCAACGGAGTCGACCTCGAGCGGTTCCAGCCGCGCGCGGAGACGCCGGGGCGGCGGCTGCTGTTCATCGGGTCATTCCGCCACTTCCCGAACATCGCGGCTTTTCGGTTTCTCACCGGAGAGGTGCTGCCGCTGCTATCGGGTGTCGAACTGACCGTCGTCGCGGGGCCGGATCCGCAACTCCACTGGTCCGCGTTCACTGGGGAGCGGGCTTGGCCGTCGATCGCCGGCGTAACGGTGCTGGGATTCTTGGCGGACGTGCGTCCTCTTTATGAGGCCGCGAACATCGCGGTGGCGCCGACGCTCGAGTCGGCCGGGACCAATCTGAAAGTGCTCGAGGCGATGGCGGCGGGGCGGGCCATCGTGTCGACGCCGACGGGATGCGCGGGACTCGGGTTGGAGCACGGCGACGGGATCCGCGTGGCCGCATCGCCCCGAGAATTCGCGGCCGAGGTGAGGCGTCTCCTCGAGGATGCGCGGCTTCGCGCGGAGACCGCCGTGCGCGCCCGCGCGATCGTGGAGCAGCGGTTCTCATGGACGTCGCTGGCGCGGATCCAGCGCGAACTGTGGCGCGAGTTCGCTCCCGCGGTGCTGTGCATCCGGTCCGGCGCCGCGGGCGACAGGGCAGCCATCGCAGCCATTCTCGGCGAATCCGCCGGGGCGGGGCAGTGGATGCCGGACGATTGTCTTGTCGCCGAACTGGGCGGACATGCGATCGCACTGCTGGCTGTCCGCGAAACCGCGCCGGGCGAGCACGAGATCCTGAACGTGGCGGTGCGCGCGGCTCAGCGAAGGCAAGGGGTGGCGCGGCGGCTGTTGGAACATTGGCTCGAAGGCGTCCGCGGAGAGGTGTTTCTGGAGGTGCGCGAATCGAACGAGGCGGCGCGCACCCTATACGAAGCGCTCGGTTTCGCCGTAGTGGGAATCCGGGGGGAGTACTACGATTCACCAGTGGAAAACGGGATTGTCATGAGATTGCGAAAGTGTTAAAGTTTTGGTGGGTACTGGGAAACCGGTCGCCCGATCGCCCACCGAGCCTCAGACTCGGCCCGCGTGAAGGATGCATTTCGCGCGAAAGAGCCAAGACGCGGCGTGGAGACCTCAATTGACAAATGGAGGCTACAAGACGCATGGATGGTTTGAATCAAGAACAAATCAAGGCGCACCTGATGCTGACCAATCCCGAATTCCGGGACCTGTACGACCAGCATCACATTTACGACGAGAGATTGGTCGCTTTGGAAGCCAAGGACCGCCTGTCTTATGACGAGCAGATGGAAGAGACCCGGCTGAAGAAGCTCAAGTTGCACGCCAAGGATCGGATGCGGGCCATCATGGCCGACCACTTGCACTTGGCGCCCGTCAACTGATCATCGGGTGCGCTGTGTTCCCGAGCCCGGCCCCTCGCGGCCGGGCTTTCTGCTTTAATGGGCGGGATGCCCACCCCGAACGAAGTCTCCCGCCGTGACTTGATCCGCGCAGGCGCGTGGAGCGCCCTGCTCCTGCCTTCGCCGTTCTCGTCCAGCGCGTTCGCCGCCCCTTCCTTCACCGCGCCGCCGTTCGCCTGCGGCGTCTCGTCGGGCGACCCACTTCCCACGGGCGTCGTGCTCTGGACGCGTCTCATGGGCGATCCAGCGCGAGAATCCGCCTGGACGCGGGAGCGAGTGAATGTGCGCTGGGAGGTGGCCGAGGACGAGCGGATGACGCGCATCGTCAAGCGCGGAGAGGCCGCCGCGACTCCCGAGTTCGCCCATACCGTGCACGCCGACGTTCGCGGCCTGCGCCCCAGCCGCTGGTACTGGTATCGATTCCACGCGGGCTCCGAGACCAGTCCGGTGGGCCGGACTCGCACCGCTCCGGCGGGTCCAGTGGACCGCCTGCGCTTCGCGTTCGCCTCGTGCCAGCATTTCGAGACGGGCTACTACACCGCGTACAAACACATGGCCGCCGAGGAACTCGACCTGGTGGTGCATCTGGGCGACTACATCTACGAGGGTCCGGGCCGCGACAACGGTGTCCGCAAGCACACCGGTGGGGAGATCGTGTCGCTGACCGACTATCGCAACCGGTACGCGCTCTACCGGTCCGACGCCGACCTTCGCGAGGCGCACCGGCTCTTCCCGTGGATCGTCACCTGGGACGACCACGAGGTCGACAATAATTACGCCGCCGATATCCCCGAGGACAAACAGACGCGCGCCGAGTTCCTGGAACGCCGCGCGAACGCCTACCAGGCCTACTACGAGGCGATGCCGCTCCGGCGCTCTTCCATGCCCAAGGGCTCGCGCATGCAACTCTACCGCCGGCTGAGCTTCGGCCCGATGGCGGATTTCCACGTGCTCGACACGCGGCAGTACCGCGGCGATCAACCCTGTGGCGACGGAGATAAGCCGCCCTGCCCGGAGATGTTCGCGCCAGGGTTGACGATGTTCGGCGACGAACAGGAGCGATGGCTGCTGGACGGGCTGTCGAAGTCGCGCGCCAAGTGGAACGTGCTCGCCAATCAGGTAATGATGGCCAAGATCGACCGCGACGGAGGCGAAGGCGAGCGTTATCCGATGGATCAATGGAGCGGTTATGAGGCTGCTCGCACGCGCTTCATGCGGTTCCTCAACGAGCGCAAGCCGTCGAACCCGCTGGTGATCACCGGCGACGTTCACTCCAATTGGGTCTGCGATCTACGGGAGAAATTCCGCGACGCGAACTCACCCATCGCGGCGGTGGAGTTCACCGGCACGTCGATTTCTTCCGGCGGAAACGGCGAGCCGCTGCCCGCCCGCGTGAAGGCTTACCTCGGCGACAATCCGCAGATCAAGTTCTACAACGCGCAGCGAGGCTATGTGCGGTGCGAACTCGCCGCAGCGAGGATGACGGCGGACTACCGCGTGGTCGCCAACGTCACCGAGCGGGACGCGGCCGTTTCGACGATCGCTTCGTTCGCCGTGGTGGACGGCCAGCCCGGAGTGTCGAAGGCATGAGGCGCCGCGACTTACTCGGAGCGGGTGCTGCCGCGGCCGCTCCGGCGCTGCTGGGACAGAACCGGCGCCGCAATATCGTGTTCGTCCTTTGCGACGATCACCGGTTCGATTTCATCGGCGCGCTCGGCCACCCTTGGTTGAAGGGGCACACGCCGAACCTGGACCGGCTGGTGAACAACGGGGTCCACTTTAGGAACGCCTTCGTGACGTCGTCGCTGTGTTCGCCCAGCCGCGCGTCGATCCTGACAGGCCAGTACATGCACGCCCACCGCGTGTACGATAACTTCTCCGCCTTTCCGTCGAACCTCGATACGTTTCCCGCGATGCTGAAGAACGCGGGTTATCGCACGGGTTTCGTGGGGAAGTGGCACATGGGCGGCGATAGCGACGCGCCTCAGCCAGGGTTCGATCACTGGTTCAGCTTCCGCGGCCAGGGCGACTACGAAAATCCCACCGTCAACAAGAACGGCCGTAGCTCGCGGATGAGCGGCTATCTCACCGATATCCTGACCGGCGAAGCGAGCCGGTTCATCAAGGAGAACTCGGCGAGTCCGTTCTGCCTGTATCTCTCGCACAAGGCGATTCACTATCCCTTCGTACCGCATCCGCGCCATGCAAACCTGTTCCAGGGGATGAGAGTGCCGAAGCCCGAGTCGATGGTCTACAAGGGCGAGTATTACGATCAGGTTCCCCGCTGGGTCCACGAGCGCCGCTATACCCGGCACGGCGTGGACGGGCTGTTCGGCCATACCTCGACGTTCGACGACGCATACCGCGGCTACTGCCAAGCCTTGCTGCCTGTCGATGAGTCGCTGGGCGAGGTGTTCAACACGCTCGAGGAACGGAAGCTGTTGAACGACACGCTGGTCGTCTACATGGGCGACAACGGCTACATGTGGGGCGAGCATGGACTGGTGGACAAGCGCGCGATGTACGAGCCTTCGATGCGCGTGCCGATGATCGCGCACTGTCCGGATCTGAGCGGCCGCAGGGAGGAGACGGGCTTCGCGCTGAACATCGATATCGGCTCGACCATCCTGGACGCGGCAGGCGTGAGTTGGCGGAAGCCGGTCCACGGGCGGTCGCTGATGCCTCTGATCCGCGGCCAACGGCCCTCGGACTGGCGGCGGGATTTCATCTACGAGTACGAGTGGGAGCAGGACTATCCCTATACGCCGTCGATGACCGGGTTGCGCACGGAAAAGCACAGCTTCACTTACTATCACGGGATCTGGGACATCAGCGAGTTGTACGACCTCGAGAAGGATCCGGACCAGATGAAGAACCTGGTGGCGGACGTGCGGATTCGCGGGTATCAGCGCGGGCGGCTATCGATGAACCTCGGCGAGGACCGGCGGCCGCTGGTGGACGGGATCCAGACGCGGCTCCAGCAGCTATTGGTGGAGACGGGCGGCGATCCGAGGCGGAGCGGCAAGGGGAGCGAAGGGGACAAGTACGCGCTGTAGGCCGGCTACCTCCGCCCGGCCTCTTGCGGTCCGTCGCGCTTCACGTCCGCCGCGTCCTTGGCCAACTGGCGCCATCGGACCATACTATGGGACGGCGATCCACATCGGCGGGCGGCGGCCGTAACTGAGCCAGCGCCAGATCCACTCGAGCGGGCCGAACCGGAACGTGCGCAGCCACAGGTGGCTCCACGCGGTCTGGATCGCGAACAGGCAGACGGCGGCCGCTCCTACTTCCACCGAGCCGGTCTTTCCCACGAGCCCGAAACCATAGCCGTACGCCAGCACGCCGAAGATCAGGGACTGCGTGAGATAGTTGGTCAACGCCATTCGCCCGGGCGCGGCCAGCACGCCAGTCCAGCCCGGGCGGAGCGAAACGGCGGTGACGTAGGCCGCGGCCAGGAGGATCGCACCCGCCTCTCCGGCCCCGTAAGCCGCGACCGCGCGAGTCGCATGGAAGGGCTCGCCAACCCGCTGCTCGCTGCCCGCCATGGCGAGGACAGTTAGGATCAGGCCGGCGGGAAACGCCCACAGCAGGCGCACCGGTGGACTGGCAGCGGTGAACCATCCAGCCGAACCCGCCGCGAATCCGAGTAACAGGAATCCGAAGATGTGCGGGTACAGGACCACCGACCCGACGGCGATCACCAGGAACCGTTTCACCCGAAGCACGGTGATCTGGGCGAACGATCCCTTCGAGTAGATTTCCCGGTCCCTGATAGTTCGGTAGCGCTCGCTGGCCGACTCCGCGGTTAACCCGTGCTGTGCTTCCGCGACGATCGACCGGCCGGCATTCGTAGACTCGAGCAACGCCACGGGCGCGACGAGCATTACACTCCCGAGAGCGATCACTCCCGCCAGTAGTAGCCCCCGGTTCAGCATCCGCCTCGCCGAAAGGCCGGCCGCGTAACTTGGCAGGACCGCTCCCAGGATGGCGTAGGGTAGGAGAATGTCGCCGGTCCAGAGAAACACGCCGTGAGCGAGACCAGCGGCGCCGAGCACCCGGAGCCGGCGCCTCATTTGGTCCTCCGCGTCCTCGCGATCTCCCCGGCTCACCTGGAGCCAGATCCCGAATCCGAACAGAAACGCGAAGGTTGGGTAGAACTTACCTTGAAAGAGCAGTCTCACCACAAGGACCACCGCTCCGCCCACCGGGCCGTCCATGGCCGCCGGCGCCGGCTCGGCGACGATGTTCAGGAACGAAAACGCGTTGACGACGGCGATGCCGAAGAGGGCGAAGCCCCGCAGCGCGTCGACCGTCCCGATCCTGGCGGCCGTGGGCTCCGGCCGGGCTTCGTTCATCAAGCCGTCCAGCCGTCGATCCCCAACAACTCGTGCGGCCCGATGGCCGACTTATACTCCATCTTCCGGCAGCCGGGCACCCAGTAGCCCAGATAGTAATGAGCCAGATCCAGGCGGCGGGCCGTCTCGATCTCGATCAGCGCCGAGAACGTCCCCAGTCCGCGCTTGGACTCCTCGGGATCGAAGTAGAAGTACACCGTGCTGAGCGCGCGCGGCGTCACGTCGCAGATTCCGGCGCCGATGAGCCGTCCGTCGAGCCAGTAAGTGGCCTCCACCGTCTCCACGGGGGAATCGTAAAGGAACGACTCGAGCGTCGAGACCGCGTCCGTGGTCTCCGGATGCCGGTGGGCGGCATAACGCTGGTACAGCTCCACGCGCTCGCGATTCAACTCCGGAGTGGCCCAGCGAACGCGTACGTCCTCGTTCTTGCGCCGGTTCCGCCGTTGCGACGCCGACGGCTCGAAGGAACGGACATCGACGCGGATCGGGATGCACGACGCGCATTCGCCGCAGGCGGGCCGGTAGAAGAGCCGCCCCGAACGGCGAAAGCGATGATCCATCAAGTCCTGATACAGAGTTCCCGGCATCCTGCCTTGGGACTCGTCCCAGTGGAACGCCTGATGGCGCGCGACGCGGTCCGGTAGGTACGAGCACGGCGAGGGCGCCGAGTGAGGCAGATGCTCGAGGGTCGAGCGCAGACGCGCATCGGTGCTCATCAGGTAGATTATTGCGCGGAACGAGCGGCCCGCGCGCGCCCGGCCCGAGCTAAGATGGCGGATGCCATGACACGGCGCAATTTCGCATCCACGCTCGCGGCGGCCCCGGCGCTCGCGCAGGCCCGGCGGCCCAATATCGTCTACGTGTGCTCCGATCAGCACAACGGCCGAATCGTGGGGGCGAACGGGCGCCCGATGGCGCGGACGCCGAACATGGACCGTCTGGCGGCCATGGGCGTGAACTTCCGCAACGCCTACACGGTAAGTCCGGTCTGCGTGCCGGGCCGCGCCGCGATGATGACCGGGCGGTTCGCCTCCGATGTGGATTCCTACTGCAACAGCACGCCGCTGGGCAGGCATCCGAGCTGGGGTAACTATCTCCGCGACGCCGGCTACCGGTGCATGGCGACCGGCAAGCTGGACCTCACCGGTGGCGCCGACTATGGCTTCGAGGAGATCGAGACCACGCACGGCCATTCGAAGAACCCCGACATCACCTCGCTGTTTCGCGCTCCGCTGTGCTTCCGCGCCAACGAACGCCGCCTGATCACCGGGACCTTCAGCGAGCGGCACGACCACGACGAGACGCTCGCGCGCCGCGCGGTGGACTTCATTCGCGCGCGCAAGGGCGATGACAAACCCTGGGCTGTCTACGTGGGGATGCACATGCCGCATCCGAAGTGGGACGCTCACAAGAGGTTCGAGAGCCTCTACCCAGCCGATAAGATTCCGCTCCCCCGGATCCCCGCCGGTTATTGGGAGAAGCGCCATCCCGCGTTCCAGATGATGGCGAACTTCAAGAACGTCTCGACGCCGGTCCCCGCCGATCGTGTGCGCAAGGCTCGCGCCGCGTATCTGGGGATGGTGACCGAGGTCGACGAGTACCTCGGGCTGGTCCTCGACGAGGTGACGGCGTCCGGTCAACTCGACAACACGCTGTTCATTTACACGAGCGATCACGGCGAGATGGGCGGGGATCACGGGCTGTGGCTGAAGAACGTGCTGCTCGAGAACGCCGCTCGCGTGCCGCTGATGATGGCCGGCGCGGGGCTGCCCAAGGGCGCGGTCGTGGAGACCGCCGTCTCGCACACGGATCTGGTGGCGACGATGGTCGAGATGGCCGGTGCGCGCGCGACCGCGCCGTTGCGCGGCCAATCGCTGATTCCACTGGCGCGGGGCCAGGCCGGCTCGCATCCCGGCTTCGCGTACTGCGAGTCGCACTCGGAGGGCAATTGCACCGGTTCGTTCGCGATCCGGAAGGGCGATTGGAAGTATATCTACTTCACGGGCGACGAACCGTTGCTGTTCAACCTGAAGGACGATCCGGGCGAATTCGTCAACCTCGCCGGCAAACCGGCGACAGCCCCGGTGCAACGCGAACTTCACGCTCATCTGACGTCGCTGGTCGATCCCGACAAAGTGACCGACCGCGCGTTCGCCGAGCAGGAACGCCGGCTGAACGGCCTGGTGAAGAAGCTGAGCCGCGATCAGATGTACAAACAGTTAGTGGGCCGGTTGGGATCCGCGCAGGCGCGCGCGCTGACGAACCGGCTGTACCGGGGGGCCACCGCGTGACGGGGCGGCGCGAGTTTCTGGCGGGCGCGGCGGGTTCCCTGTTGGCGCAGGCGCCGAAACGAAAACCGAACATCGTGTTCATTCTGGCGGACGATCTCGGCTGTTTCGATCTGGGCTGCTACGGCCAGAAGCTGATCAGGACGCCGAATATCGACCGGCTGGCCGCCGAAGGACTCCGCTTCACGCATGCCTACGCCGGCGCGACCGTCTGCGCGCCCTCGCGATGCTCGCTGATGACGGGCATGCATCAGGGGCACGCCACAATCCGCGGCAATCACTCGATGCGCACCCGGGAGCGCGTCCCGCTGAACGCCTCCGACGTCACGGTGGCGGAGACGCTAAAGACCGCGGGCTACGCCACCGGTATCTTCGGTAAGTGGGGGCTCGGCGAGCCGGATACGTCCGGCGAGCCCAACCGGCAGGGTTTCGACGACTGGTTCGGCTTCCTGAACCATGATCACGCGGTCCACTACTTCACCGATCACCTGTGGCGCAACGGGAAGAAGGAGATCCTGCGGGGCAATCTGGACGGCCGCCGGACGGAGTACACCACCGATCTCTTCACGCGGGAAGCGCTCCGGTTCATCCGCGCGCATCGAAACGAGCCGTTCTTTCTCTATTTGCCCTACACCGCGCCCCACGCCGATTTCGAGGCTCCGAGCGACGATCCGTACTCAGCGATGCCTTGGCCGGCCGAGGCGAAGACGCTCGCCGCGATGGTGTCGCGGATGGACGACGGGATCGGTCAGTTGATGCGGCTGTTGCGCGAGTCGAAGCTCGACCAGGACACGATCGTGTTTTTCTCGAGCGATAACGGCGCCGGTCACAAGAGGCTCATCAAGTTCTTCCGCAGCACCGGCGAACTGCGCGGCGCCAAAGGCGAGGTGTACGAAGGCGGCATCCGCGCTCCGATGATCGCGCGATGGCCTGGCCGGATTCGCCCTGGCGCGGTGAGCGGCGAACCGTGGACCTTCTACGAGTTCGCGCCGACGGCGGCCGAACTGGCCGGCGCGGCTCCGATGCAGGGGATCGACGGTGTGTCGATGGTCCCCGCGCTGACGGGCGGCAAGCAGCCCCGGCGCGACTACTTCTATTGGGAGAGCCACAAAGGCAAGCGGTTCGATCAGGCGGCTCGCATCGGAGATTGGAAGGCCGTGCGGCTGGGCGCGGGTCCGGTGGAGCTGTACGATCTCCGCGAGGACGAGGGGGAAGTGAAGGATCTCGGCGCGGACAAGCCGGAACTGGCGGCGCGGGCGCGGGAGATTTTCCGTACGGCAAGGACGGAGTCGGCGGAGTATCCGGGACGGGTCGCGGGTTAATTAGTTATCGCGGCGGACGCACCGTTACGCGATGCGGACTGGACCACGCCAGATTGCCCTCGGCGATCTTGATGTTCGCCGGATAATCGGGCGACGAGCCTTCCAGTTCGATCCGCCAGTAGTACCAGTGGAATCCAGGCCCTGGCCGGTCGGTCCAGTCCTCCGACAGCGACGCCGCGCGGCGCGGGCGCGCATGGATCTCCGAGCCGTCGCGGATCAGCACGGCCTTCACCACCGGCTTCGGCGACTCGACGCGCAGGGTCAGCCGGACCTCGCCGTCCGCCGCCACGTCTTGGCCCATGAGGACCCCGTTCGCGCGCGCGTCGATGAACACCCGCGTGCCGTTGGTGGCGTAGACCCGATGCCGCCGGATCGCATCCAGGATGGACTCAGGTGTCAGCCGCTCCGCCCAAATCGCGGTAAGGCCGCCGCCGATGCCGGGGTTGCGGCGATGGCCGTCGCTGGTGGCGACAAAACCCACCTTGTATCCCGCCGACAGATCGGCGTGGATCTTCTCCGGATTCCGGATGAACGCGCGCCACCCCGACGCGGTCTCGATGTTGCCCTCGCAAGCGCGCGACGTCAGGCGGTACACCTCGTGCTGCGTGTTCATCACGCCTCCGGCCGCTTCCACGGCGTCGCAGAGTTCGTTGAAATTGGCGCGATTCTCGGAATGCCGGACGATCGGAGTTTCCGCGCCGGCGTAGATGACCGTGCGGTGGTTCGGCTTGTTGTCGTGGCCGCGGTGCGTCCATTCGAAGCCGGGCAGGGAGACGAAGCGGCCGGGTTCGGCGAATGACCGGCTCATGTGGACCGAGTAACGATACTCGCCCTCGGTGAGCGCGCGTCCGATGAAGTCGTTCTCCTGGATCACCACCGCGTCGAGCCGCGCCTCGTCCCGCGCGAAGTGAAGCAGTTCGTCGGGTTCGCCCTCCGCGTCGGGAGTCAGTCCGCTGTGGACATGGAGATCGGCCCAATGGAGCGAGTAAGTGACGCCGTCCGCTTGGATGGATTGGCGGGGAGGTTGCGGGCGCGCCGCCACGTCGATGGGCTTCCAGCCGGGCCATTGGCCGAAGGCGAAGTCACGGCCCTGGGTCAGATCGATTTCGAACGCGCGGTAGTCTTGCGGCAGTCCCTTTGCCACGGCGGTGAGTTTGCCGTTGACGGCCTTCGCGGCCGCCTCCACGCGGTAGTCGAGCAGCCCTCGATGGAGCAGTCGTGGCGCGCCCCAGCCGGCTCCATCCAGCCGCCGCCCGCACAAC
Organism: Acidobacteriota bacterium; assembly: GCA_005808475.1. GTDB lineage: Bacteria > Acidobacteriota > Terriglobia > Bryobacterales > Bryobacteraceae > SYLY01. Next base: position 40,132 of record SYLY01000127.1, read on the forward strand.
TCGCCGGCGGTGTCGCCGCGGCCATCGTGCACGATCCTGCGCTCCCACAACAGCCATGCGGCGCCGCCATCGGCCACCAGCATCGGATGCCTTCGCCGGCCTTGATAGCCGTAGAGCCCGATCACCTTCGGCTCCACTTCCGGGAGCAGGCTGTGGCGGAGATCGGCGATGTCGCGGCTGCCCTGGTGTTCGAGCTGGACCCAATGTCCGCCGCGCCGGGCCGCGGCCTGCACGGTGAACCACTGGTCGATGACGCCCTCCGCCGCGGTCACGTCCCGCCTCGCGAGCCACGCGACGACGAGTCCCGTGTCCTTGGCGAACACGGCGGTGGGCCGCAAGGCTCCGGCGGAGGTGGCCGACACCGCTTCGATGGCTCCTTGCGCCGGCCATGACTTGCGGCCGTACACGCGGTATCGCCGGTCGCGATAGGAGTCCCAGAACACGAACCTCGATCCGTCGCCATCGGCCGCCAGTGACGGGCGAAACGCGGACTCGCCGGGGGGTGAAAGCACGGTCTCGGCGGACCACGCGCCCATCGACCAGACTCGTGACGCGATCGCCCACTGGCCCGCTTCCTGGCTTTCCCACGCCACCACCACGGCGCCGTTCGCACCGTGCGCGGAGGGCCGGAACGCGTTCGCACCGGCGCGGCTGAGTATCTCGACCGGAAGCCACCGGCCGCGCTCGTAGCGGCGCGCGAGCAGTTGCCAGGCGCCGCCGTCGAAGCGGCTCCAGAAGGCCCACGCCGAGTCCGGTCCGGCGGCCGCGATGGCCGGCCAGTAATAGATGCCCTCGCCCGGAGACAGCATGGAGCGAGTGGGAACCGCTCCGCGAATCGAGGTGCTCATGATGCGCTCGCGGCCGTGTGAGTACGCCGTCCATGCGAGTAAGAGCGGTCCGCCGGGCAGCGCGGCGATCGCGGGCTGGTACGTCACGGCGGGGCGAAAGCCGTCTGGCGTCGCGTGGTCGAAATTCAGATACAGCGGCGATCGCAGGTCCTGTGCGGGCAGGGCAGGGAGCATCAAGAGCGTCAACGCGAAGCGCACCGGCCCAGGCTATCGCAAACCGGGCCCAAGCGCATCCGGAATCGGGGTTATCCTACGAAGGTGAGCTTCCTCGACAGTCTCGAGAACAACCTGAAAGCCCTCGAATCGCGGGACGAGGCCGACCCCGCCGCGCTGGCGCGCCAACAGGCCGAACGAATGGGCGACCGCGAACGCGCCCGCCTGACCGCGCCTCATGCCGAGGCGTTGCGCAGTTCGCCGTTCGTCGGACAACTGCTGTCGGCCTGCCGGCAAATGGGGCACCCGTCGCGGACGCTGGTGCGGCCCACGTGGCTCGATTCGACGCTGCGGCTCGACGCCCGCGACCGGCGGCTGGAATTTCAGCCAGGCCCCAGCGGTATCCTCGCCGTGTTCTTTGAGGGCGGCGTGGAGACCGGCATCGAGACCGTGGATCTGTCGGGGGGCGCGAAGAGTTTCGCCGAACGGCTGCTCCGCGGGTTCGTCAAACCGGAGTAGCCGGGCTACTTCACGCGCGCGAAGCCGGCCGCCTGGAACTCGTAGCCGTGCAGCCCGGCGCGATCGTAGTAGGCCTGCGTGTTGTGCGGAACGCCCAACAGAATCTCGTATTCGTGCGCCACGCCGAGATCGCGCAGGTGCGCGTGCAGCTTCTCCGAGTCCGGGAAGGAAACGTCCATCGTGCCGATCAGCAGCCGGACGCGAAGATGGCCGAGCCTGGCGTAGTTCTTGACGGCGAGTTCGAACACGTCGTCCCCGGCGGAATACCACTGCGCCAGATTCGCCACCCATTTCTGTTGCTCGGGAGCGACGCCCGAGTAGTAGTAGCCGTCCAGGCGGATTCGCCCGTAGGTGCCGGCGATCGCCAGCACCGATCCGAACATCTCCGGATATTTGAGCGCCAGCTTCAGCGAGCCGTTGCCGCCCATCGACATCCCCTCGATCGCGCGGCCGAACGGCGCTGCCTGCGTGCGGTACCGGGCGTCCACCAGCGGGATCAGCTCCTTGACGATCATCGTTTCGGCGAGCACGTTCTGATCCGGCCAGTCCCGGTATTCGGATCGCTTTCCGCCGTTCGGGATCACCATGATGGTGGGCGGCATGGCGCCCGACGCGATCGCCTTGTCGAGCAGGGCGGCCTGCGCCAGCCCCTGCGATTCGTGGCCGCCCGCGCCGTGGAGCCAGTAGATCACCGGATAGCGGCGGCTTCCGGATCCTTCGTAATCCGGCGGCAAGTAGATGTTGAAACCAGCGTCCTTCCCCATCGATTTGCTGGTGAAGACGTGATGCGTCACGCCGCGCGGAGGGTCCTTCGGTGGATTCACCCACGCGATGTCGAACTTCAACGGCTCGCGTTGCGCGAAGGCGGCAGCGGGAATCAGCAGGGCGGCGATGATCAGGTGCATGTTCGTTCGCGCCATTCTCTCAATTTTCGCCGAGCTTCGCCGAGGCCAGGCGCCGCAGCGACTCTTCATAGGGCGCCGTGGCGACTCCATGCTCGGTGATGATCGCCGTCACGTAACGATTGGGCGTTACGTCAAACGCCGGGTTGCGAACCGCGATTCCTTCCGGCGCAACCGGCACGCCGAACACCTCGGTGACTTCCTTGGACGCGCGCTCCTCGATCGGAATGCGGGCGCCCGAATCGAGCGTCAAGTCCAGCGTCGACACCGGCGCGGCGACATAGAACGGCACGCCGTTCTCCTTGGCGAGCACCGCCACCGAATAGGTGCCGACCTTGTTGGCGACATCTCCATTGGCGGCGATCCGGTCCGCGCCCACCACCACGCAGCCGATGCGTCCCTGGTGCATGAACCAGCCGGCCATGTTGTCGGTGATCAGCGTCACCGGTATGCCGTCCTGCTGTAGCTCCCACGCGGTGAGGCGCGCGCCCTGCAGGAACGGCCGGGTCTCGTCGGCGAACACGTCGATCTTCTTGCCGGACTCGATCGCCGCGCGGATCACACCGAGCGCGGTGCCGTAACCGGCCGTCGCCAGCGCACCCGCGTTGCAGTGGGTGAGCACCGTCTTGCCGTCCGGCACCAGCGGAGCACCGTGCGCGCCCATGGCGCGGTTGATCTGGATGTCCTCGGCCTTCACTCGCAGCGCTTCCTCGACCAGCGCGGCGCGGATCTCCTCCACCGGCCGGCCTCGCAGCGAGGCGTACAGCGACTTCATCCGGTCGATCGCCCAGAACAGATTCACCGCGGTCGGCCGCGTTCCCGCCCGCCGCGCGCGGATGGTCTCCATTTCCTGGTCGAGCCGCGCCGGATCGGCTTGCAGCGCGCCGATCGCAACGCCCATCGCCGCCGCCACGCCGATCGCGGGAGCGCCGCGAATCACCATCGTGACGATCGCTTCGGCGACCTCCTCGTAAGTCCCGCAAGTGACGTAGGCGATTTCGCGAGGCAGGCGGGTCTGGTCGATCATCACCACGCCCGATCCGGTCCACTGGATGGTTTCTACCATGAGTCGATCATGTCTCCTTCAGAGGCGAGAAAAGCGAGAAAGGCGCTGAGATTGTAGCCCCCGTGCAACGCGGTGGAGGCGGCGGTGGAGCCGGTTCGATGCCGCGCCCAGCCGAACGCCGATCCCACCACGGTGAGCATCAGGATGTGCTTCCACGACCACTTATACTGCGGGCCGTGCACCAGGGCGAACGGCAGCGCCGCGAGGACGATTCCAGCGCCGGTTCCGGCGGCGCGAACCAACAGCGGTTGGAGGAACCCGCGAAACGCCAGTTCCTCGCACAGCGGGCCGATGGTGGCCGCGCAGGCGCCCACCAGGATCGCGGCTGGCCAACTGGTGAGCAGGTCCTGCAGGGTCGATTGCACTTCCGGTTGGCGGATCGCCACGGAGATCCCTACGACGGCGATCCACAGCGGCGGCCCGAGCAGCGCGCAAAGCAGCACTGGCTTCCAGCGGAGCTCGAACGCCAGCGATCCCCAGAATCCGCGTCCATGCCAGAGGCGGAAGATCGCCCAGAGGGCCGCGAACCAAACGCCCCACCAGGCAAACTGCACCAGCATCGCTTCCGGCGCGCGGCCGATCGGTCCGGCCACCAGCTTGACCAGCGAGTGGAGCGACTTGGCGATCAGCAGCGCCGGAAGCGCCGCGCCGCAGAACAGCAGCAGATCCCGCCAACCCCAGAACGGCGTCATGGCTCGCGATCGGCGAGGATGGCGGCCAGCAGCGGAATCATGATCTCGTGGTGGCCGGTGATCGAGTACCCTTTGCCGCCAGCCTTGGAGTGCGGGCGGTCGACGACATTCGCCTTGGGACGGTAGTGTTGGAGGAAATCGAAGTTGACGGTGGTGAAGCGGGCGAGCGGATGGCCGAGATTGCGCACCGAACTGACCGCTTTGAGAAACACCTCGGGCAGCACCACGGCCGACCCCACGTTGACGTAGACGCCGCCTTCGTCCAGGCCGCGGAGGATCGAGCAGAACAGGCGGAAGTCGTGATGGGTGGCGTAGCCGATCGCCTCTCCGTTGGCGAGAGGATGCGTGTGAGGCGTATCGGAGCCCACGGCGATGTGCACGGTAACGGGGACGTTCGCGCGCCACGCCTCGAGCAGCAAGCTGTCGGAGGCGAAGCGCGGATCGGCCAGCCGGTCGAGCGCGGCGCCATACGCCTCGCCCGCGCCGATGCCCTGCGTCCGCGCATCGAGCAAGGCCCGGTTCATGTCGCGGCCGGTTTCCTCAGCCGAGCCGAAGCTTCCATCGGGGAGCACGGCTTCGACATCTTCGCTGGTGTGGCCGGCCAGCGCGATTTCGAAATCGTGGATCGCGGCGGCGCCGTTCATCGCGAACGCGGTGGCATAGCCGCGCCGCATCAGACCGGCGAGCGTTGTGGCCAGCCCGCATTTGATCACGTGTCCGCCCAGACCCCACACGATCGCGCGTCCGCCGCGGCGCGCCTGGACGAGCGCATCCACCACCGCGCGGAGCGAATCGGCCGCCAGTAGCCTGGGCATTGAATCGAGCAGCCGCGACGCGCCGTTGCCCGGCGGAAGCGGCTGCGCGAAAAGGGCGGTTGTGACTTTACCGCCCCGCGCGTGAAGGGAAACGGTCTCGAGGGAGGTGAACTCTAAGGGCTTTTGGGAATAGCGGCTCAACTAGCGCTTCCGCTGGCCCTTCGAGATGATGCTCACCTTTTTCTTCAAGGAACCACGCGCGACGGTTGTCGCCCGCTTCGGCTTGGGAGCCGCCTTTTTGCGCGCGGTGCGCTTCAGCTTCTTCCGTTCGGTTCTATCGGTGACGTGTTTGGTATTCATTCTTCGATCTTGATTCCCGCGAATTTCGCGACGAGCTTCTTCAGTCCTTGGCCTGGGAACATCACGGTGATTTTGGCTTCATCGCCGTCGCCTTCCTTCCGCACCACCGTGCCGCGGCCATATTTCGGATGAATGACCACGGCTCCTTCCCGCAGACCCTTGCCCTTCGGTTTGGCGAACGGCGTGGGAGGGGGGCTGGAAGCGACCGGCGGCCGGATGGGCGCGCGAGGAGGCGGAGGCGGCATGGAAACCACCGGAGACGGCCGGTTGGCGGACGGCGAAGGTGGAGCCGGAGGAGCGGGAGGCGTCCGGGGAGGTGAAGCGGCGTCCCGCGCCGGCATCCCCTTGGCCGCGATTCCGCGGTCCCGAAAATATCCAGCGATGTTCTCTACAGAATTATAGGTCTTTCCGGGGTACGGCGTCTTGGGGGGCTCCGGAGGAGGCGGCGGACGGTTGGCCGGGGGACGGGGCGGCTGAGTTGGAGAGCGTCCACCCGAGCCGGAATACGACGGCGGCGGCGTCCGCGCCTGCTTGAAGCGATCGGTGGTCCACTTCACCGTTTCGCGAACGAAGCCGCGCTCGGAGAACAGGTCCACTTCGTCGTTGACGATGTCCAGGACTTCGTCGATGTCCGGCTGAACACCCTGGAAGTCGCACAGCTCCTTCGGCACCTCCGCCAGGAAGCGGGACCGCACGGCCGGCTCTTGCGGACCTCCGCCGTAGCGGCGGCGCGACATCGCGGTCGTCAGCACCAGTTGCTTTTCGGCGCGCGTCATGGCGACGTAGCAGAGGCGGCGCTCTTCCTCCATCGCCGCTTCCACGTCAATCGACCGCGAGTGAGGGAACAGCCCTTCCTCGAGACCCGCGACGAATACCAACGGGAACTCGAGCCCCTTGGCATTGTGTACCGTCAGCAGCGAGATCTGCGACGCTTCGTCGACGCTGTCGGCATCGGCGACAAGCGCCGCGTGATCGAGGAACGTGGCGGCCGACTCCTGACGCTCGGACGCTTCCGCCGCCGCGTTGAGCAACTCGTTCAGATTTTCGAGACGGCCCTCGGATGCCGGGTCGCGATCCTCCTCGAGCATCTTGCGGTAGCCGGTCCGCTCGAGAATTTCCGCCAGGATCGCGTGGAGCGGAACCGTTTCGAGCTTGGCCATCAGCTCCTCGATCATGTGGCGGAACACGCGTAGCGCGACTTCGGCCCGGCCGGGCAGTAGTTTGTGTTCGAGCGATTCGCCGATGGCGGCCCACAGCGTCAGCCCATGCTGGCGGGCGTGCTGCTCCAACTGATCGATGGTGGTGCGCCCGATTCCACGCGCGGGCGTGTTGATCACACGCAACAGGCCCACCGAGTCGGTGGGAACCATCAGCAGCTTCAGATAGGCAAGCACGTCCTTGATCTCGGCGCGCTGGTAGAAGCTGAGTCCGCCCACGATCTTGTACGGCCGCCGGTATCGCCGCAGCGCCTCTTCGATCTGCCGCGACTGCGCGTTGGTGCGGTACAGCACCGCCACGCGCCATTTGGGATTCGCCTTGAGGAGATTGTTGATCTCGTCGGCGATGAACAGCCCTTCGTTTTCCGAGTCGAGCGCCTGATAGACGGTGATCCTGGGGCCCGAGCCGGACTCGGTCCACAGCCACTTTCCCTTGCGCTCCTTGTTGTTCGCGATGACGGCGCTGGCCGCTTCCAGGATGGTCTTCGACGATCGATAGTTCTGCTCGAGGCGGATCGTCTTGGCGTTGGGAAAGTCGCTCTCGAAGTCGAGGATGTTGCGGATATCGGCTCCGCGCCAGCTATAGATCGACTGGTCCTCGTCGCCCACCGCGCACACGTTGTTATGCGAGCCCGACAGCAGCCGGACCAGATCGTACTGCGTGCGGTTGGTGTCCTGATACTCGTCGATCATGAGGAACTGGAGCCGCCTGCGCCAGGAATCGCGCGTCGGCTGATGGCTGTGGAGCAGCTTGACAGCCTCGAGCAGCAGATCGTCGAAATCGAGCGCGTTGGCCTTGACCAGCGCTTCGTTGTACTGCTCGTACAGCATCGCCAGATGCTTGGAGCGCGGATCGCGGGAATTGGCCTGCAACTCCGCCGCTCCCTCGCGGCGGTTCTTGGCGGAGCTGATCGCCGAGAGCACCTGGCGGACGGGCATCGCCTTGTCGTCGATCTCGTGATGGCGGTAGAGCGACTTCAGCACCGCGATCTGATCGTCGGCATCGTAGATGAGGAACTGGCGGTTGAACCCGGGACGCCAATCGGCGAGCGGCGATCCATCCTGCCGGAGCAATCGTACGCAGAAGGAATGGAAGGTGAAAAGCCTCGGTCCACGCCCCGGCGCCACCAGCGAGCCGAGCAACCTGGCGATGCGCTCGCGCATCTC
>SYLY01000013.1 GCA_005808475.1 Acidobacteriota bacterium
GTTGCCAGCTTTTCCAGAACCGCGCGGGGAGACAACCCGGGCGCGTGGATCATCAGCCGGTTCTTCAGCGTGATCTGCAAACAGTAGGCGAGGAAGGCAACCAGGATGTGCGCGTCCACTCTAGTCCCGATCGAAACAGACCGCTCCGCGCGCGCGTCGCACGGAGCGGTTCTTTGTATCATTTTGGCCATGACGACACGGCGTTCGATTGTAGGGATGCTGGCGGTTCTTCCGCTCGGCGCGCAACAGACATACAAAGTAGGCGATCGCGTGGAAGCCTACGACGCGGGATGGAACAAGGGCGCCATCACGGGGCTCGGCACGGGCACGTACGAGGGCTACTACATGGTGAAGTACGATGCCTTCTCGACGGAGCGCTGGTTCCGTCCGCGGGATCTGCGTCCCGGAGGTCCGGCGGACGCGCCCAAGCAGTACCCGTCGTACAAGGTGGGCGATCGCGTGGAAGGGTACGATTTCGGCTGGCACCCCGGAGCGATCCTGGAGACTCGAGCCGGAAAGGACGCCACCGAGTACCTGATCAAGTACGACAAGTTCTCCACGTCGCGCTGGTATCACCCGCGCGACATGCGCTCGGCGGCCGCCGCGACGGCGGAGCAGGCGGAGAAAGATCGCGCGTCGGCGTCGGCCGTTCAGGGGCCGCGGCTTGGCAAGTACGGAATCCAGTCCTATGGCGGCGTGAGCGCCGTGCCGTTGTACCTGGGTCATTTCGAACTGATGGCTGGCGGCAAGTATCGAATCTCGCGCACCAGCGGCGAGCCCTACTACGGCGAGGGAACGTACCGGTTCAATGCGGCCGCGCTCACCGTGGAATGGCTGAGCGGCCCGCTGGCGGCTCCGGAGTGGAGCGGCAAGTTCTCGGTGGACGGCAACCGTCACCGAATCGCGCTACGCAGCCGCACGATCGCCTTCAACACGCAGTAGTCAGCGGATGGCGAAGGTCCCGAACACGATTCCCAAATCGCCGTCGTAGCCTGCCACTTTCAGTCCGCGATCCAGCTCGGTCACTACCTCGATCTTCTCTTTGCCGATCGCGGCGGCGGGAAGCGTGGCCACCAGTTCGAAGCCCGCGTCTGGCTGCGAGATCCGCAGTGCGCCGGCGGTTTGCCCGTCGACGCGCACGGTCAGGTTCAACGGTCCGGCTTCCACCACGGCCTTGGCGCAGTAGCCCGACACGTACAGCTTCTCGGCCGCCGTGCGCGGCCCCGCCAGCCATACCACGCCGCGGCGCGTCATCCATCGGAACGCATCCTCCGAAGGATGCCAGCCCTCGCCCACCTGATCGGCGAACGAAGCGCGCGCCACGTCGATGCGATGCGCCAAGCCCGCCTTCCAGCGCGACTGGGCCAGCGCCCGGTACTGCCGGGTGAAGTTGCGCAGCTTGCCGTTTTCCACGGCGTAGACGAGCGCCTCGTCCTTGGCGAGAGCCCGAAGCGTTTGCCCCGGCGGCAGGATGTGTTCGGTGGGATCGCCATAGCCGGCGTGCGGCTGGATGTTGTCCTCCGAACCCGGCGTCATGTAGACGTCGCGCAGGCCGATCAGCCGGAACGGATCGTCGTTGATACCCCACCAATACAGATCCGACGTCACGTTGGTGAGCAGCAGCAGTTTGCCGGGATGCAGTTGGCGCGCGCGTTCGATCCCGAACACCATGGTCCGGACTTCGTGCGTGCGGTTGCGGTCGTGCCTCACGATCGCATGAGCGAGAGGAGCCTGCGTGGCGAGATAGACCACCGCCATCGCGCCCGCGGCAAGCGGCGCCTCCGCGATGGCCAGTCCACCGAGCAGACCCACGCCGATCGTGGGCATCGTCAGGTAGTAGTAGCTGTAATGATCGCGGAGCGGCAGGATCGGGCCGAGCAGAGCGCAGAACCAGGCGGCCGGAAACAGCACGCGCACGTCGCGCCTCCACAGGCGCCACAGGACGAACGTAACGGCGGACGCCAGCAGCAGCGGCGCGGCCAGATCGGACACGCGCACCACCCAGGGCGCGGTGAAGAAATCGCGCAGCCGGGTTCCACCGAACGCGTCCAGGCAGTACCGCGCGAAACTGTCGATCATGCTCGCGTCCCAATTCATTCCGTACGTGCCGGCCTTCTGCTTGGGCGCGAAGTGGTTGTGGATCGCGGTGTAGACCGCCGAAGCCGCAAACAGCGGCAGCGTGGAAACGAGGCGGCGCCGTGCGAACAGCAGCGCCCAGGCGAACGCCAACGCCGGATACGCGGCGTTCATCTCGAGAGCTCCGAATCCCAGCACGAACACGCCGAATTGCATCCACCAGTAGCGGGTGGCGCCGGTGTCGCAGTAGCGGATGAATAGCAGCAAGGCGCCCATGAGAAACGAGGCGCACAGAATCTGGTTGTAGACGGAAGTCCACGCGAGCGGCGTGCTGAGCGCGGCGTTGACTCCCCACAGCAGCATCGCGGCGGACGCGGCCAGTTCGCCGCCCGTGAGCCGTCGCGCCAACATTCCGAGCAGCGCCATGTTCAGCACGTGCGTGGCGAACACCAGCATCCGGTAGGGCAGCGCGTCCAATTCGAACAACTGGAAGAAGCCCAAGAAAAAGGCGCGTTCGCTCCAGACGCGCATGGTTCCCTGCGCCTTGGGTTCGAAGAGGGCTCGCATCAGATCGCGCCAGTCGAAGACCTCGAGCCGCAGACCGAGCCACGCGAAATCGTCCATGCGGAACCAGCACTGGATTCCCGGCCAATACACCGCCAGGCTGACGGCGATGGGCGCCACCATCCACAACGCGGCGCGCAGCCGCGAGAGACCGTTCACTTCGCCGTCAGGCTCGCCGTCGTGGCGATCAAGCCCAGCTCCCGCTCTTCGATTTGCCCGGACGCGATGAACTTCGATAGCGAGCATTCGAAGGATGCCGATTCGCCCGCCAGCGCCGCGGCCGGAACGTCGCGTTTGTGGAAGTACTCGCCCACGGCGGAGAAAGTCTCCGGCTCGAGCGCGGCGCCACCCACCGAGCAGGACAGCGTGGTCGACTTCACGTTATCGATCAGCACGTTCGGCAAGGTCGCCTGCAGCGTAAAGACGCCGCCCTTGCCGGCGCCGGGCGGAACCTTCAGCGCGATGGTGAACCGCCCCTGCGTCCAGCGCCATCCGCCTTCCGGCTGATGAAATCCCTTGACCAGTTGCACGGCTGAGCGGGGCTCGCCCATCTTGACGACGCTCATCAACTCACCACCGTCCCCGTCGTCGATTTGCACTTCGCGCTCGCGGCGGTGGCTGCGGCAGCCCGCGCCAAGGAGCAACGCGGCGGCGAGCGCCGCTCCGGTCAGTCTCCGCACCTTTCCACCTGCACCAGGCAGCTATAGAAAGCGGGGCTGGCGCCGATATCGGTGAGCCGCTCGGAAAGCAGCGCGTTGGCGTTGCGCCGGTCGGGCGACGCCTTGGGCCATCGCACCGACGGTGAGGAAACCACGCCGCGATGCACCAGCCCGTCGACGCTCGCGCGCAACCGCAGCGAGCCGCGCGCGTTGAACACTCGCACGAGATCGCCGCTTGCGATACGGCGGGCCGCCGCGTCCTCCTGGTGCAGGAACACCTCCGCGGTGTCCGCGTCCGCGCCGGGGCGGTTGCCAAAGGTCGAGTTCATGCTGTCCGTGTTCTTCGGCGAAATCATTTCCAGGGGGAAACGTTCCCGCAACGCCGCGTCGCCCAAGCGCGACTCCACCGGAGGCTGGTAGGCGAGCCGGTCCGCCAGGAAGTCCATCTTGCCGCCGAGCGCGGGGAATCCGTCCGCGTGGGGTTGGAACGGCTCGCCGGACGGGCTTACGTTCAACCGCGCCGAACCCTCGCGATCCAGCCGCTCGAGCGTGATCCCTTCCAGGAACGGATGGCCGGAAGCCAGCGCGCGCCGGATCATGTCGTCGTCCGATTCCTGGAAACACGGTTCGTCGAAACCCATGCGGCCCGCGAGCGCGCGGAACACTTCGGTGTTCGGACGGCACTCGCCCGGAGGCTCCACGGCCTTGCGCGCCAGTTGCAGATAGTAGTGGCCGTAGGCGAAGTAGAGATCGTCGTGCTCGAGGAACGTCGTCGCGGGTAGCACGATATCGGCGAAATCCGCGGTGTCGGTCTGAAACTGCTCCAGCACGACGGTGAACAGATCCGGACGCGCCAACCCGCGGAACACCTTCTCCTGATCCGGCACGACGGCGGCGGGGTTCGAATTGTAGACCACCAACGCCTTCACCGGCGGACCGGCAGCTTCGGTCAACGCGTGGCCGAGCGTCGACATATTGAGCATCCGCGCGGGCCGGCCGAGGCTCGCCGTTTGCAACTCCGGCATCTCGAGCGACGCGCGATCCAGATGAAACGCGCCCGACGTGGTGAGTTGCAGGCCGCCGCCCACGTCGCGCCACGAACCGGTGAGCGCTGGCAGCATCGAAATCGCGCTGATGGCCGCGCCGCCGCGTTCGCTGCGCTGCACGCCGTAGTTGACGCGGATGACGGCGGGGCGCGTAGTGGCGTATTCGCGGGCCAGCGACGCGATGTCTTCGGCGGGGATCCCCGTCAGGGCCGCCGCGCGCGCGGGCGTGTATTCGCGGACCCGTTCCCGCAACGCGTCCAAGCCGGTGGTGTACCGCTCGACGTAGTCGCGGTCGTGCAGGTTCTCCGCCAGGATCACGTGCATCAGCGCCAGCGCGAGCGCGAGATCGGACCCGGGGTTGATGAAGTAGTGACGATCGGAGAGGCTCCCCGTGCGGTTCCTCACCGGATCGATCGTATAGAAACGGGCGCCGTTCCGCCGCGCCTCCACGATGAACGGCCACAGGTGGACGTTGGTTCCGAGCACGTTCGCGCCCCACGCCACGATCAACTTGGCGTGGCGGAACTGCTCCGGTTCCGTTCCGTAACGCGCGCCGAGCGCCTGCATCATCCCGGCAATCCCCGCTCCGGAACAGATGGTCCGGTCGAGCCGTGACGCGCCCAATCGATGGAAGAAGCGGCGGTCCATGCCGCTGCCTTGCAGGTAGCCCATCGTGCCCGCGTAGCTGTACGGCAGGATGGACTCCGAACCGTGTTCCGCAGCGGCCGCCCGCAGCCGCGACGCGATCTCGTCCAGCGCCTCGTCCCACGTAATGCGCGCGAACCGGCCCTCGCCCTTGGCGCCCACGCGGCGCATCGGATGCATCAGGCGGTCCGCGTGATATTCGCGATCCAAGTAGCGCGCCACTTTGGCGCAAAGGAAACCGCGAGTAACCGGATGATCGGGATTGCCCCGCAGTTTCACCGCCTTGCCGGCAGGGTCGATGGTGACCAGCATCGAGCAGGCGTCGGGACAGTCGAGAGCGCAGGTGGATCGGCGTACTGTCATGAATACAATGGTACCTTGCGGTCGCGCCAGGCGAGACCCGCGGCGGCGATCAGGCCCAACGCCGTCAACGCCGCGCCAAGATAGACGGAACGGGGCGCGTACCGCATCTCCACGCGATGCTCGCCACTCGGGACCGCGACGGCTCGCATCATCCCGTTGACCTCGAGGATTGGCGCGGCGCGGCCATCGACGGAGGCGGTCCAGCCGGGGAAGTGCGTGTCCGACAGGATCACCCATCCGTCGCAGGGCATCGCCGCGCGGATCGAAACAAAGCCGCCCCGGTGTGTTTCCACGTTCGCGGAGCCTTTCGATTCGCAGCCGGCGGAGGATGGCGCCGCGCCAGCGAAGAATGCGGTGGTGGAGAACTCGGCGGCGCGTTCGGCGAACAGCCTGTGCAAAGCCTCCGCGTTTGCGTAGCCCGAGGCGCGATGAACAGCCCAGGCGCGAGGGAATGCCTCCGGGTCGTCGAACAGTTTCAGCCCATTCTCGCCGTCCATCACGAAGGTCCGGTGCAAGCCCGACGGACCGGCCCCGATTCGATATCGAGTTCCCACTACTCGCTCCGCCGCCTCCACGTGCCAGGGCAGGCCAACCGCGTTGAGTGTCGCGCTGGCCAGATAGCCGTTGGGCGAATCGAAGCCGTGCCACTCGTTCCAGTTCGGCTCCAGCTTCTCCTTTTCGGCCGCCACGCGGAATAGCCCTGGCTGCCGCTTCAAGTAATCGCGGATCGCGGACTGCGACCGCATCCGCGCGGTCCACTCCATGCGGCCGGCATCGTCGCGTGGCGCCAGCAACGCACCCGTGCCCGATGCCAGTTCCATCGCCATGATGAAGCCGAGCGCGGCCGGCGCGTATCGCCAACCGAGCGCCGCGGCGGCCAGCCACGCGGCGAGCATCGACAGGCCTAAGCGCGGGTCGAGATCCGGCGGCCGCGCGCCGCGAACCAGCAGAGCTAGCGCCAACACCGCTCCGAGCGTAACCAGGACACGCGCCGCGCGCCCGATCCAGACGTGCCCGGGATCGCGCCGGATCGCGTCCACGCCGTACGCCGCCAGCACCGCGAGCGCCAGATGAAACAGATGGATCGCGTTGGCGGGAGTTCGCGCCTTTTCCACCAGAGGCGCCAGCGCGTACAGAAGCCCATGAGCGAACGACGCCCCGCCCAACGCGAATACCCACGCGCCCGCCGCAAGGCACGTCATCAGCCGCACCACGGGCTCACGCCAAGCCATTGCCACGCCCAGCGCCGCCACCGACACGAACGCGATCCCGGCGAACGGATCCACCGTGCCTTCGGGCGACGGCAGGATCACACCGCTCGCCTGTTCCGGGCGTAACGAGTAGCTCTCATGCACCGAATACGGCACCGGCTGATCCCAACGCAGACCCTCCGGCGCTCCCGCCCATCGTATGGCGAGCTTCCCATATTCGCGCGCGGGAAGGATCTGCAACGCTCCCACGCATCCGGAAATCAGCAGCACGGCCGCGGCCGGCGCGATCCGGCGCGGCATTCGCAACGCATCGAAACCCAGGCAGGCCAACACCGCCAGCGTCACGAAGAGCGGGATCTGATGATGTCCGCTCAGCCACGACATCCCCAACGCCGCGCCGCACAGCGCCGCACTCGGCCACGGCCGCGCGCCGCGGCGAAGCCGCAGGTAGTACAGGAACGCGAGCGGAGCCCACACCGCGCCGTTGATCATTTGCGGCCAGTTGCGCGTTCCGAGAAATCCGCCGAAGCTGAACGCGCATCCGGCGAACATCGCCGCCGCGCGCGACCGGCCCAGATCGCGGCACAACCAGTACGCGAACAGTGCGCCCATGTAGTGGATGGCCAGGAAGTACGCGGCGAGGAATCCGGGCTTGATGGAGCCGTCCTTGGCAAGAGGCATCGCGAACAGCAGCCAGTTCAGCGGATAGACGGCTCCCGGCTGCGCCTGCCCCACGAACGGCTGCCCGCACCACAGACGCGGATCCCACAACGGAAACTCGCCGCGATGCCACTGGCGCGCCTGCTCGTGAAACCACGGCAGCACTTGGGTGGCGAAGTCCGGGCCCCAGCCCCAGTCGTACTGCCGTGTCAGCGAGATCTTCCAGTAGAAGAGCAGGACGGCGAGCAGCAGCGCGGCGGGACCCATCAGCCGCGCCTCCACACGATCGCGAGCAACGCCGCGCCGGCAAGCGCCATCGCGGCTCCGGCGAGAACGCTCGACGGCCGGTACCGCAACCGAACCATGTGCGAGCCCAGCGGAACCGGGACAGCGCGCATCGATCCGTTCACTCGCATCACCGGCGCCGGCTCGCCATCCACCGCGGCCTCCCAACCCGGCGCCCACGACTCGGAGATCACCACCAGGCCATCGCAAGCCATGTTCGCGGCAATGGTCAGCGCGGATCCCGCGTGGTCCTTCAATTCCGCGGTGCTCTGTCCACCGCACGGAGGAAGCGCCCGCCCCGGACCCTTGACGATGGCGGCGAAACGGAGATCGCTCCAACGTTCGCGCACGATCGCATTCACGTGATCGCGGCCAGACGCGGCGATGGCTTGATGCACCGGCCACACGCGTGGAAACGCATCCGGGTCGTAGAACAGATTCAAGCCGCCGGCTCCGCGAAACACTTCCCGTTGCGACGGATGCGCCGCCTCGCGCGCGATCGTGAACTGGACGCCCCACAGCATCTTGGTCTCGCGCCGGGAGAACTCCATCTCCACCGCGCCGCGCGACACGGCGGGCAGGTATCCACCCCACATGTCGAGCCCGTGCCACGATCCCCAGTTGCGCGGAACCTCTTCCGCCGCGGTCTCCACGCGAAAGCGGCCCGGCTGTTGCTTCATGTACGCGGCGAGATCCTGGTTCGCCTTCATGCGATCCATCCAGACATTGCGCGCGGAATCGGTTCGCGGCGCGAGCAGCGGCCTGGTGGAGTGCCCGAACTCGACCAACGCGGCCAGGATCAGCGCCGCTCGCGCCGCGGCCAGACGCACGGTTCCCACGCGGATGCCATGCAGAACTCCCGCGCCCACGATCGACGCGACGGCGGTGATTCCGCCCTCGGCGAACAGGTCCGGTTGCGACGGAAACAGCGGCGCCAGAAGCAACACCGCCGCCAAGCCTAGCAAGGCGCGGATGACGCGCCCCATCCAGCGGCTGTCGCGGATCTCGCCGAGCGCGTCGAGCCCGTAGGCGGCCAGCACCGCCAGTCCGAAATTCAGCAGCGCCATCGCCGTCGCCGGGTTCCGCGCCTTCTCCACGCCCGGGACGATCGCGTAAAGAACGCCGTGCAACAGACCCCATCCGCCCATCGCGGCCAGGCACCCGAACAGCGCGACGCCGGCCATCGCCGCGGCGGGCAGACGCGACAGGCGGCACGTCAGCGCGAGAAACGCCAGCGCCGCGACGATCGCGCCCATGTGAATATCCACGTGCGAAAGCGGACCCGGAATCACCAGGCCGGTGAGTCTACGCGGATCGAACGAGTAGGTCTCGTGCACGCCGTAGGGAACCGGTTCGTCCCACCGGATCGCCTTCGTCTCGGATACCCAGCGAATGGACTCGCGTCCGAACTCGATCGCGGGCAGCACCTGCGGGGCCGCGAACAGCCCGGCGAAAACGACAGCGGAAACGAAAGGAGCCGCGCGGCGGCGGCGCACGCTATCGACAAGCCACAAGCCGCCGGAAGCGAGCGACAGGAAGACCGGAACCTGGGGATGCCCGCCGAGGAAAGAGATGCCCAGCGCCGCCCCGGAGCACATCGCGTGGAAGCGGGGGCGCTCTCCTCTCATCGCGCGGAGTTGGAAGAGGAAGACCGGCGGCGCCCACGACGCGCCGGCGATCCACTGCGGCCAACCCACCGTGCCGATGAACCCGTCGAACGAGAACGCGGCGCCGCCGAGGAACGACGCGGCCCGCGAAAGCCCGAGTCCGCGGCACATCCAATAGCACAGCCCCAGCGCGATCCAGTGGACCATCACGCAATGGAATCGCAGGTAGCCGGTTTGCAAACGGCCGTCGCTCGAGGGCGACGCGAACAGCAGCCAGTTGGGCGGATACAGCACGCCGGGCTGCGCCTGTCCCGCCATCGATTGCCCGTTCCACAGGCGCGTGTCCCAGAGCGGAAACTGGCCCGCGCGCCACTGTTCCGCCGCCGCCTGGAACCACGCCAGCACCTGGGTGGACAGGTCGAGCCCGGTCATCCACTCGTACTGCGTACTGAGAGACAGTTTCCAATAGAAGGCGCAGACCGCGGCGAAGAGCACGATCGCCGCGCCAACGCGGGACACAACGGTTGCCAAACGAACCATTGTACCGGGCGCAATATAATGAGCCCATGCTCCGAAGATCCTTTCTGATGGCCGCGCTCGGCGCGGCGGCGGCGCCCAACTCGCTGAAAATCTCCCGCATCGAGACGTGGAAGGTGATCGTGCCGATGAAGCCGGGCACGACGGTGAGCCTCGACTTCGGTCCCTCGCTCGACATCCGCCTTCGCGATTTCGACAAGGTCCCCAAGTTCATCCTCCGCCTCACCGCCGAAAACGGCGTCACCGGCATCGGCGAAACCGGCCGCGGCGAAGGGGAAGCGAATCTGGCCCGCAACGTGGCGTTCCTAAAAGGCAAGGACGCCCTCGCGCTCGACCTGGGAGCGGCGAACCTGGGGCTGCCCGATTCCTCCACCGCCGACGCGTTCGAGATCGCGCTCTACGATCTGCTCGGCAAGACCCTCGGCCTGCGCGTCTGCGATCTGCTCGGCGGCTGCCGCCAGGACAAGATTGCCGCCACCTATTGGACCGGCCAGCGCACCGAGCGCGACCTCATGGAGGTCTGCGAAAAAGCCAAACGCGGCGGCTACGGCCACCTGAAGTTCAAGGCGCGCAAGGGCGATCCGATCGCCAAGCTACTGGCGGCCGTGAACCGCAACTACCCCGATCTGGAACTCACCGTCGATTTCAACCAGTCCTACCGGGAACTCGCCGGATTCCTGCCCGTGGCGAAAAGCCTGGACCAGGGCTACCATCTCGTCATCGAGGATCCCATCCCTCCGAATCTCGACCAGTGGACGCAGCTTCGCCAGCGCACGTCGATCCCGTACGCCCTCACCACGGCGAACCCGCGCCACATGATGGAAGCCATCAAAGGCGAAGCGATCGACGTGTTCAACCTCGGCGGAGACATGCGGACGTTCGCGCGATGTTGCGCCGTGGCGGAAGGCGCGAACATCCCGGTGTGGCACGGCTCGGGCGTCGAACTCGGAATTCGCGACATGTCGTTCGTGCACGCGGCCGCCGCCACCAAGTCGTGCACCATCGCGTCGGACACGCTGTCCTTCCTGCGCGAGAACGATTTGGTGGGCGGCGCCTTCACGCCGAAGGGCGGCTACATCGAGGTTCCCCGCAAGCCGGGCCTGGGAGTGGAACTGGACGAAGCCGCCGTGAACCGTTACCGCGCGGCTTGATCAGTCCTCGAGGACGAACGTCAGCTTCAGATTGACGCGATACTCCCGGATCTTTCCCTTCTCCACCACCACCTTCTGGTCCTGCACCCAGGCGCCGGTGATGTTGCGCACGGTTTTGCCCGCGCGCTTGATGCCGCTCTCGATGGCGTCGTCGAAGCTTTTGCTCGACGACGAGATGATCTCCGTTACTTTGGCTACCGCCATTCCTGTCTCCTTCTTCATCGGACTTCCTTCATCGGACTTCGGTCGTTCGCGCTCCGGCCATTCCGGCCAGACGCGCTTCCTTGCGCCGCCGCCGCTCATCCGCCAGCAATTCCTTGCGGCGGCGGAGCTTGATGCGGTCGTCGACCTTGCGCCAGAACTTGCGGAAGTACATCGCGGCGGAAAGCACGCTGAAGAACACGACGGTCCACATCGCCACATGGGCCATGGGCGCGAGTTCGGGAACGTCCTTGCTCGTCATCGCGAGCGAGATGGCGATCACCTGCGCCACCATCTTCGTCTTACCGAGATCGCTGGCGGCGATCGTGTAACCGGCCGAAGCGGCAATGCTGCGCAGGCCGGAGATCGCGAACTCGCGCCCAATGATGAGGATCGCCATCCAGCCCGGCATCAGCCGCACCTGCACGAGCGAGATCAGCGCGGCCGAGACCAGCAACTTGTCGGCGATCGGATCGAGCAGCGTACCGACGGTGGTGATCTGTCCCCAACGCCGGGCGATGTAGCCATCGAGCAGGTCCGTCGCCGCGGCGGCCAGAAAAATAGCCAGCGCCAGCATCTGATTGGTAACGGTGACACCGTTCCACTCGAAGCGGAGATTCTCCTGCACGAGCGCCGCCACGAGGAGCGGCACGAAGAAAATCCGAAGAAGAGTAAGAACGTTCGGCAGGTTCATCCGGCGCGCTAACGAAACAACTATAGCAGGTAGGAGCGCAGCCGCTCCAAGACCGACGCCGGGACGTCGGCCTCCACCTCACAGCCGTCCTCGGACCACTTTTCGGACAGCACCCGCGCGTATTCGTGCAGCAGATGGCGCGGTCCGCCGTCGCCCATCGCGAACCGGAATCGCGCGCGCGAGGCGCGATCCACCGGCAATGCCTCGTCCACCAGTTCGATCAACTTGTCGAGGTTGACGCCCCCGCGCGCCGACACGCCGATCGACCGCGGCGGATTCTCGCCCATGCCGGCATCGGCCAGTATCCGGTTCGCCAACGCGCCCAGATCCACGCCCGGCTCCAGCAGATCGAGCTTGGTGAGCACCAGGATCTGCGGCGTGGATTCGGCCCCGATCTCCTGCAGCACCTTCGTGACCTGCGCCGTCTGCGCCGCCGCGCGCGGCGACGACGCGTCCACCAGATGCAGCAGCAGCGCCGCCTCGGTCACTTCCTCGAGCGTCGCGCGAAATGCCTTCACCAGCGTGGTGGGCAGGTTCGAGATAAACCCGACCGTATCCGACAGCAGCGCGCGCCGGTGCGACGGCAGCCCGATCTGCCGGACCGTGGGATCGAGCGTGGCGAACATCTTCGCGTCGGCGAGCACCGTGGAACTCGTCATCCGGTTGAACAGCGTCGACTTCCCCGCGTTCGTGTAACCCACCAGCGCCACCGTCGCCAGCGGCACGGCTTGGCGTTGCTTTCGCTGCACCGACCGGTGAGACCGCACCGACTCGAGCTGCTCGCCGATCTTCTTCACCCGCGCCTTGATGATCCGCCGGTCGGTTTCCAACTGCGTTTCACCCGGCCCGCGCGTTCCGATGCCGCCGCCCAGGCGCGACATTGCCGCGCCGCGGCCGGTGAGCCGCGGCAGCAGATATTCGAGCTGCGCCAGTTCCACCTGCATGTGCCCTTCCCGGGTGCGGGCGCGGCTGGCGAAGATGTCGAGGATGAGCTGGGTGCGGTCGAGCACCTTGCACGGAAGCGCCTTCTCCAGATTGCGGAGCTGGGTGGGGGTGAGATCGCGGTCGAAGATGACGGCGTCGGCTTGCAACGCCTCCGCTTCCGCCGCGATCTCCTTGACCTTGCCCGCGCCGATCAGGGTCGCCGCCGCGGCCGCCTCGCGCTTTTGCATCGTGCGCGACACGACCTCGGCGCCGGCGCTGGTGGCCAGCACGGCGAGTTCCTCGAGAGACTCCTCGGCGCTCGCCTCGCCCGCCGGACCGCGCCATAGGTCGACGCCGACTAGGATGGCGGCCTCGCGGCCAGTGGCTCCGCTCAACCTTCGTGCGACTCGTGTTGAACA
Source organism: Acidobacteriota bacterium (assembly GCA_005808475.1). Classification (GTDB taxonomy): domain Bacteria; phylum Acidobacteriota; class Terriglobia; order Bryobacterales; family Bryobacteraceae; genus SYLY01. The sequence continues at coordinate 13,043 of SYLY01000013.1, forward strand.
GGCAGTCCTGGGGCGTGCGGACCAGCCGGCCCGGGCTGCTGCGCGTAGCCCACGTGAACGGGGCGCGCGACGACCACGGTGGAGATGGCGTGCTTGAAGATGAGTTGCTCCTGATTGTTCGACTCGAGAATCACCGAATATTTGTCGAAGCTCTTGATCCTCCCCGAGAGCTTCACTCCGCTCATCAGATAGATGGTGAGGAACACCCGCTCCTTGCGGGCGGTGTTGAGAAACGCTTCCTGAATGTTCTGGGCTGCTTTTTCCATTGTTTTTCCTTTTCGCCCACCGGCAGACGCAGCCGGTATAGTGTATGACCCCTTGATTGTATCGCGGCCCCTACTCGTCGTGATCGTCGTGAGCCGCCGCGCCCGCTCCCGTGGCCGCCAGAACCTGAGCCTCCATGCGCACGCGATCCAGGTGAGAGACGCGAACGGGTTCCTTTCCCACCGGAACCGGTTCGACGGTGAATGAGGCGGCCGTTTTCAGCTCCACCTCCAGGTTGAACGAGGGTGGCTCCTTCAGCCCGGGAACACCGGCCACCCCCTGATGGTCCACCACGCACGACAACCCTCCAGCCAGCGGAAAGCCGACTTTGGACCGGTTGCGTATGGCGAACTTTCGAACGTCGTTGAGCGTCATTTTCCTCCACGGCTGAGCCGCCGGAAATAGTCGGCGACCGCCTCTTGATATCCGGCCGGCACCTGCGCGGATGAGCCCGCGCGGACCTGGCCCGCGTTCTTGTCGTCCAGCTTGCGCCGAAGCTGCAGTTCCAGTTGCTCGAGACCGGTCATCACCTGCGTGCGAAGCCGCTCCACCAACTCCGGATTGCCCTTGAATCGGGCCGGATCCAGTTGCTGCATCTCGCGAAGCAGATCCTGGAGGTCGCGCGCGGTTTCGGGATCGTCGTTGCCGAGCGACTGGCGGATCTGGGATAGATCGCGCATCCCCTCTCGCAGCACGCGTTCTTCCGACTCGAGCCGGCCGCCTAGCGCGCCGCCTTGCTGGGCGGGGGCCTGTCCGCCCGCTTGCGGCGTCCACTCGCCGCGATTCATCGCGGACCAGGCGCCTTCGCCCCGGTCGCCGCCGCCGCGCACTTCCTCGCGTCCGCCGCCCTGGCGTCCGCCGCGGCCACCCGCCGATTGCTGTCCGCTCTGGCCGCCCGGTTGGTTGCCCTGCTGGCCTTGGCCGCCCTGTTGGCCCTGGCCCTGTTGGCCCTGGCCCTGCCCTTGCTGCCCTTGCTGCCCTTGGCCCTGCTGTCCCTGACCGGGCTGCTGTCCCTGCTGTCCCTGTTGTCCCTGGCCTTGCTCGCGCCCGAGTTGCGCGGATTGGCGGTCGCCTTGGCCTTGGCCCTGCCCCTGGCCCTGTTGTCCCTGTTGGCCCTGCTGCTGCCCCTGCTGTCCGCCTTGACCTTGCTCTCCGCGCTTGCCCTGGCCGTTGCGCGACAGCCGCTCCATCTGCTGCCGCAGGCGCTCCACGCGGTCGAGCGCGCTTTCCAGCCCCTTGTCCTTGGGGTCGCCCGCGCCGCCCTTGCCCTGCATCGATTCCTGCGCTTCCTTCACTTGCTGGCGCAGCCGCTCCATCGCCTGATTCACCGGAGCCTCGCGCATCCAGGCGTACTGGCCGAGCCCACGTTTGATCGCTTCGGCGCTGTACTTCAATCGCAACCCGACCTCGCTCTGTTGCAGGTCACCCAGAGCTTCGCGCAACTTCGTGGCCGCGCCGCGGTTGGTGGACTGCAGGTCGCGGACCGCATCCTGCATCCGCTTTTCGAGCTCCTTGAGCTCGTTCATCATCCTCTCGCGTTCGGACGCCACCTGCTCCTGCTGTTCCTTCGACGGCGGTCCGGCCTGCGAGTTGCCGAACATCTGCCGCATCTGGCGGCTCTGATCCTGCTGCTTGTCGGCGAGCCGGTTGGCCTCCTGGCCGATCTGGCCCATCTGGTCCGCGCTCTGCTGTCCGCGCATGCCCTGCAGCGAGTTCCGCGCTTCCTTCAGCCGCTCGGCGGCGCGTTGCGCGTCGGCCTCGCCGCCTTGCTGGCCCTGCTGACCGGCCTTGCGCATGTCGTCGGTGGCCTGCCGCAGCCGTTCCAGAGCCTGCTGCACGCGGGGATCGATGTCGCCTCGCTGCTGGTTCTGGCGCTGCATGTTCTGGCGCTGTTGGGCGGACTGCTGTCCTTGTTGGCCGCTTTGCTGCCCCTGCTGGCCTTGCTGGCCTTGCTGCCCCTGTTGACCCTGCTGCCCCTGCTGCCCCTGTTGTCCTTGTTGACCCTGCTGCCCTTGTTGGCCCTGTTGTCCCTGCTGACCCTGCTGCTGTTGGCCGCGCGCCATCTGCTCCATCTGCCGTTTGAGCTGCTCGGCTTCGCGCCGCAGCATCTCCTGCTGCCACTTCTGTTGCGCCGATTGCTGATTGCGCTTCTGCTGCTCGGCGAGTTCCTGCTGCCGCCGCGCCAGTTGCTCCAGCTTCTGCAGCGCCTCGTCCACCTCGCGAGCCTTCTGGTCCTGCGCCGATTGCTGCTGGCCGGTCTCGTACTGGTTCTTCTCCGTGTCGAGTTCGAGATCGAACAGGTTCGAAAGATCGCGGGCCGCGCCGCCGCCTCCACCTCCGCCGCCCTTCTGCCCGAACGCCACCTGAATATCGCGGAACACGGCTTCGGCGCGCAACAAATGTTGCAGAGCCTTCTGTTCGTGCGGCATCGCGTCCGGCCACTTCTGTCCCTTCAACTCGGCCGTCGCCTTGTCCATCGCCTCGGCCGCCGCGGTCATCTCCTTGGTGAAGGTCATGAACTCGTGGTTCTGTTGCGACAGTTCGCGGCTCTGCATGCGCTTGGCCAGCGACTTGGCCTGATCGCGCAACTTGGACTGCACCTCGGAGAGAAACTTGCCCGCTTCGGCTGAATCCACCGCGGTCGCGCGTTTGTCGCGCTGTTGATTCCACGTCGCGGAGATGATCTCCTTCTGCCGCTGCGAGATCTGGTTCTGATCCTCGCCCTCGCCGCCGCCGCCACCGCCGCCACCCTGCTGGGACTGGCGGTACTCGCGATCGAACGGCTGCGCCTCGATGAAGAACATGTCCGTGCGCGCCGTGGTCCGCGCATCCTTGGCCGTGGCATAGAAGCTGACCAGATCGCCTGGGGCCATCTGGAAATCCTCGAGCGCCAACAAGTGCGATCCGCTGCCGTCGCGCGCGCCCCGCTGCTTCAGCAGGGAAACCGCTTTCTCTTCGCCGCCGTTCACCGAGTAGTGGAGGTTGACTTCCTGCAAACCGAAATCGTCCTCGGCGTTGACCTGGATCGCCACTTCCTCGATCGGGCTCGCCTTGTAGTCGCGCCCCGGCTTGCTGATCTTGATGGTGGGCGGATTCTCTTTCCGCGCCTCGATGAAGTAGTCTTCGCTCAACCGGACCCGCTGGCCGTTATCGGACCCGGCCACGTAGTAGAGTCCATCCTTGTCGATGCGAACCTTCGCGCTGAACCAGTTGCCAGTCCCCGGCTTCAGGGACAGCTCCTGTTCGTTGACCACGAGCGACCCGCCGTTCAAAGGCCGGTCCATTTCGATCTCGACGGCCGCTTCCGTGCCTTCCACCGCGCGGAGGTCTCCGTTCTTTTCCTGAACCTCGGCCTTGGCGCCCATCCAAGCCGGGAAGTTGTAGGTGACGCGAATCTGCTTGACGCCCGGCAAATCCACGGCGCGCAGATTGAAATGCTTGGACTGGAGGCCGCCGGCCTCGACGAAATACTCGACGCTCTCGGGAATCCCGGCGAACAGGAACTCGTAGCCCGCGCCATTGGCGCCCGGCGTCATGAGAACCGTTTCCCACTTGGTGGCCGAATGGTAGCGAGCCCACAGCAAAACCTTGCCGGTGGCGATCCCCACAAGTTGCGCGGAAATCGCCTGATCGCCCCTGCGCCGCACCGCCGCGTCGCCGGGCTGCACCTTGATGTCGTAGAACGGCTGCTCGCCCACGCCGCGCGAAGGTCCGGCCCACAGCAGCGACGCGCCATGGCCCCAGAATCCGGGACCGGCCATGATCAGCCACATCAGCACGCCGAGCGCTCCACCGCCGGCCGCCAGCGCCCCCGCGATCCTCGACCACGGATACACGCGCGCCGGTTCGGAAGCTCGCGCCACGTGCAGGGTGTCGGCGGCAAGCAGTTGCAGGAAGGGATCGGCCGCGTCGTCCTTGGACGCCACCGTAAGCAGCCGCTCCTCGAACTCGGGGAATGTCTGTTCGCCCCGCGTCGCCGCCACGCGCCGGTTCAGGCGCCGCCACGGCAACCAGATACCGGCCGCGATGGCGCCGAACAGGGTGAGCCAAAGCGCCACCCGGGCCGCCGTCACCGATGTGGCCGAAAAGGCGTAGGCGTTGGTGATCAGCACCAACAGCACCGTGGCGCCGAGCGCGGCCGCCAACAAAATCGCCGCGCCGCGCGCCAACGCGCCGAAGCGGAGCTGCCGCTCCAATCGCGCCAGGTATTCGTTCAACTGATCGAGGGCGTTCATGAATCTTCCCCTTCTGGATCGTCAACCGTCTCGTCTAGCTATCTTCCCTTTGTACACCCAAATACCGCGACGCGAGCACCGACTCGGCCACGGCGGAAAACAGCACCGCCACCATCACGTACCACCAAAGCGATTTCGGCTTCTCTTCTTCCCGCGCTCCCACCGCCGTCGCGCCGCCGTTCGCCGATCCGCCGGCCGCGCCGCTAGCCGCCCAGAGATCGAGGTTCTCCTTGGGAATGGGCGCAAGATCGGATTCCTTTCGGTCCGGATTGGCCGCGATCAATTCATTCCGGCCGCTCGCGCGGCGCACCTCGAAAAAGCCCTCGCGAGGGATCTGGTACGTCCGCGCTTTGGTCGACTGATCGAGCGACAGCGGATGCTGGCCGTCCGGGTCGATCACGTCGACGCTGGTGGTGCGCTCCTTGGCGGTCCGCAGGTCGACGAAAGCGCCGACAACCGCCGCCGACGACCGGTCCTCGATGCCCGATAGGTATCGCGCGGTCTGCTCCACGAAGGGCACGAAAGGCGGCTGCAGCGGGAAGTCGTTCGATAGGTTGTCGAACGTGGAGGCGAACAGCAGCACCCTGCCCTCGCCCACCTTTTTCTCGAGCAACAAGGGGGTGCCGTCGGTCAGCTTGGCGGCCACCCGCGTCTGGCCGGGCTTCACTTCCACCGCGTAGTAAAATTTGACGCCATCCCAGCGATTGGCGCGGAACACGGAGGGGTGCGTCGCGTCGGTCTCGCCCACCGCGGCGAACAGCGCTCCGCCGCGCGAGAAGTACTTGCCTTGCGACACCGGTTCGTCAAAGAGCGGCACGTTCTGCCGCCGCGCCGTGTTGGGACCAGCCGCCACCCAAACCGATCCTCCGCCCGCCACGTGCTTCTTCAGCGCGTCCTCGAGCACCGGTGGAACCGACAGCACGTCCGACAACACCACGAACGCGTAGTTGGACGGATTGAGATTGGCCCCCTGCTCCACCGGCGTCGCGTCCAATTGGAAGGCGGATTCGGCCGACGCGGCCAGCGCCGACCGGAAATACAAAGGCGACCGGGTGTCGCGAGCCTCGTGCAGAAACAGCACACGGCGCGGGTCGGATCGCGTCAGCGAAAACAGCGCCTTGTCGTCGAGCGGGAACTCATCCGCCGAATCGATGCGGATCTCGCAGCGGGCAGCCCCGTAAGGGATGTCCAGCCCGGTGAACTCGACGGTCGCGCGCCCGTTCGCCGTCACGTCCACCGCCTTCGATCCAGCGGATTTGCCGTTCGCCAGCAGCGTGACCGTGCGCCGTCCGGTGGGCGTATCGAAGCCCGCCACCGTCGCTTGAATTCGAGTTTTCTTGACGTCCCAGACCACGGCCGGCGCACTCACCGTTTGGACGGTCCAGTTCGGCGCCGGTTTGGAAGCCACCGAATGGAGGATCAGCTTCACCGAGGCCGGCAGTTGCAGATCGCTGAAGTTGGCGGGCAACGCCGACTTCTGCGCATCGGTGAACAGGTGCGCGTCCATCGGCTCCGCCGACGCCTGCGCCATGGACCGCAACGCCCGCGTGAGTTCGCCGTAGGACGCGTGCGAATCGCCGCCGCCGATCCCGTTCACCGCCGCGATCAGTTCCGCCTTGTCCGCCGTGGGATCGCCGAGAATCCGCAGATTGGCGCCGAGCGCCGCAACCTGCCCGCGGTTCCCGCCTCCGATCCCTCCGATCGCGGCCAGCGCCTCCCGCTTGGCGTCGGCCAGCCGCGTCCCGGCGCGCATCGAAAACGACTCGTCGATCACCGCCAGAACCCGCCGCGCCCCGTCGTTGGCGCCCGCGCTCCGCTTGATGAACGGGTTGGCGAAAGCCAGCGCCAGCAGCGCCAGCAAAGCGATCCGCAGCGCCATCAGCAGCAGGTGCCGCAGGCGCCGGTGCTTGATGGAGGCCTCCGTCCGCTTCTCGAAGAACATCAACGAGGCGAACGGCAGCGGAGTCGACTTGTGCTGCCGCAGCAGATGCAGATAGACCGGCAATCCCACGCCCAGAATCCCGAGCATGAACCAGGGAGAAAATAGCCCCACCTACAGCCTCCCCTGCCGGATGCTGAGGTATTCCCGCAACGCCCCGTCGAGCGGCTTGGAGGTGTCCATCAAAAAGTAGTCCATGCCGGAACCCTTCGCCTTGTCGCGCATGGCGTCGATGTGCGCGGAGATCTTGGCGCGGTACTCGCGGGCGGCGTAGGCCGGCGAGACTTCCAGGCTGTCGTTGGTTTCGAGATCCACCAGAATCACCGGATCCTGGATCTTCGGATCCAGTTCCCGCGGATCGAGCACGTGGAACAGAATCACGTCGTTGCCGCGATACCGCAGCGGCTCCACCGCCCGGACGATCGTTTCCGGCTTCTCGTAGAAATCGCTGAACACGACGATCATGCCGCGCCGCCGCAGGAATTCGAGGAGCAGGGCGAACGGCTTGGCATAGTCGCTCCGCTGGCGGGGCTCGGCGTGTTCCACTCCGTGGAGCAGCCGGTGGAACTGTCCCTGCCGCGTCGAGGGCTGAACGTAGTTGCGGATCTCGTCGTCGAACACGATGAGCCCGGCCGCGTCGCGTTGCGCGTTGGCCAGGTAGAACAGCGACGCGGCGGTGAATCGCGCGTAGTCGATCTTGGAAACCTTGCCCGAACCGAAGCTCATCGAATTGGAAGCGTCCAGCAGCACCGTGAGCTGCGAGTTGGTCTCGCCGCGGAAGCGCTTCAGGTAGAGGCGTTCGCTGCGCGCGTAGACGCTCCAATCGACGTGGCGGAGGTCGTCGCCCGGCGTGTAGGCGCGGTACTCGGCGAACTCCTGCGAAAAGCCGAAGTCCGGCGAACGGTGCAGTCCGGCGACAAAGCCGTCGACCACCGTTTTCGCGATGAGATCCAATTTGGAGACCGAGGCCAGGATGACCGGGTCGAGAAAGCGCTGCGTCACGTTACGCTCTCGGCGGCAGCATGATCTCCAGCAGCTTCTTCAGCAGATCGTCCGAACTCATCCGCTCGGATTCGGCCTGAAAGTTGAGCAGCACGCGATGGCGCAGCACGGGAACCGCCAGGGCGCGGATGTCCTCGTAGGAGACGTGATACCGCCGGCGCGAAAGCGCTCGCGCCTTGGCCGCCAGCGCCAGAAACTGCGCGGCGCGGACGCTGCCGCCGTAGTTGACGTACTTCTTGACCACGTCGGGAGCGCCCGGCACCGACGGACGCGTGGCTCGCACGATATCCACGGCGTAGCGCGCCACCGGCTCGGCGATGGGCACCATGCGGACCAGTTGCTGAAAATCGAGAATCTCCTCCGAATTGGTGACCGGCTCCACCGCCGCCTCGTGCGTGGTGGTGGTCAGGCTGAGCACCTTCAACTCCTCGTCCGCCGACAGATAGTCGAGCACCGTGTTGAACAGGAACCGGTCCAACTGCGCTTCCGGCA
>SYLY01000128.1 GCA_005808475.1 Acidobacteriota bacterium
GGAACACCAGATCCACGGGCGCGCCTCGCCGCATCGCTTCCATCTGCGTGGTGACATGGGACAGCACGCAGATCTGCGTTGGAATCTGGTACGCTTCGCGGAGCCGGTCGAGCATGCGCAGGATGCGCTCGGTGGTTCCCGGACTGGCGGTCGCGGGGTTGACGCCGATCACCGCGTCGCCCGAGCCCATCAGCAGGCCGTCGATCGTGGAGGCGGCGATGCCGCGCAAATCGTCGGACGGATGGTTGGGCTGGATGCGCACCGAGAGGCGGCCGGGCAGTCCGATCGTGTTCCGGAATCGCGTGACCACCGAACACTTGCGAGCCACTGAAATCAGATCCTGCAGCCGCATGATTTTCGAGACGGCGGCGGCCATCTCGGGCGTCACCCCAGGAGCGATGGAACGTAACGTCTCCGTCCCGGCGCCGTCGGTCAGCAGCCAGTCGGGGAACCCGCCGCCGGTCAGATGCGCGATGGGCTTGAAGGCCGCTTCGTCGTGCGAATCGAGAATCAGCCGGGTGACATCGTCCTCTTCGTACGGCACGACGGGATCCTCGAGAAACCGCCGCAGCGGCAGATCCGCGAGCCGCATCTGAGCGCGGACCCGCGCCTCCGCCCCAGGCGCCGCCAGTCCCGCGAGTTCGTCGCCTGATCGCAAAGGACTGGCGTGCGCCAGCAGTTGCCGCAGGTCCGCGCTCACCGCTCCAGTTTAGAACGCGTACCGGAGAGCAAACTGAATCTCGCGCGCGGGACGGGCCGCGGTGATCGTTCCGAACGCGTTCGACGAACGCGAGCCGTTCGGCGTCTCGAAGTTCGTCTTGTTGAACAGATTGAACCCTTCCATGCGGAACTCGAGGCTGTGGCCTTCCACGATCGCGAACGTCTTGTGCAGCCCGAGATTCATCTGATGCAGTCCCGGGCCGGGCACGGAGTTGCGGCCCGCGTTGCCGAACGGCCGCGTTACGTCGGTGGGAATGGAAACCGTGGCCGGATTCAGCCACAACTCGGCCTTGCGCTGTCCAGCCGGAATCAACGGATCGCCGCTGACGTTCGGCCGGTAGTTCGGCGCTCCGGAGACCTGGAACGCCGCCGCCGGTCCGTAGGTCAGATTGACCGGCGTTCCCGTCGCCGCGAAGTTGATCGCGGTAGCCCGCCATCCACCGAGCACGGCATCGGCCCCGCGGTTCCACGAACTGCCCCACTTGCGGCTCTTGCCGAGTGGCACGTCGTAGATCAGCGTCGTGGTGTTGTTCAGACGTTGATCGTATCCGGAGGGACCGCGTTCGTTCCGCAGGTCGCGATAGTTCACCCGCGAGTTGTCGCCGTTCTGCGCCTCGAGGTGGCCCGATGCATTGTCGATCGCCTTCGACCACGTGAACGAGTTCAGGAAATACACGCCGCCGGCGAAGCGCCGTTCGATCTTGGTTTGCAGCGCGTGATAGTTCAGAAACCCGCCGTTGAACGCCGATTGGATGTATCCGTAGGCCTGAATCGGGCGGCGCGCCTGCAGCGAGAGCGACTCGCCCGGGTTGTTCGGACGCGCCTGATTGTAGTCGCCCAGGATCATCAGTCCCACCGCGCGCGTTCCCACGTAGCCGATGTCGAACACCAGACCTCCCGCCAACTCGCGTTGGATCGTGAAGTGCCAGTTCTGGTTGTACGCCGTGCGCAGGTCGAACGGGATCTGATTGGTGCGCGTGTTGATGACGCGGATGTTCGAGAGCGAGAGGAAGTTGTTCGGGTAGCCCTGCTGCGTGGTCCGGAAGCAGTCGTTGGGACCTTGGGCCAAACTGGTGCAGACCTGCTGTCCGTTGCGAACCGCGGGGGGAAGCTGCGAATCCACCGAAGGATTCAGAATGTGAGGCAGGTTGTAGGCGAGCAGGTTCTCGCCGCCCATCCGGTTGAAGTGCACGAAGCTCACACCGTAGGCCGAGCGCACCACGGTCTTGGAGTTTACCGAGTACGCCAGTCCGAATCGCGGCGCGAAGTTGTTGCGATCCGGGTGCACCAGCGCGCGATCGAAGATGGAGCCGTTCTTGGCGTTCACCAGTTGATTCGCCGCCGGATCGTAGTTGGTGACGCGGTTGTCGCGCTCCCATTGCGGCGTGCCGTACTCATATCGCATGCCGAGGTTGAGCGTCAATTTCGGCGAGATCTTGAAGTCGTCCTGCAGGTAGAGGAAGTTCATCTCCTGCCGGTAGTTCACGATCGCCGGCGTGGCGATGCTGTAGCTGCTCCGCGCACCGAACAAGAAGTCCGCCAGGAACTGCACGTTGTTGGTGGCGGTGCCGGGAGCCTGCGAGAAACGGCCCGAGTAGCCGTCGCTCCCGTACTTGGGGCTGAAGTCGTCGATCTCGGTGCGGATCATCTGGTACTCGTAGCCCATCTTCAGCGCGTGACGGCCCGCTACTTTGGTGTAGTTCACTTTCGGATCGAACACCATTGGATCCTGGAATTGCGGGTTGGAACCTTGCACGCCGAAGCCGGTGTAGCCGTTGACCCCTTGCCGGTAAACGCCGCCGGTGAAGCGTGGATCGTTCGGAGCGTTCGGGATGCGCAGTCTGTCGGTGATCGTCTGTTCGCCCACGAAGATCGGCGTCTTGCCGCCCTCGGTCACCGAGATGCCGAGGCGGAATTCGAGCAGCGAAGTGGGCGACATCGTGTAGGTCCAGCCCGTGGCCCATTGGCGGTTCTTCACCCGCACATTGCCGTTGGCGTCTCCGCCGGAAGGACCGGGGATCGCCGCGGGCTCGAAGTTGTTCATCAAGCGGTGGCTATAGCGCACGAAGCTGGTGAGATTGGAATTCCAATAGTGGTCGTAGCGGATATCGCCCTTGTCGTTGCGGTCGGTCCGCGCGGGCAGCGATTGGAAATTGTTGGCCGTTCCGCCGAGGTTGGGATCGGGCAGGCCGCCTAGAACCTCGCGCGCGAACGGCGTGATGGCCGACTGCGGGACCACTCCGTTCCCGTACAACTCGCCGGTGATGGGGTTCTGAATCGCCAGCCCGAGCGAGCCTTGCTTTTGCGCCGCCGTGGGCAGCGAGGCGAACATCACGCGCTTAGTGACGCGGCGGAAGCCCTCGTAGTCGCCGAAAAGGAACATCTTTTCCTTCTTGATGGGACCACCGAGCGCCGCGCCGAACTGATTCTGCACCAGCGTCACCTTCTGGTTGTTGATCGGCTTGAAGAACCCGGTCGCGTTCAGACGCGTGTTGCGCAGGTACTCCCACGCCGAACCGTGAAGCTGATTGGTCCCGCTGCGGATGCTCGCGTTGATCACCGCGCCGCCGGCGCGTCCGAACTCCGCCGAGAAGTTGTTGGTCTCGAGGCGGAACTCCTGCACCGAGTCGGGCGAGAGCTGCACCACCTGATTGGAGAAGCCTTGGTTCGACGTGCCGTAGGAGTTGTTGTCGACGCCGTCGATGACGAAATTGTTCTGCGAGCTCCGCATGCCGTTCACGTTGAACGACGCGTCGCGCGAGTCGGCGATGCCGCTGCGGCGGACGCCAGGCGCCAGCAGCGCGAGATCGGCGTAGTTGCGCCCGTTGAGCGGCAGGTTCACCACTTGCTCGGTGCCGACCACCGTGCCTCGCGAAGAGGTTTCGGTTTCGAGTCTCGCGGCCGCGCCGGAAACCGTCACCGATTCCGACGTGGTTCCGATCTGCAACGTAAGGTCGACGCGTTGGCGTGCGTTGACCGTGACGACGAACGGTTCCGTCAGACCTTGCTTGAAGCCTTGCGATTCGGCGGTCAGCCGAAAGCGGCCCGACTTGACGTTGAAGAACTGGTAGCCGCCGTTGGAGTCGGTGACGCCCGACTGCTTGATGCCAGTGTCGATGCTTTCCAGCGAGACGCGGCTGCCCGCGATGGCGAGGCCGGCGGGATCGGTCACCGTGCCCAACACGGTGGCGGTATCGAACTGTGCGAGCAAGGCAAAACCTGCCGCGAGCGAGACAAGGAGAATTCGAAGCATTTTGGACATCTCTGTAGAGGGTACCAGGACCTCGTGACTGCCGCATGACGAATCGCGTGGTCTAATGTTACGGTGCTCGCCCGCCGCGAACTCCTCCGCGCCCTTCCCGCCGCGCCCGCCATCCTTCGCGCCTCCCGGACGGACAAGCCGAACTTGGTCCTGTTTCTCTCGGACGACCACGGCTGCATGGATTCGCCCATATTCGGGCCCAGTCCGGTCCGCACGCCGAGCCTCCAGCGGCTGGCCGCCGAAGGCGCGGTGTTCGCGAACACGTTCTCCGGCGCCGCGATCTGTATTCCCTCCCGTGCGATTCTCGCCAGCGGTCTGCACTCGCATCGCAACGGCGCGGTGGCCAACGGGCGAATGATGAGGGATGGCGTGAAAACGTTGCCATCCTACCTGAAGCCGCTCGGTTACGATGTCGCGCACTTCGGCAAGTCGCATTTTCTGCCGGCCTCCAACTACCCGGACTGGATCGCGGTTCCCAGCGAGATTCGTGGAACCGGGCCCTTGAACAACGACCTGGATCCGGCGGCTGTCGACGGCTGGCTTGCGGTTCGCGGCGCCGGATCGCCGCCGGTCTGTCTGATGGTGTGCTGCCACAGTCCGCACGTGACCTGGGAGGAGAACTCCGGCTACGATCCGGCCAAGGTGAATCTGCCGCCCGGCTTCGTCGACACGCCGTCCACTCGCCGCGCGCGCACCCGCTACTACACCGACATCGAGAAGATGGACCGCCAACTCGGCGCCGTGCGCGAATCGGTGCGGCGACGCCTGGGCTCCAACACGTTGTTTCTGGCCACGTCCGACAACGGAGCGCAGTGGCCGTTCGCCAAGTGGAACCTGTACGACGCGGGCATCCGCCTTCCGATGATCGCCTCCTGGCCAGGAGTGGCGCCGGAGGGGAAGCGGCTAGAAGCGATGCTCCACTTCACCGACGTGCTGCCCACGTTCGTGGAACTGGCCGGAGGCCCACCGCCGTCCGGAATCGATGGACGTTCGTTCGCCGGCGTATTGAAGGGTTCGGCGAAACGCCACCGGGAAGAAATCTTCGCCTCCCACACGGCCGACAACAACGGACAGATGAACTGCTACCCGATGCGCGCCGTTCGCGATCGCCGGTACAAATACATCCGGAACCTCCGGCCCGATCTGATCTACACCACCCACATCGACCGCGGCGTGGCGCGCGACGGCCGCGAATATTGGAACGAATGGCGCGAACGGGCCAAGTCCGATCCACGCGCCGCCGAAACGATACGCCGCTATCACAAGAGGCCTGCGGAGGAGCTTTACGACATCGAGCGCGATCCCGCTGAAATCGTGAATCTGGCGGCGGACGCGAAACACGGCGCGGCCCTGCGGCGCCTGAGGGGAAAGGTGGACGGGTGGATGAAATCGATGAACGACCCCGGCGAAACGTGGGGCACGCCCAGGCTGCTGTCCGAGTATCCGGAGCCGCTGCCGTGACGCGGCGGGCGCTGCTTTTGTCCCCGGCGCTGTTGCCGGCGCAATCCCGCGTGAGGATCGTTCTGGTGGGCGATTCCACCGTCACCGATTCCGCGGGCTGGGGCGCCGGATTCCGCGCCGCGTTCTCCTCCCGCGTCGAAACGCTCAATCACTCGCGCGGAGGCCGAAGCTCCAAGAGCTTTCGCGACGAAGGACGATGGCAGCCCGCGCTCGACGCTAAGCCGCGCTACGTTCCCATCCAGTTCGGACACAACGACAATCCCGGGAAGGGACCGCAGCGCGAAACCGATCCGGACACCACGTTCGCCGCGAATCTGGTCCGCTACGTTCATGAGGCGCGGCAGGCGGGCGCCATTCCCGTGATCGTCACCTCGATCGTGCGGCGCCGCTTCGACGCCGATGGCAAGTTCCGTCCCGATCTGTTGGCCGCCTATTCCGAAGCCGCCCGCCGCGTGGCGCGCGCTACCGGCGCTCCGCTGCTCGACCTCTACGAACTGACGCGCGCGCAGGCCGAACGGCTCGGACCCGAAGGCTGCGCCGCCATCGACGCACGCTCGGCGGACGGCAAGCGCGACATCACGCATCTCGGACCCGAAGGCGCGCGCATCGTGGGCGCAATGGCTGCCCGCGAGTTCGTCAAGCTGGCGCCGGAACTCGCGGGCGATCTGATCGCGAAGGATTGAAGCTACTGCGTCACCGTGAAATTGGTGACGCCGGCGCCGCCCAGGTTGGACCAGGGTCCCCAATTGTCGCCGGAGCCCGGCGTGCACTGCTTCGATGCCGGGCACGCCCGGACGATCGCCGAATGAGCGCCCGCCGTCGTCAATGGCACGATCGCGTTCAACCCCGTCGTCACGCCGCGCGCGGCCGTGTCCGCGCCGCGCGCGATGAAGTACTCGTAGAGAGTCGCGCCCGGAACGGGAGTCCATGCGAGCTGCACCGATCCCCGCGCGATGGAGCCGTTGAACGCAGGTTGTGCCAACGTGGGCGATGGCGCGCTGGAGCCGCGAACGTTGAAGCCGGCCGCCGCGCCCTGCGACGCGGCGTTCGTCCCTGGATTCGCGATCACCACGGCGTCGTACCGCGCGCCTTCCGCCCGGAACGCGGCCGCCCAGAAGTTCTGCGTGGTGAACACGTCGAGCGCCGCCGACTGCCGGGAGAGATCCTGCACGTAGAGCCGGTACGTGGTGTTCGATCCGTTGTCGCCCGGTACTCGCGTCCATGAGAACAGGACGGCCGGGCCATCGACCGTGCTGCCCGCGGCCGGCTGCCCGATCATCGGAGCCGCCGGATTCGGGCCGCCCGGATTGATCGCGGCAGGATCGCTGAAGGGACCGCAGCCCCGGCCCGTGCAGGCCGCCACCAGAGCGCTCGCCGCTCCGGAGGGAACGGGTAGCAACGCCTCCGTCCCCGACGTCCGCGCGGACGCCACCGTGAGCGCGCCGCCCCCCGGTCCGCTCGAGGGCTGCACGATCAGCACGCGGTACAGATCCGCGCCGGTCACCGCTCCCCACACGATGCGGGCCGCGTTGCCGTTCTGCACGGCGGCGCTCGATATCGCGGGTTTGACCCCCGGAATGGTTCCAGGGTTGACGCCGAAGTTCCGCGCCGCCGACCAGGGACCGCAGGCCGCCGAGCATGCGCGTACGCGCAGATCGTAGCGGGTGGATCCGCCGAAGGAGTAGATCGTCGATGTATCGGGATCGGTGGTGGAGATCAGTAGTTCGGCAACCGCCCCTGCCGTCGCGTCGATGACTTCCACTTCGTATCGTTGCGCTCCCGTCACTCGCGTCCACGCCAACGTCTGCGTGGAACCGGCCAACTGCGCTCCCTGGGACGGACTCACGATCGAAGGCGCGGCCGCGGGAGCGTCCAGCGCCACGTCGAAGTCGCGCGGCACGCCAGCCACCACCACGCGGTAGATTCCACTGGGAAGCGGCACACCCGCCGTCTCCGCGCCTTGAACGGCGCCGGAAAACACGAGTTGCCCATTGGCGCGGTTGAACACTTCGACGGTTGTCGACACGGGCGATCCCGTCCACCGAATGGTGACCGTGCCCGACCGCACGATCTCTCCGATTCCAGGCGCGGTGATGGCGATCGTTCCCGCGTCCTGCGACACACGGATGAGCGCTCCTCCCGTCGCGACCCATCCCAGCCGCGGCGTCGGGCCGTTCGGTGGGATGGTGTAGCCGATCTGCGTCGTGCCGCGATACCGCGCGCCGGCGGGCCCCAGCGGAAGGATCCAATCGCTATTGGGAACCGGCAGCCAGTCGCATTCGTTCGGAGCGTAAACGGTGGTCTGGACTCCGCCACCCGCGCCGCCGATGCGAACCTCGTTGTTCGACGCGCCCGTGGTGGCGCATGTCAGATCCAGGCTTGCGAGGTATGCGCTGGCCGCGCCGCCTGGCGCTTGCGATTGCCCGGCCACCAGCAGCGATGTGGCGGTGAGCGGGAAGACGACGCCGGCGGTGGTGACCGGAAGCGGCCCGGTGAGGCACGTCGACATCAAGACCTCGCCGGCCGGATTGACTTTCACCACCGTACCGTCCGTGCCTCCGCGAACGGCGTTGTTGCAGGCGCTCACCGCGTTGATCAGGCCTGGTGGAACGGTGTTGGTCTGGCCCACGACATAGGCGTTGCCCTCTTCATCGACATCGAGCGCCGCGCCCGTGATCAGATCCTGCCAAATGGGAGTGTTCCCATCGGCGTTCCATCGCGTCAGCTTGTCGCCGAGCAACAGCACCTCGCCCGTCACCGGATCGATCGCCAAGCCCTTGCCGCCATCGGGCATGTAGCCGGAGATGCGCGGACGCAGGAACGAAGCGCGGTCGAAATCGAAGCGCGTGAGGAACGGGTGTGGCTTCCGAGTCGGCTGCGTGGTCAGCCCGCCCACCACGGGGAAGTCGATGCCATCGTTCAACCCGGACACGTAGACCGAGTCGTCGCGCGCCGCCCTTACCTTCAGATTTACGTGGCGCGATGTGAAGCCCCCGAACAGGGTCGAGTACTGGTAGTTTCCATCGTTGTCCACCGACACGATGAAGGCTGCCACCAGACCGGCGAAACCCGTGTTGAGCGGGTTGACCTGCGGGAAGTCGATCGAACTGGTCTCGCCGACCACGTAGGCGAATCCGCGGCCATCCACGGTCATGTCGTACGCTACGTCCTCGCCGCGTCCTCCGATGTACATCGAGTATTGGATGCTCAGGGCGTCCGGCGGCAACCGCATGAGAACGGCCTCGAAGCCGGCGCCTACCGGCCGCGTTGTGTCGCGATTTCTCGGAATGTTCTTCGAGTCGGTGTTGATCGCGAGGTAGATGTCGTCCGAGGGACCGATCACCATGGCCGCCGTCGTATCCGTGCCGCTCCCGCCGGTCGCCAGCGAGTAGATCACCCGGCCCGTGCGGTCGCGCTTGGAGAGCCACGCGTCCCGCCCGGCCGCTTGCGGCGTGAGCCGGGGGTCCGCGCCTCCGGCGATCGAACCCGCCAGGTAGAGGTTGCCGAAGCGGTCGGTGTCGATCGCGACGATCGTGGCCGCGAACGACGAGTCGAAGGACGTGACGATGGGATCGATGACGAGTGGCTTCGACTTGTCGTAGCCGCCGGTTTCGAATCGAACCCGGCCGCGCTCGATCCGGTAGGCCGCGCTCACCGCGCGCCGGCCACCGGCGTCTTGCTGATACGCGATTGGCGCCTGTTGCCGCACCAAGCCTGCCCGCGACCTCAGAATCAACTCGCCGCCAGGGCCTGGTTCGATCGCGTCCACGCCTTCGAAAGCGACCGCCGCGCGAGACGGGTCGGCCCCGGGAGCGATGCGCAGATCGTACTCGATCTCGCCGTCCGCTCCGTGATACGCGATATCGATGCCGGGATAGATGCCGGCGCAGACCACTTGCTCGTGACGCGGAACGCTTCTTCGCCAACTCCTCGAATCCGCTCCGAGCATGTAATGGCTTACTCCCGCCACGCGGCCTTCGAACCGGCACGGGGCGGCGGCATTGGCGCCTTCGAACCTCATGCGGATCGACTGTTGACTGCCTTCGCGAGCCAGCGTGATCCACGCGCCAGTGGGGCCGGCGGACCATCGCGCCGACCGCGCGAATCCGGTGGCGAACCCGGCGGAAGGATCGGCTGCCGGTTCGAACCACGCGGGTTCCCTGGGAGCGATTCCCGCGGCTGGCGACAGGGCCGCGAGAAGACACGAGTAGGCAACGGCTCGGGGGAGGAGCATGTCCCCGATTATTTCACTTGGACGAATCCTTTACAACTCGCCGGCGGGTCTGGCGGCGATTTTCGAGGAAGAAACACTCTCATGACAAACAAGACCCTGTGTATCGCAATGCTTCGGGCCGTCATAGCCGGTATCCCCGTAGCGCGCCGAAATTCCGGGCGAGGAACGCGGCCAGCGCGGCGGCGAAGACCAGGTCGTCATGGAGCGAGGCCGAGGTTCCGAAGCAAGAGAGTTCCTCCTCGAACGGCTTGGCGTGGCGGGTGCGCCTGGCGACAGCGAGGGCGCGGCTCTCCATCATGATTTGCAAGTTGTCCACGAGTTCCCGGCGCGGCACCGACCAGATGCCGCGCGACCAGTTCGGATGGTCTCCAGAAGAGATGATGACCGGAACGATCCGGCAAGGAGGCTTCAAACTCTTCAAGTGGTCGACGACGGGGAGCCCGACACCGGTCGCGTCCACGGCGAGCATAGTGCGTCCCGCGAGAGGAGGCTTCTCCATCCGCGCGGCGACCGCCTCGGCGATGGCGGTGTACGGCGTGTCGAGCGGCATGCGGCCGAGGTGGCGCATGCGGAGATCGACGCGCGTCAATGTCTGCCAAGCCGCGTTGTCGAATTCGCCGGTGGGAGCGACGTTGCGCTCAAGGATCGCGAGGGCCGTGTGGTCGCGGCGTTGGCCGAGATCGAGGCCGGCAAAGTAGGAGACCGAAGGAGGCTCCGGCCGGAAGCGGTTGTCGCCCGCGGCCGGGATGAGATCGAGGATGGTCTGCATGGCCGGGCTTCAGTCGTCGAGAGGTTCGATGTCGTCGCGGAAGAGGGCCTGGATGTCCTCGGTTCGAAAGATCGCGTTATCCGGTTGGAGGAACTCGCAGAGATAGTCCTGCCTGAAGCGCGAGTCCGGCATGGAGA
>SYLY01000129.1 GCA_005808475.1 Acidobacteriota bacterium
CCACCGCGTTGCCGCCGTCGCGCAGAATCCGACCGCCGATCTCGGTGGCGTTCGTTTCCGGGGACACCACCATCGCCCGCGGCGCGCGGACCGGTTGCGCCCCCCAGTAGAGGGTAAGCTGTTGCACCTGAGTCCAGTGTACCTGCGAAACCCTGGGATAGCATTCGGGTGAGGGCCCTATTCACGGGCCGCGGTTCACCCTGAAATAGAGGTGATTGGCCGCCTCTGGTTGTGTGTACCATCGGGAAATGCGCATACTGGCCGGCTTGGTAGTCCTGGTCGCGTTGACTGCGACGGCGACGGCGGCGGAAACGGGGGAAACCGCCATCGCCAAGATCAAGGCGCTGATCTGCGACACCTCGCCCGCGGATCCGCCCCGCTCCTCCGAGTGTGGCGCCGCGCGCGTATTGATCGCCACCGTGCCCGACCCCGAGAAAGCGGGTATTCCCGGCCTCACCGATTCGGCCATCGAGAGCATCCACCGGGCCGCCGCGCGCGGTGGCTTCACGTTCCATCGCGGACTGCTCCAATGGCCGAAACCCGATCCCGTCGCACCAGAAGGGATCGGGGTGCTGCTGTTCCGCTCCGACCCTCCCGGCGAGGTTCTCGCGGTACTGGTGGTGGGAGAGACCCCGGCTCGCGGCGTGAGCGCCGCGCCATTCGCGCTTGCCCTTCTCGCCGCCGAACGTCTTCGCGTCGACAAGACCCAGCCCGTTGGCGTACTCGGTCCCACGTTTTCCGGCTCCGTCCCCTCGATCGCGCAAGCGGTCAACAGGCGGCCCGAGCTGAAAGTGCGAATCGTAAGCGGAACCGCCACGCGCCGCCAGAATCTCGCCGATCTCGGCTGCCGCGCCGGCGTCGAGTACTTCTCGCTCGCCGAAAACGACCAGGTGAGCCTCGACCTGTTTCTTCGCTACCTCGAGGATCGCGGCATCCCGACGAGCCGGGTCGCCATGCTGGCCGAAGCGGGCACTCTCTATGGCAGTTCGCTCTCCAACTACAAGCGTGGCGGCATCGCGCCCGGGTTCGTCGCCGAATTCCCCATGCGAATTTCGCGCCTCCGCGCGGCCTACCTCGACGACCCCGGACTCCGCTCGCTTTGGAAGAGCGCGCCGGCCGCTTCGCCGGGCAGTCAAATGAACGCAGGCTTCCAGGTGGCGGGAAGCGACGGTCCGCCCGCTTTCTCCAAGGATCAAACGCCCATGTCGCTGGATCTGGCGATCGCCGGGACCGCCGAGACGCTGCGCCGGCGTGGCATCGAGCTCGCGATCGTCGGCGCCAGCGACGTCGGCGACACGCTGTTCCTCTGCAAGCTCCTCCAGCGTCTCCATCCCGATCTCCGCCTGGCCACGCTCGACGCGGATCTGATCTATCTGCACTCCACGGCGGAACTCTCCTATAGCGGATTGATGATGGTCTCGCCCTATCCTCTCTGGCATCCGAACCAGTTGTGGGAGCTCGACTCGGCCGGCCAGAACCGGCTGCAGCCGTTCTCCAACAGATCGGCGCAAGGGATCTATAACGCGGCGCGGATTCTGCTCGAGAACGATCCCGCCAAGCAGGGGCTGGTCGAATTCCAGCATCCGGTCGACGCGTCGCGCGCGTGGCCGCCCGTGTGGATCGCGATGGTCGGCCGGGGCAGCGTGTGGCCTATGTCGATGCTGACGCAGCCGGACGATGGATCGTCGTCCCTTCAGGGCGTGGCATACCATCGGCGCGCGGCGGGTAAGGCCTACCCTGTGTCGCTCGAGCCCTCGGCGGCTTTCAGCACGTTGTTTCTGGCTCTATCGATGCTCGCCGTCTGGGCGATGGCCAACTACGTGCACTTCATCGCCACCCAGCGGACGTACGTGACGCTGTTCCAGTTGCCGGAACGAAGGTCGATGGCGCGGACGCTGCTGATCTCGATGCTTACGGCGTGCGGCGTCGTGGTCTATCTGCCGTTCACGGCGGTGATCGGCGTCAACGGCGGCTACTGGAGCGGATCCTGGCACGCCATCCTGTTGGCGATCTCGGTCTCTCTGCCGTTGCTGTGCATTCCGCTCGGCTTGGCAACCAAGGAAACCGGGTTCCGTGTGGCGACATTCGCGTTAGCCCCGCTCGGGTGGATTTTCTGGACGCGGTGGTCGGCGATGGCGGACGCCTCGCGCGGTGGCGGAGAACTGCTGTTCGCGGTGCGTACTCTCGCGCCCTTCAGCGGCGTGGATCCGCTGACGCCGCATGTGCTGGTGTGGTTCGGGCTGGCCTGGTGGGCCGCGCTGCAGCTCCACCGGATGCGCATGCGCGAGATTCGCTACCCCGCTTGTCCGCGCTTTCATGAGACCCAGCCGCTACTGCGCATCGCGGGAGGGGAATTCGCGCGCGTGGCCGCCGTGCTCGACCAGTCGCGGCCCGGCTGGCGCGAGGCGGTGGCGATTCCGCTCGCGGCCGTATTTCTTCTCGCTTTGCTCGAATTCCGGACCCGGCTCGGCCTCGAGCCTTCGTTCTGGCAGAGCTGCTTTCTGGCCGGCTTTGCCACGTTGTGGGTGTTGGCCGTATGCGCGGTGCTGACCGTGATTCGGGTGTGGTTCACTCTGGAAGACGCGTTACGCCCGCTCCGCGCGCATCCGCTGTCGGCCGCCTTCTCCCGCCTCCCCAAGGAAATCTCGGTGAAGAAGATGTGGGGCCGGGGCAGCAGCCGGTATCCGCTGCAGAGCGCTCTGTTCGGCGTGGACCTGCTGCGTGGCATGGTGCTCGACGAACGGCAGACGCAATATCGCGCGACGGCGGAGACGGCGCTGGACGAGTGCCGCGGCGCGGGTCCGAAGGGTCTGCGCATCCAAGCGGACGACGCCGCGCGGCTGCAGGAAGCCCTCCGCGGCGCGGCCGACAGCTTCGTCAAGGAAATCGGCGCCGGCTGGGGCGACCCCAAAAACGCGGCCAAGGAGGAATACGTGGCGTTGCGGCTGGTGGCGTTCGTGCGCTACTGCGTGCTGCACATGCGGCTGATGCTCGAGTTCCTCAGTCCGGCCGTGGTGCTCATGTTCCTCGCGATTCTGCTGTATCCGCTGCAGCCGCACGGAACGCTGGTGACCGCCGTGACGCTGCTCGCGCTCAGCGGCGGCGCCGCCGTGATCCTCGTCTTTCGCCGCATGGACACCAACGAGGTTCTGTCCAGACTCAACTCCGACGGCAAGGGCGCCTGGGATCGCGGCTTCTACATGCGCGCGCTGACCTACGGCGCGCTGCCGGGCCTGGCCGCCGTGGCCAGCCAGTTCCCCGGCACGTTCCGCACAGCCTTGGAATGGACGGAACGGCTCGGCAAGCTGCTGAGCGGGTGAACCGCTACTTCACCGCGTACTCGCGCAGGAACGCGTCGCTCAGATCCACGCCGGTCCCCGGCGCCTCCGGGACCGGCCAGTAGTCGGACCGCGTCCGCCAGCCGTCCGCGAAGATCGCGCCGTACTGCTGCGTCTCTCGATTGCCTTCCTCCATGATGAGGAAATTCGGAATGGACGCCGCGACATGCAGCGACGCCGCCGTGCAAACCGGCCCGTTCGGATTGTGCGGCGCCACCGTGACGTAGTGCGCGTCCGCCATCGCCGCGATCTTCTTCATCGCCGTGATGCCGCCCGTTCGCGCCGTGTCCGGCTGCAGAATCCGCGCCGACCGTTTGGCCAGCGTCTCGCGGAAGTTGAAATGCGATTGCAGCCCCTCGCCCGTCGCGATCGGGATATTGGTGGAAGCTTGCAACGCCGCCATCGCGTCGACGTTCTCCGGCGGCACGGGCTCCTCGAGAAAGAACGGATCGAACGGTTCCAGCATCTTCACGATCCGCCCCGCCGAGGCGATGTTGAACTTGCCGTGAGCTTCGACGCAGATGTCGAAGTTCGGTCCGGCTTCGCGTACGCCGCGCACCATCTCGCGGACCTCGTTGAGCGTCGCGGACGGCAACTGGCGCTCCGGCCCCGGATATTCGCCAAACGGGTCCCACTTGCCCGCAGTGGCGCCTTCGGCCATCAGTTCCCTGGTCCGCTGAAAGTACGCGTCGCGGGTGCGAGGAATATTGCCCCATCGATAGCTCGTATAGATCCGGATGCGGTCGTGGATCTTCCCGCCGAGCAGTTTGTAGACGGGCAACCCGGCGGCCTTGCCGGCCAGATACCACAGCGCGATGTCGATAGCGGAGATCGCGGCGAACAGTGTTCCGCCGAGCGTGTTCTCTTCCACCGTGTACATTTTACGCCAGTGCCTCTCGATGTCCCAGGCGGACTGGCCCACCAGCAGCGGCGCCATGCTTTTGATCTGCGCCACGACGGCCGCGACCGTGGGCGGAGTGGTCCCTTCGCCCCAACCGTGCAGCCCGTCCTCGGTCCGGACGCGGCAGCACACGATGTCGCGCCGCCGGCCGATGCGGACGACGAACGGCTCCACCGAGCGGATCTTCAGCGGGGTATCGACACGCGCGCGAGCCTGGGCGAAAGCGCTGGGAAGGGGCGCGGCCATGGCGGCGAGAATCGAGCGGCGGCTGAGCCGGAGGGGCTGGCGGTTCATGGCCACGATGATCTCCCGGATCGGGCTTTTGCGCAAGGGCGCCTACTGTCGTACCGGTACGCAAAAATTGCCGTATAGAATTTTCGTAGCAGAAGACGGCCGGGATAGCTACTGCCGGGAGTGCCGATGCCCTCAGGCTCCTGAGGTGAATTTACAGGGAAAAACCCGAAGTGTCAATGCCCTTCGATTCCAGCAGAATGGCAATGGAAGGAGCTTCCTGAACATGCATCGATTGCTGATGAAGAAGCGAAAGAAGGGCTTCGTAATGATCGCGGCCGCGTTCGCTGTAACGAGCTTGGCGGGTATCACCGGATTGGCGGTGGATCTGGGGCGCGTTTACATCGTGAAGAACGAACTGCAAACCTACTCCGACGCGGCGGCGCTCGCCGCGGCGCTGGAACTCAACGGCAAGGACACCGGCATTGCCGCGGCCCAAACGGCCGCGCGCGAGATGCCCGACCAGTGGAACTTCAGTTCCCAATCGCTCACGTCCGACCAGGTGACCGTGGAATTCGCGTCCGCGCCCACGGGGGCGACTTGGTATGCCACCCCCGCCTCGGGCGATGTAGCCTCCATGACGAACGTCCGCGTGACGGCCTCCGTGCAAATGAAGTTGTATCTGATCCCAGCGGTGAAGGCGGACAGCTACAGCAACGTGCGAGCCCGGTCCACGGCCGGAAAGGTAACGGCTACGGAGATCGGCGCCGGCAACGTGCTGCCGTTCTCGCCGATCGCTCCGAACGCGGCCGCCGCGGACTTCGGATTCGCCAAGGGCGGTTCTTACGCGCTCCGGTGGGCGTCGAACTTCGGTGATAGCGGCGCACCGGCCTCCGGCAGCGTCTGCTCCGGCGATCGGGCGCTCGGCTGGGACACCGGCAGCACGATCGCAGCGGCGCGGGCCGGCGCTTCGTCCACCCGTGGATATTGGGGATCGGAATCGTCCAACGATATCGACGAGTGGATTACTCATGGCTACGACCACCCGCTCACCATCGGCTGCATCATCGGCATGGCCGATGGGATCAAGAACGGCCGGAAGGAGACCATGGAGGACCGGGTCACCTCCGACACCGACACGACTTCGGCGACATTCGCGACGTACGAAGCGAATCGCGCCAACGGCTCGCGCCGCGGCAACGGCCGGCGGGTGATCGCGGTCCCGATCAACAATGGCACGGTTGCGGCTTCGGCTACCAGTGGCTCCGATCCCAACGGCAACGGGCACACCAGCGGCCATGGCCCCAACAGTCTGGAGTCGCGAACGGTGATCGGGTTCGCGGCCTTCTTCATGTCCGATACCTCGTACGACGACACCGTCGGCAACGAGCCCTTCTGCGCGGAATACGTCGGCTCCTACACCGTCGGCGCCAACGCCCACTCGGGCGGCGGCACGGACACCATTACGAAAGTGAGGCTCGTACGATGAAAAACCAGCGTCGCAAGGGAAACTCCGCGATCGAGTTGGCATTGACGATCGGCGCGCTGGTACCGCTGTTCACGGGAGCGGTGGAAGGCGGGCGCGAGTTCTACCTCTACAATCGGCTCGTGTCGGCGGCCGGCGCGGGGGCACAGTACGCTTCGGAGCTCGACTACCGGTCCAAGACTGGCGAGCCGGACGAGCGGTTCCTCCAACAGGTGCGCGACTTCGCCGTCTATGGCAAGCGCGATCCCGGGCCGGGAGACGAACCGGTGGTGCATGGGCTGACGCCGGACAACATCGAGGTCTCCGCCGAAATGCGCGCGGGCAAGCCTCGCACCATCACGGTTCGGGTGCGGCGCTTCGAGGTGGACAGCGTCTTCAGCCCAATCCAGTACGACGGCATCCCGCACGCCACCTTCCCATACACGGGAAGGTGACTCGGCGGGCTCGGATGAAGGCGGTTACGCCTTCTTGGCGGGTTGGGCGGCGGACTTCACCGGTCCTCCGCCCATCTTGTCCATTTCGCTCATCAATACGCGGCGGCCTTCATCCATCGCCAGGTTGGCCAGGATCACGTTCGCCGAATCCTCGAGGCCCACTTCCAGGTCGGCCAGCGGACGCTTGCCGGTCCGGCAGTCGCTGAAGAAGCTTTCGAGCTGCACGTCCACCGGATTCTTGGTTTCCTCGGGGACCATGACGCCCTTCTTATACAGCCACTGCTTGGC
Source organism: Acidobacteriota bacterium (assembly GCA_005808475.1). GTDB lineage: Bacteria > Acidobacteriota > Terriglobia > Bryobacterales > Bryobacteraceae > SYLY01. The sequence continues at coordinate 6,679 of SYLY01000129.1, forward strand.
GAACTTCAGCTCTTTCTGAACGAACGAATCGCGGTCGCTCGGCTTGTCCTCGTCGAACAGCACCGGCAGCCCCTTGCCGCCCTTGCCGGTGGAAACCAGCGATGCGTTCGCCACCGCCGCCTTCTCCGCGCCCTTGGCGGGAGTGGCCTTTGGCGGACCCGGTTCGTAGAACCACATCGCCGTCGCGGGTTCGTTGTCGGTGCCTACCGTGATGTGGATCGTTCCTTCGGTGCCGAGGATGATCTCGCCGAACTCGGTGCGCGAGGATCCGAACAGAGGCAGGTGATTGTTGGTGCAGATGGAGCTGTACATCAGCTTCTGCCCGCCCGGGTACCTGAAGATGAGCTGGATGTTGTCGTAGACGTCCCGCCCGTCCTTGTAGACATCGAGGCCGCCCATGCCGGTGACCATCTCCGGATGCGCGCCGATCATCCAATCCGCCACGTCGATCTGGTGGGAGGCCAGTTCGGCCGTCAAGCCGCCCGAGTACTTGCGGAACGCGCGCCAGGCCGGCGGCACCCAGGTCTTGGGCAGGCTCTTGCGATGCCATTGGCCGCTGACGTGGGTCACCTTGCCGATCAGCCCTTTGTCCACCATCTGCTTGGCGGTCTGATAGAACTTGCTGTAACGGCGCTGCAGGCCGGTTTGCAGAACCTGCTTCGGCCTGTCGTTGGCCAGCCGGCGCAGCGCATGGATCTCCTCGGGCTTGAACACCAGGCTCTTTTCGCAGAACACGTGCTTGCCCGCCTCGAGCGCGTCGCGCGTGACGGGGAAGTGCATGTAGAGCGGAGTCGCGATGATGACCGCTTCCACGTCCTTGCGAGCGAGCACCTCGCGGTAGTCCTTGTAGCCTTCCGGTTTGTCGCGCGTGTCCTTCTTCGCCTTGTCCAGCGCGGTCTGATCCACGTCGCACACGGCCACGCAACGGCCGGCGTCGATGCCGTTCAAATGGGTGATGTGATAGGAGCCGCGGCTGCCGGTTCCGATGACGGCGTACTGCACCTGGTTGTTGGCGCCGAGCGCCTTCTGAATGAACGGGGCCGCGACGGCGGCGGCGCCCACGGCCTTGGTGGCTTCGCGGCGCGTCATGTCGTTGTTGTCGGGCATGGTGGTCTACCTCGAATTTACTACGTCGGCGCTACATTCCGGGCAGGACGCCCTCCGCCGACAATTTGATGCGATAGAGGCCGGTGCGCGCCGTCATGTAAAGCGTCTTCCCGTCGTCGCCCCAGCCGACGTTCGCGGGATGCTCGGTGGGCTGAATCTTGCCCAGCAGCTTGCCCTCGGGATTGAAGATCCAGACGCCGCCCGGCCCGGTGGCGTAGATGTTGCCGCTCTTGTCCACCTTGAGTCCATCCGGCAGTCCGTCTTCCTTCTCCGCCGTCACGTCGAAGAACACCTTCGCATCGCCGAGCGATCCGTCCGCCGCCACGGTGAACTTCATCCACAGCTTCTTGGCAGGATCGGAATTAGCGACGTAGAGCGTCTTCTCGTCGGGCGAGAAGGCGATGCCGTTCGGCCGCGTCATGTCCTTGTGCAGCAGCTTCACCTTGCCGTCGGGATTCAACCGGTAGATGCCGTTGAACTTCAACACTTTCTTCGGATCGTCGTCCTGCTTGGGGAAGCCATACGGCGGATCGGTGAAGTAGAGGCTGCCGTCGGATTTCCACGCGGTGTCGTTGGGGCTGTTCAGCCGCTTGCCTGCGAACTTGTCCGCGATCACGGTGTGCTTGCCATCCGCCTCGATGGCCACGATGCGGCCGCGGCCGTGCTGGCAGACGAGCACGCGCCCCTTCTTGTCGAGGTTGAGGCCGTTCGATCCGCAGTAGGTGCCTTCGGGGCACTCGTCCGCGCCCGATTTTTCCAGGAACGTTTCTGCCGCGGCCATGCCCGGAGCCCACTTCCAAATCTTGTTGCCGGTGACGTCGCTGAACAGCAGGTAGCCGGCCTTCATCCACAGCGGCCCTTCGATGAAGCCCATGCCGCCGGCCAGCTTCTCGATGCTGGCGCCGGCGGGGACCAGCGCGTCGAACGCGGGGTCGATCCGCGCCACGGTTCCGGCGCTGGCCGCTTCGGCGGCCGCCTTCTTTTCCTCTTGCTTGGGAGCTTCGGCGCAAGCAGCCATCATCAGCATCGCGGCGGCGCCGCTGCACAGGGCGGGACGGATTCGTTCGATCATAGGTCCCTGTCAATATACCATCGGACCGTCATTTCACGGCCGCACCGGACCCGTCGTGTCCCACCACCTTCCGCCGTCCCGCGTCTTCAACACTCCGCCGACTCCGCCGTAGTAGAGCGTGGGCGGCGATGTCCGGCCGTCGAACACCAGCGTCCACGCCATGTTCGACCACGCCAGTCCGGCGCGCTCCCACGCGCTGCCCGAATCCGTGCTGCGGAACACGCCCGCGCGCGTCCCCACGTACACGTGCGACGGCGTGGCGGGATCGATCGCGATGGAATGCAGCGACTCGGTCAGCGGCTTGTCCGACGCCTTCCACGTCTTGCCGCCATCGCCCGAGCGGAACACGCCGCGCGGATTGGTGGCCGCGTAGATCACCCGCGAATCCGTCGGGTCGATCGCCAACGCGGTCACATCGACGTCATATAGACCCTTCGGATCGGCGGACCAGTGCTCGCCGCCATCCACCGTCTTGTACACGCCGTGCCAGGTGCCCGCGTAGAGCGTGGCCGGATCGCGCGGATCGGCCACCAGCGCCCGCACGGTCTTGTCGATGAGCCCGCGGTTGATCCCGGTCCAGTGCGCGCCGCCATCGGTGGTGCGGAACACGCCGCCGCCGTCCGTGCCCGCGAACAATGCGCGCGAGGTGATGGCCAACGCGCGGATCCTGGGATAGTCGAGGCCTTCGTTGGTCTCGCGCCACGATCCCGCGCCATCCACCGACTTGTAGACGCCGGATTCGTGCGTGCCCGCGTAGATCGTCTCGGGATTGGCCGGATCGAGCACGATCGCGCGCGGCGACCGGCTCGCGAGCCCCGTGGACGGCCAGTTGTCCTTGCCGCCCTTCGTCGATTTGCACAAGCCTCTGGCCGCGCCTGCGTAGATGATGTTCAGGTCGGCGGGATGCAAGGCGATCGCCTGCGTCTCGCCGCCGCCGGGCGATCCCATTTGCGCGCACAGCGGCGCGGCGGCCAATATCCAGGCGGCTCTCATCGTTCCGCCTCCCACGGCCACGCATAGCGCGGCTGGTGCGCGAACCGCTTCACGGCCATCTCCACCTTGGCTCCGGCCCCCGGTTCCAGCAGCACTTCGAACGCGCGCGCGTTCACCGCGACGCCGTTCGCCGATACGATCCCATGTTCGCCATACGCGCCGCCCTGCACGATCACGCGCCGTTCGGCCGAAGCGCTGGTGTTCACCAGTTCCACATCGACGCGGTCTTTCTCGATCCGCGTCACCAGCGCCGCTACGTCCGGGGGTAGCCCCGCTTCGCGGCGGACTGGATCGAAGTAGCGGAGCGCGCAGTAGAGCCGCTCGCCGCGCAGATCGATGGGCAGGCCGCCGAGGGTGAGCCGCACCAGCGCGTCCACCGCCAACGGCTCGACATCGGCCCACTTCGAATCGACCCAGGTCTCGGGATCGCCGTGCTCCTCGAGGATGTGCTTCACTTTGCGGTGCACCTCGGCGAGATCGCGCGTCAGGGCGTCCATCGGATACGCGGGCCGCTTGCCCATGAGGAACTCGACCCAGTCGAAATCGGCGTCCATGCCGGCGCGCCGCCCGCGCGGTTCGCTCATGATGCGCTGCATGTGGCGCCAATCGTCCGGGTGGAACGTGGCCATCCACATACGGATGTACGGATAGCCGGGTTCGGGCCAAGGCGAGTTCCAACCGCGCTGGTCGTGGCGCTGCGGCGTCATCGTGATGCCGCGTTCCACCTTGCCCTGCGCGCGAATCAGCGCCACCTGGCTCCGAGGCAGGTCGAACCAGCGATCCTCGCCGGTGAGCAACTGCGCGGTTCGGGCGGCGGTGATCTCGGCGCGCACGATGTCGATCCCGCCGCGCGGCCAGCGCCATCCGTAGTAGCCGCCCCACCAGTTGCCGTTCGTGTACTCGCCCGGCTTGCCGCTCAACCCGACGTTGTCCGGCGTGATGCCGTTGTTGGCGCGGGTGCGTTCTTCCCAGCCGCGGACGTAGCGCAGCACCCAGTCCTTGTATTTGGCGTCGCCGGTGTACAGGTAGGCGTCGGCGATCAGCGGAGTGGCCGTCAGGTTGATCGGCACGTCGCCCTTGGCCATGCGGTCGCTCATGGTCTTGACGATCGCGGCGAACTGATCGTCGTTGATCCAGCCCGCCGGCGACGCGACGCCGGGGATGTCGTCGTACGGCAGGTGATAGTAGGTGAGGTTGGCGTTGGTGGGGGTCCAGTCGCGCGTGTTCCACTCCATCTTGGGCCCGCGGCTGCCATTCATCACGGCGCGCATCATGTTGCGTTGCGGATCGTAGTTTGGCGCTTCGGGATCGCCGCCGGTGTACATGGCGGCGAAGCGGCGGGCCCGGTCGCGAAAACGGGCGTCGTGGGGATCGGCGAGCCCCAGCGTGTAGAACGATGTATAGCCCTCGCCGTGGTGCATCCAGTCCCAGTTGGAGTCGAACTCGCGGTAGATCTGCCCGTAGCGGGTGAACATCTTGGTGATGCCGTCCCAGACCCATCGATGCCGCTGGTCCAGCCGGCGCGATCCGCCGAGCACATGGACCAGCGATAGATTGCGGAAGCCCTCGTACGAATCGTCGGACGAGTTCATCCCGCCTTCGTAGCGCTCCTTCCAGCGCAGCGTGCCGTCGGGGTGGGTGTAGGTGGAGACGAAACGCTCGCCGGCGTCGTCGAGCGCGGCCAGCAAGTGCCGCTCGAGGATCGCCCAGGGCGGCGGGGTCCGAGGCGTGTCGACACGCAGCAGGACGGTGTCCGCTCGGAGCAAGGGAAGGACGGCGAACAGCGCTGCGGGGATTTTCATGGCGATAGCTCGGGATCAATGCCAGTATACTGGCGCGTCCCCGATGACGGGCGCGAAAATTCCTGTTCCGCGGTGGCTCGGGGAACTCCGGCGGCGGCGGCCGTTGCCCTCTTGATACGAACGGCGCCCGGATTGCTTTACGCAGGGCGCCCACGAGACACATTCTCGCCTTGCTGATGCTGGTGCACGGCATCGCGCATCTCCCTGGTTTTGTCGTGCCTTGGCGGCTGATGACGTCTCAGGAGTTGCCTTACAAGACCACGATCCTGGGAGGGCGCGTCGATCTCGGCGATGCGGGAATTCGCGCGGCCGGAGTGCTTTGGCTCGGCTTCGCGGTAGCCTTTGCCACGCTGGCGATCGGCGTCTGGATGCGCGCGCCCTGGTGGCTGGTGCCCGAGGCGCGGATCGGGCTTGCCGCGAACCTGGCGGTCGCCTTGTTGGCCGCGGCGGCGATCCGGTTCCCTGGCGGCGCGCCCGCCGTCCGAAACGCCACGCTCGACGACATGTGGTCAGCCGCGCCGGGTGGCTCTATTCCGTTCGATCCGGCCGCCGTTCCCGGGGATGGCCGCGCCTTCCTGTCCCGAACCATCGTTCCGGGGACGAACCTTGCCGCCTCCGTCCGCCTCCGCATGCATGGCGAAATCAAGCTCGGCCAGTGGTTTCCGTTCACCGCCGAGCAGGTGATCGCGCCGCCGCTCGGAATGGTATGGGCCGGGTCGGCCAGCCTATATGGCGTACTGCCTGTCACCGGCGCCGACCAAGCCGTATCCGGAGCGGGCCTTCTCGACTGGAAGCTGTTCGGCGTCCTGTCCGTGGCGCATGCTGAGGGGCCCGATACGGCCCGGTCCGGGAATTGCGCGCATGCTGGCCGAGCAGGCGGCGTGGTTGCCATCGGTCCTCGCCGGTCCGAATGCCGAGTGGCTTCCCGCGGATTCCCGGACCGCGCGAGTTCGGCTCTCGGCGCACGGCGAGACGGTGGGCATCACCATCGAGTCAGATGCCACCGGACGGGCTCGGGCATTCTCATTTCCCCGGTGGGGCAACCCCGATGGTGGGGCCTTCGCCTATCACACGTTCGGGGTCATCGTGGAGGAGGAGCGGACCTTCGGCGGCTACACCATCCCGAGCCGCGCCCGCGCCGGGTGGCATTTCGGAACGGAGCGCTTCGAAAAGGACGGAGTCTTTTTCCGCGCCACGATTGACGCCGCCGAGTTCCGGTAGACTTGTAGTATCGATGCGGCGAACTCGCCGGCTTTTTCTGGCGGTCCTCATCCTCCTCGCGGGTGGTGTGGGCACGTCCTACCTGATCCAGCGCGCCTCGCTGCGAGCCAGCGAGCCTCCCATTCCCAATGCGCTGCCCGCCAACACGCGAGCCCTCAGTACCGACTACGTGTACTACAAAGGCACCCGCGAATGCCCTGAACTCGAAGTGCGCGCCAAGGAGGCGGAAGGCGTCGAGCAGCCCAAGGCGAAGTTCCTCCTCCGCGGCGTGGAAATGCGCATCTACCACAATTGCGGGAAGAAGTTCGACCTGGTGAAGGCGGGCTCGGCCGACTTCGACGAGAGCGAAGGCCGCCTGTTCGCCGACGGTGAGGTGGACATCACGCTTTCCGTTCCAGACGACGAGACCATGGAGGGCAAGCTGATCGGCGTCAAGTCGTCCGGCGTCCTGCTCGACGTCAAGGATGGCAAGGCGCGCACCGATCGCTACGCGCGGTTCTCCTTCGACCGGGGCGACGGCGAGGCAGTGGGCGCCGAATACGATCCCCGGTCGCGGGAGCTGATCCTCCATTCCAACGTCAAGCTCGATTGGCGCGGCCGTGGCGGGGGAAAACCCATGCACATCGAAACGGGCCATCTGATCCGCCGGGAGCAGGAGTCCAAGGTGTACCTTTCGCCGTGGGCCAAGCTGCAACGCGACGGACTGACGATGGATGCCGCCGAGACGATCGTCACGCTCGATAAGGGCGATATCCGTCTGGTGGAAAGCCGCGACGCGAAGGGCATCGACAAACAGCCGAACCGCGCGCTGGATTTCGGAGCCAACGGCCTGCGCATGGAACTGGCGGCCCATTCCCAAGTGGAGAAGATCATCGGCATCGGCGACGCCCGGCTCAGCACCACCAGCCCTACGGCGGTTACCGATATCCGGACGAACGAAATCCACATGCTTTTCGCGCTGGCCGGTAAGGAGAGCCTGCTGAAGTCGGCCGTGACGAGTGGGAAGACCACGCTCGAATCGAGGCCAACGGCGAAACCCGGCGCGATCCAGCCGCACACGCGTGTGCTGAAGTCGGAGGGCATGGTCGCGACGATGCGGGAGAATGGCGAGGAGATCGATAACGTGGAGGTCCACACGCCCGGCGAGATCGACCTGATCCCGAACCATCCGTCGCAGCCGAAGCGCTGGATGTCCGCCGGCCGGATGTGGATCCAGTACGGCGAGAAGAACCAGCTCCAGTCGATGCGTGCGTTGCAGGTGGCCACCCGCACGAACAAGCCGCGCGGCAACGCCAAGCAGGATCCGCCGCCCGCGTTCACCACCAGCCGGGAATTGATCGCCCAGTTCGATCCGGAGTCGGGCGAGATGCGGCGGATGGAACAGATCGACGACTTCAAGTACAAGGAGGGGGATCGCGAGGCGTCGGCGTTTCGCGCGGTGCTGGAGGCCAAGACCGATCTGATCACGCTCGACCAGTTGGCGCGCGCCTGGGATCCCACGGGATCGGTGGCTGCCAAGACGATCGTGCTGAATCAAACCACCGGCGACTACACGGCCGAGGGCGACGTCACCTCCACCCGCCTGCCCGACAAGAAGGAGCAGGCGAAGGGATCGGCGATGCTGGCGCGGGACGAGCCGATGCAGGCGAAGGCGGCGCGCATGATCTCGTCCGATCGCAACCGGCACGTGCTCTACGAAGGCAACGCGGTGCTGTGGCAGGCGGCGAACCGGTTGCAGGCGGATCGTGTGAACATACGCCGCGACATCCACTCGCTGCGGGCGGACGGCAGCGTGGTGAGCCAGTTCCTGGATCGCAAGGCGAACTCGAAGACGAAGAAGCAGGCCCACACGGTGGTCCGCGCGGCGGCGCTCGTTTACGACGACAAGGAGCGGCTGGCGCATTATACCGGCGGCGTCCGCATGGTTCGCGAGGGGATGGACGTGAAGGCCAAGGAACTGCGCGCCTGGCTGACACCCGAAAAGCCGGCGGACGCGCCGAAGCAGCCGGACGCGGGGGAGGAATCGTCGCTCGATCACGCGTTCGCCGATGGCGCCGTGGAGATTTTCCAGGCCGATGCCGGCCGCACGCGGCGAGGCCTGTCCGATCACGCCGAATACTACGTCGCCGGCGAAAAGGTGATCCTCGAGCGAGGCAATCCACAAGTGGTGGATTCGGTAAAGGGGATCACGCGTGGGAAGAAGATCACGTTCTACTCGGGCAACGACGAACTGGAAGTCGAGGGAGCGGAGACGCAGCCGGTGGTGAGCAAGATCCGCCGCAAGTAGCGCCATGCATCGTTTGTCCACGTCCGAAATCACGAAATCGTACCGCGGCCGCACGGTGGTGTCCGGAGTGTCGATTTCCGTCGAACAGGGCGAGGTGGTGGGGCTGCTGGGCCCGAACGGCGCGGGCAAGTCCACGTCGTTCTACGTGATCGTGGGGTTGATCACGCCGGATTCGGGCCGCGTGATGCTCGACGATCGAGACGTCACCGGCCTGGCGATGTACGAGCGCGCGCGGCAGGGGATCAGCTATCTGCCGCAGGAGCCTTCGGTCTTCCGCAAGCTGACGGTGGAAGAGAACCTGATGGCGATCCTCGAGACGCTCCGCATGCCGTCGCGGGAACGGCACGAACGGCGCGACCGGCTGATCGAGCAACTGGGCTTGCAGACGGTGCGCAAGAGCAAGGGATACATGCTGTCGGGCGGCGAACGGCGGCGCGTGGAGATTGCGCGATCCCTGGTGATCGACCCGAAGTTTCTGCTGCTGGACGAGCCGTTTTCGGGTATCGATCCAATCCAGGTGCTCGAGCTGCAGCGCATCATCTTCGACCTGAAGCGCACCGGCATCGGCATCCTGATGACCGACCAC
>SYLY01000130.1 GCA_005808475.1 Acidobacteriota bacterium
GCCGGGTCTTGCGGCTCTTCAGATACTGCCACGCACGGATCATGTCGCGCGCCGGAATGCCTTCGGTGATACAGACCGCCAGGTCGACGCCCGCGTCGGCGGCCTCCATGATCGCCTCTCCCGCGAACGGCGGCGGCACGAAGATCATCGTGACGTTGGCTCCGGTGGCCTTGACGGCCTCGGCGACGGTATTGAACACGGGCCGGTCCAGGTGCCTGGATCCGCCCTTGCCGGGCGTGACTCCGCCCACGACATTGGTGCCGTACTTGATCGCCTGTTCGGCGTGGAAAGCGCCTTCCCGTCCGGTGAAGCCCTGGACCAGGAGCCGGGTGTTTTTGTCGACTAGTACCGCCATTAGCTCGCCAGCCTCACGACTTTCTCCGCCGCGTCCTTCATGCCCTCGGCGACGGCAAAATTGAATCCGGAGTCCTTCAGGATCTGGCGTCCCAGTTCCACGTTGGTGCCCTCCATTCGGATCACGATCGGCAGGCTCATCCCCAACTCGCGCGCCGCGTTGACGACGCCGGTGGCCAGCGTGTCGCAGCGCAGGATGCCGCCGAAGATGTTGATCAGCACCGCCTTCACCGACGAATCCGACATCAGGATGCGGAAGGCGTTCTTGATCTGGTCGGCGTTGGCGCCGCCCCCCACGTCGAGGAAGTTGGCGGGGTTGCCGCCCGCGTGCTTGATGATGTCCAGCGTGGCCATGGCGAGACCCGCGCCGTTCACCATGCACGCGACGTTGCCATCCAGCTTGATGTAGTTCAGGCCGTGCTTGGATGCTTCCACCTCGAGCGGATCTTCCTCGTTGACGTCGCGGAGCTCCATCAGGTCCTTGTGCCGGAACATGGCGTTGTCGTCGATGCTGATCTTGGCGTCCAGCGCCAGGATGCGGCCGTCGGTGGTCAGGATGAACGGGTTGATCTCGGCGAGCGAGCAGTCGAGTTCGTCGTAAGCCTTGGCGAGCGCGAGCATGGCGCCAGCGGCCGCGTTGGCGCTGGCGGCGGGAACGCCCATGGCGAACGCCAGCTTACGAGCCTGGAAGGGCAGAAACCCGATGCCGGGCTCGATGGTCTCTTTCAGCAGTAACTCCGGCGTCTTTTCGGCCACCTCTTCGATGTCCATGCCGCCGGCGGATGAAGCCATGAAGACGTTCTTGCCGGTGGCGCGATCGAGCGTGATTCCGAGATAGAGCTCGCGATCGATCGGGAGCGTCTCTTCCACCAGCAGACGCTGCACGATGCGGCCTTCGGGTCCGGTCTGATGCGTGATCAGCCGCATGCCGAGGATTCGTTCGGCCAATTGCCGCGCTTCCGCCGCGTTCTTGCCGACCTTCACGCCGCCACCCTTGCCTCGTCCGCCCGCGTGGATTTGCGCCTTCACCACCACGCTTCCGCCCAGTTCCTTGGCCGCCGTCTCGGCTTCGTCGACGGTGAACGCCACGCTCCCCCGGGGCACGGGAACACCGTATTTCGCCAAGAGGGCCTTGGCCTGGTATTCATGGATTTTCATGGATTTTGTGCTAGACTGACCTTCCAATATAGCATGGCGCTTCTCGACTACCTCCACCGCGCGGTGGAGTGGAATCACCTGACGGCGGCGGAGGCGGAGGACGCGATGAACGCGATTCTCGGCGGCGGCGCCGATCCCGCGGTTTTGGCTGCGTTTCTCACCGCGCTGCGCATGAAAGGCGAGACCTCGGACGAACTGGTGGGGTTCGCCCGCGCGATGCGCTCCCACTGCTCGGCCGTGGAGGTGCAAGGTCCACTGGTGGATACCTGCGGGACCGGCGGCCAGGGTCCCAGCACCTTCAACATCTCCACCGCGGCGGCGTTCGTCGCGGCCGGCGCGGGCGCGCGAGTGGCCAAGCACGGTAATCGCGCCGTAACCAGCAAATGCGGCAGCGCGGACATACTCGAGGCCATGGGCGTCAAGATCGATCTGACTCCGGAGGGCATGGCCTCCTGCATCCGCGAGGTGGGCGTGGGATTCCTGTTCGCGCCGCGGCTCCACCCGGCGATGCGGCATGCCGGTCCGGTGCGCGGCGCCTTGAAGACGCGGACCGTGTTCAATCTGCTGGGGCCGCTCACCAATCCGGCGAGGGCGGAAGCGCAACTGGTGGGGGCGCTTTCGTTCAAGGCCGCCGAGATCATGGCGGTCGCGCTCGCCTCGCTCGGCACGCGCCGGGCTTTCGTGGTTCACGGCCAGGATGGGCTCGACGAGGTTACCACCACCGGACTGACGATGGCGTACGAAGTCCACGACGGCCAAGTGAAGAAGATGGCGATGAAACCGGCCGACTTCGGAGTCCCTCCCGCGACGCTGGACGAACTGCGGGGCGGCGACGCGATGGATAATTTGGCCACCGTGCTCGGAGTGCTGGCCGGCAATCCCGGACCGGCGCGAGGCATCGTCATCGTCAACGCCGCAGTCGCGCTGATCGCCGCCGGGCTGGCGGACGACCGCATGGAGGCCGCGCGCATGGCGGCCGCAAGCATCGATAGCGGGGCCGCCCGCGAAAAGGCGCGCCGGCTGGCCGAGTTCAGCCAGACGCTCTGACGAGTTCGCGGTATTTGCGCAACAGTTCGAACAGCACCACGCCGCCCGCCGTGGCGACATTGAGCGAGTGCTTCACGCCGAGCATCGGAATCCGGACGAACGTGTCGGCGAGGCCGAGCAGCTCCGGGCGCAGCCCGTCCACTTCGTGGCCGAACATGAGGCAGACCGGAAAGCGCGGCCGCCAATCGAACAGGTCCACCGAGCGGACGCTGGTCTCGATGGCGGCGATCTCATAGCCGCGCGCCCGCATCTCCGCGGCCGCCGCCGCCGGTTCCCAAGTGTGCTCCCACGCAACCTGCTCCTAGGCGCCGAGCGCCGTCTTCGAGATCTCCTTCTTCGGAGGCCTTGCGGTGATTCCGCACAGGATCAGCTTCTCGATCCCAGCCGCGTCGCCGGTGCGAAAGAACGATCCCGTGTTGTACATGCTGCGGACGTTGTCGAGCAGCACGGCCACGGGGAGGCGGCGAACGCCATCGTAGGCCTCGGCGGCCGATGTCGCGAGAAACGGGACGCGTTCCATCACGCCGACATATAGACGGTCACCCGCGTCACCGGTTCGAATCCGATGCGGCGGTAGAGCGACAGCCCGGCCGGGGTCGACTGCAGGACCACGCGGAGCCGCTCGCCGGCGGGCGAGCCTTCCCTCACCACGTGGCGGGTGATCGCTTCGCCGATGCCGCGGTGGCGGAACGAAGGCAGCGTGCCGACGCTATATAATCCGATTACTCCCGCGGCCACGCCCACCGAGGCGATCGAAACGGGCTGCTTTCGCGAATATCCCACCCAGCCGCGCAGGCCCGCCGTCCAGAAGCGTTCCGACCCGTAGACCGCGCGCGCGACCGAGCGTGGCAGTCCGAAGACCTCCGCGCACACCGCCGCGAAGTCGGCCTGGGTTTCGCGCGTGTCGGCCGCGCGGTATTCGATGTCGGGCTCCGGGCGCGCGGCAGGCAGCAGCCTTTCGGAGATCATCCCCTGATGTTCGGCCGAGAGGCGGATCTTGAGTTTGTTGGCGCACTCGGCGATCCCGGCGCGCGCGCTGGGCGCGACCAGATCGTCGCAGACCCAGCATCCCCACGGACGGCGCGAGGCGTGGAAATAGCGGGCCGCGTCGGACATGCGGTCCACCAGATCCGCCGCCGGCAGTGGTTCGGAGAGAATCGCCGCGTTGAACGCCGCGTAGTCGAGGCCGGAGTCGACGATGGTGAGCCCCGGTTGGTCGATCCGGCGTCCCGCCACCGACGAGCCCGCGTACGCGCCCATCGCGTGACACAGATTGCGGGAGACGACTCGGTTGACCTCCAGCGACGCGGGCATTTCGAAGCTCTCCTACGATAGGACGCGCGATGGACCCGGCGCAACCGGCGCGTGGCTCAGAGACCGGCGGTTTCGGCGCGCGGCGCGGGCACGGTGTAGGTGAACCAGCCGATCATCATCTCTTCCCACGTCTGGTCGCCCCATCGGACTTCCTTGGACGGATCGGGGTTGCTTTTGTTGTTCGGCGAGTTGTCGTAGTGGGCCACGCAGTCGATGCGGGCGCCGGCGGGAAGGCGGAGCGGCTCTTTGAATTCGTAGGAAAGCTGCCAGGCGAAATCGTACCGGGGAACCTTCAACAGCACTTCGTCGCGGCCATCGGGGTAGACCACCGTGTATTGGAACGCCTTGCCGCGGACGTGCATGTGCGGCATCAGGCCGAGCACTTCGACGTCCCTTTTCAAAGTGAAGCTGGCGCGTTCCTCGTGGTTGGCGGCGCCGGGAGGAATCGCGAGCCGTGTGTTGATCGCGCGGCCGGTAATCGCCTGGCGTTGGGGCGGCTTCTTCGCGATCCGCAGTCCGAAATAGCTGCGATCCTTGGCCGGCTTGCCGCTGGGTGTGTAGTGCATCTGAACGTTAAAGACGGTCCCGGCCTTGACCAGCATCGCCGTGCCGGGCTCGTACCGCGCGGGCGTGTCGCCCGGAGCCCAGCCGATCAGCAGGTCGCCGCCATCGTTGATGCGTTTGCCATCCGGCGGGATCATGAACACGATTACGTGATGGACCACGGAGCGGTTGTCCGGCCGGATCTCGGCGGCTTCCACCCACTTGTCCTCGGTGAAATTCGATGGCACGCGAAAGTACTTGTAGGGCACGACGCCGCTGGCGGGCACTTCGAAATCGGAGCCGATGTCGAACACCAGATCGGGCTTGCCGATGTTCCATCCATCGGCGAATTTCGGAGCCTCTGGCAGCGCCGCCGGGTCGCCTTCGGGAGAGCCCGCGTCCACCCACTTGGCGATCGTCGCGCGCTCGGACTCGAGCAGCCGGCGGTCGTTCCTGAAGTGGCCATGGCGCGGATCGGCGAGCCACGGCGGCATCTTCGCCGCCAGCACGGCCTCGCGAATCGCCTTTGCCCAGGGGCGAACCTCCGCGTAGGACCCGAAGGCCATGGGCGCGGCCTCGCCCTGGCGATGGCAGTTCACGCAGCGGGCGTTGAGAATGGGTGCAACGTCCTTCGAATACACCGGCGCGTCGCCCGCGAGCGCGGTGGCAGCCATGGCAGACCAGACCCAAAACTTCATATCCCTCATTCTATCCCCGCTATCCTCGATAATGGAAGGCCATGCGAATTCTCGACGTGGGCTGCGGCGTGAAGAAATTCCCGCGCGCCATCGGCATCGACAACAACCCCGCCACCCACGCCGATGTGCTCGCCGATCTCGACCGCCTTCCCTATCCGTTTCGCGACAATTCGTTCGACCAGATCCGCGTCATCCACGTCATCGAGCACGTGTCGAACGTCATCAAGGCGATGGAGGAGTTCCACCGGTTGGGCCGGCCCGGCGCGCGCGTCATCCTGGCCACGCCGCATTACACCGACTTCAGCTCCTTCTGCGACCCGACCCACAAGTGGCACCTCAACAGCTTTTCGTTCCGCTACTTCGGCCCCGACGACGCGGGTTTCGGCTACTATACCCGGGCGAAATTCAGGGAGATTTCCGTCAAGGTCAAATTGCTGGCATTCTGGAGATATCTCGGCTTCGAGTTCCTGGTGAACCGCTTTCCGCGATTCCGGCGCTTTTGGGAATACTATCTCTGCTACGTGGTGCGCGGGAAGGTGATGGAGTTCGAGTTCGAAGTGGTGAAGTGATGCGCTTTCTCCGGCCTCTGTTTCGACTCTCCGATTCGGTCCGTCAACGCGCCCGCCGCGGCCGCATGGATCCCGATCAAGCCCTCGGCCGCGACGGCGAGGACATCGCGCACCGCCTGATGCAGAAGCGCGGCATGACGGTGGTGGCGCGAAACTGGAAGACGCCGTCGGGGTGGGCGGAAGCGGATCTGATTGCGTGGGACGGCGGGCGGCTGGTGTTCGTGGAGGTGAAGTCGCGCCGGTCGCGCGAGTTCGGCGCGCCGGACCGCGAAATCTCGGACGAGAAGCGGCGCAAGATCGCGGCGGCGGCTCGCGAGTATTGCCGGAACTCGTCCCACGCGGTGGAGGACGTGCGGTTCGACGTGGTGAGCGTGGTGTTCGAACCGGAGCGCGCGGTGGAGTACTTCGCCGGTGCGTGGTCGGCTGCGGAGGTCCTGCGATAGAGCGCGGGTTCGTCTGGATCGCGCTGGCGATGCTGGCCGTGAGCGCGGCCGCGCGGATCTCGTCGATGCGGCTGGAAGTGCAGACGCCCGACGAAGGCGTCCATCTGGTTTCCGGCTATTCGATTTTGCGCGAGGGCCGCTTCAGTCTGAACGCGGAGAATCCGCCGGTGTCGAAAGCGCTCGCGGCGTTGCCGTTGTTGTGGTTGAATCCGGACCTGCCGTCGAAGCCGGGCGAATCGTGGCGGGACGAGAACTCGGCTGCGGTCTCCGTGCCGTTCCTCTATCGCAACCGGCTGCCGGCGGAGACGATTCTGTTCTGGGGCCGCATGCCGTCGGTGTTGCTGGCGCTCGCGTTCGGCGCGGCGTTCGCGATCTGGGTGAAGCGGCGCGCGGCCGCGCCCGCGGCGATCGTCGCGTTGGGGATGTTCTGCGCGGATCCGAACTTCATCGCGCATTCGCGGTACGTCACCAGCGACGCGCTGGGCGCGTATCTTTTCTTCTTCGCGCTGGCGGCGTGGTGGAGCTATCTCGAGTCGCGGCGCGTGGCGATGCTGTGGATCGCGTCGATCCTGGCGGGCGCGGGTGTCTGCACCAAGTTCAATCTGCTGTTGTTGCTTCCGCTGTTCTTCGCGGCCGCATGGTGGAAGGGCGGCGCGATGCGGGCGTTCGCGGCTCATCTGGCGATCGTCGCGGGATGCGTATGGGCGTTCCATGGATTCGAGGCGCGGAGTGTGGCATCCGATCCGCCCGTGCGGCGGTTCCTGGATCTGACGCCGGAGCAGGTTCGCGCCGCAAGGGAGTTGCCGCGGCCCGCGGCGGCGCTGCTGGATCGCGATCACGCCATCGGGCGCGCTTTCCACTGGACCGCGCGCAATGCGCCAGTCCCCGCCTATTCGTTCTGGAAGGGACTGTACCGGCTCTACAATCACTCCTACTTCGGACACAGAGCCTACCTGGCCGGAAGTGTGTCGGAGCGGGGCTGGTGGTATTATTTCCCGGTCGCGTTCGCGGTAAAGACTCCGCTCGCGCTGTTGGCGCTTTTGGCCGCCGCGGCTGCGGTGCGGGGAAGAGGCATCGCGGCGCCACTGCTCGCCGCTCCGGCGGTTTACTTCGGAGTCGCGATGACCGGCTCGATCGACATCGGTTACCGCCACTTGTTGCCCGTGCTTCCGTTCCTTTATGCGTGGGGAGCGGCTCGCGTCCGGCCCGCCGTGGGCGCGATCCTGCTGCTGGCCGCGACCGGCGAGGCGGCGTGGATCCACCCGCATTACACCGCCTTCTTCAACGCCGCGGCCGGTGGACCCGCTGCCGGCGGCGGGTGGCTGGCCGACTCCAACAACGACTGGGGACAGGATCTACTGAAGTTCCGCCGCCACGTCGAGGCCGGCGGATTGAGCGATGTGTGCCTCGATTACTTCGGCTCGGCGGATCGCGACTATTTCGCCGTTCCCGCGCGGCCATGGGAACCCGGCGCGGACTGCCGGATCGCGGCGAGCCTCACCGCGATCAAGCTGCGGCTGCGTCCGGGCTTGGAGCAACTCGAGCGGTGCGAGCCGGAAGCGCGCATCGGCTACACGATCTATCTGTATCCGCGATCGTGCCGGATCGCCCTTCCGCCTTAAAAGCCGACTCGGAGGCCGATCCGGAAGAACCGCTGATCGTTGCCCTCGCGGCCCGTATTCTGCACGCTGCCGATCACGCCGAAATTGCTCGACGACACGTCGGCGCCCGGATTGGCGAAGTGCGGCGTATTCGAGATATTGAACGCTTCTCCCCGCAGTTGCACGTTGACGCGGTCGTTCACCTGGATGCGGCGGAAGACTCCCATATCGAAATTGATCAGTCCCGGGCCGCGCAAGACGCCGATGCCGCACGTGCCGAAGCGCGGCGTGTTCGGCGAGACGGCGTTGGGGTCGGCGAGATTCGAGCGATCCCACCACTGGGTGCGCTGGCCGATTTTGGCGACCGGCCCGCGGCAGTCGGCGAACTGTCCGGAACCGGGAGCATTGAGCACGGTGCCCGGCGCGGAGGGCGTTACCGGTACGCCGGTGCTCAATCGCGACAACGCGTTCAGTTGCCAGCCGCCCAGCGCCGCCGCGCCCACGCGTCCGGACGCCCAGCGTTTGCCCTTGCCGAAGGGCAGTTCCACCACGCCGCTTACAGAGGCGTTGTGACGGATGTCCTGCGGCAGCGAGCCGTAGTTCCGGCCCCAGTAGGCCGGAATTCCGACGCGAGGCGAAGACGTGGAGGTCTCCGCCCCGTAGCCGAGCGAGTGAGCCCATGTGTAGGAGAGCTGGACCTGGTAGCCATTCCGCATGCGGCGCTGCACGCGTACCTGGAGCGAGTCGTATTTATTGGACGGCAGGTGGCCGATGTAGGTGGTGGCGGCGGTGCGCCCGAACTTTCGTACTAATTGCTGCCCGGCGTTGCCCGTTCCCAGGTCCGCCCAGTTGGCGTTGAGAAAGGACACCTGGCGCACCGAACGCGTGGCGACATAGCCAGCCGAGCCGATCCAGTGGCCGAATTGCTTCTCCAACGTCGCGTTCCAGGACTGCACGTAGCCGCGCTTGAAATTTTCGTCCGCGGTGATGAAGGCGGCCGTTGGCGGCAGCGGCAACCGCTCGCGCTCCGGCACCAGAGGACTCGCCGGGAGGCCGCTGTCGAGCGTGGTGGAAAAGGATCGGGCGGTATCGAACGCCAGGCTCTGCACGAACTGCACCGGGTAGTTCGCGCGCAGATCGCGACCGAGGCTGAAGGGATCGTATGTGATGCCGTATCCAGCGCGCGCGACGACCGCATTGCCGATGCGCCAGGCGAGCCCGAGGCGCGGCGCGAACAGTGTCTTACTCTGGGACAACCCGCAGTCGCGCGGCGTGGAGCCGAGGCCGCACAAGATGGACTCGTTCGTATTGAAGTCGTAGCGCTCCAAGCCCCGTTCCGGCCGGCCCGGCATCGGATAGTATTCCCAGCGCGTGCCATAAGACAGGGTGAGCCGCGAATTGATCTGCCAGCGGTCGCGCACGTACAGACTGTAAAAGGTGGAGCGCACCTTGTATTCGGGCACGGAAAGAACGTTGCGTCCGGCCTCGCGCGGCAGGCCGAGAAGGAACGCGCCGATGGTGTTGTAGTCGGTGGCGGCGGGACCGCCATTCAGGGTTGTGGTGGCGTTGCGGAACACGAATCCGCCGGCCGGACCACCGACCGCGCCCGCCGCGTTCGCGACGCCCTGGTTGAGCTGCAACTGGTAGGTGTCGGAGCCGAACCGGATGTCGTGCGAACCTTTGGTCCAGTTGCCGTTCCCCACGTATTGAAACTGGTAATCGCGTCCGAGGAAAGGCGAGGCGTTGGAGTTTCCCAATAAGGCGAAGCCGTCCAGCGGCATTCCACCGAGGCCGCCCGCGAACGTCGAATCGCCATTCGTGCCGGGAATGCCGAGGATGTCGCGGCCGACGTTCTTGTCCATGTCGGGGAACAGGGCGTTCGTATTGAGCAGCATGGCGCCATAGTAACCGTCGAAGATCAGGCTGGGCGAGACGGCATATGTAGTCGATAGGGTGCCGGAATAAGTTCCGCCGGACCCGTTGCCGGGGCGCGAGTCGGTGGGGTGGACGGCCGGCCCGGCGAGGACGCCGAACGGCGGCGGGTTCTGGGTCGCGTAGTTCAGGTAGCTGAACCGCGCGAATGCCGTCCACTTCTGGCTCAGATTGAAATTGGCCTTGGAGTCGATCTGGTCCCGGTCGTAGACATAGTTGACGGCCGCGAGATAGTTGAGATTGATTCCGAGGGCGCCTTGCCCCGGGGAGTTGGGCAGCGGCCAATCGGGCAGCGCGAGGATTTTGCGGGTAGGTCCCGAGAACCGGGACGGCGGGATGCGATTGCCTGGAAAGGCCGTGCGATCGCGCGCGAAGGCATTGGCGTTGTTGGGATTGTAGGCCGCGCCGGACATCGGATCGAAGATGGGCGAGGGGGAAAGCGAGAGGTCGCCGCCGCGCATGGCGGCCGTGGGCACGTCCAGAAAGGATTGCGCGTTTTGCCGCTCCGACGTGCGTTCGTAACTGACGAAGAAGAAGGCTTTGTTTCGCTTGATCGGGCCGCCGATGGTCCCGCCGCCCTGGTTGTAGATGTACTTGGGCTGCGCCGCCGCTCGATTGCTGAAGTACGGATAGGCGCTCAAATTCTGGTTGAAGTGGTGGATCGCGGCGGAGCCGCGCCACTGGTTTGTGCCCGATTTGATCTGCAGGTTGACGGCTGCTCCGCCGGCGAGGCCCTGCTCGGCGTCGAACGAGTTGGTGACTACGTTGACCACCTCGATGGATTCCAGCGTCGGGTTGATCCCGGTCACGTGGGGCAGGTTGGGATTATAGGAGGTTGTCCCATCGATGCGGACGTTGTTGTTCTGGTCGCTGGTTCCGTTGACCGAGTAGCGAACCGACCGTGTGGGGTTGGCTGGCACGGAGTTGGAGTTCTGCGGCGGAGAGAAGCCCGGTAGCGTTCCCAGCAGCATCTGGTAGTTGCGGCCGACCGGGATCGGCATGTTCTCGAGCGTGGTCTTGTCGACCTCGTGGCGCACCTCCGCGCGATCCGTCTGCAGCGTCGCGGTGCTGGCCTCGACAGTCACTCTCTCGGCCACCTCTCCGACTTCGAGCTTCGCCTCGACGCGCGCGAGGCTGTTGACCGCGACTTCGACGCCCGATTGCGCGAAGGTGCGGAATCCGTTGGCGGTCACGGTGACGTCGTAGATTCCGGGCGCAATGGTGGGGAACCGGTACGTTCCGGCCTCGTTGGAGACCGCCTCGCGGCTAGCCCCCGTGGCCACGTGCAGGATCGTCACCTTGGCGCCAGGAATCGCGGCCGACGAGGCATCGGTAACGTTGCCGACCATGCCGCCGTATAGGATCTGCGCGTGAGCCGGAAGCGGCAGCGACGCGGCGGAAAGCATGCAGAGAGACAGGATCTTCATGGATGACTCCTGGAGCTAAACTTCGATCGATGGCTTAGAGTATCACGGTGGGACCGCCGGATCAGCCTGCCACGGCGCGAATGACGCCGAGCGCCTGGGGAGCGAGTTGCATGGCCAGGCGAGGGGCCATCATCAGGCAAGGAACGGCCCAGATCCATCGCCGCTCTTCGACCGCCCGCGCCGCGAGCAGCGCCAACAGCGGCGAGTAGACGCGGCCGAAGTTCGTCCACGTGGTGTCCCATCAGCGCGAAGGCCGCGGCCGCCAGGCCGGGGAAGCTCCGGTCGCGCCGAAGCGCGAGTAGCGCCAGAACGAAGGTGAGCGCCACGCCGGTCAAGGCCGCGAAGCCGGCGCCGTGGACGAGCGGCTGCAAGGGAACCTCCGGAGGATACGATGCCGGATTCGCGAACGCCCGCGCGATCGCCATGAGCGGCATCGATACGGCACCATAGTCGAAGGCTTGCGTGCGTGCGTGAACGTAGCCATACCACGCCAGCGCGGGTGCGGCGGCGAGGGCGAATTCCACTACTCGCGACACGCACCAGGCGGCGATCAGCAGCAGTCCAGTCTCACGAGTCAACGCCGCGGCGGCGAGCATGGCGAACGCGGCGGCCGTGGACCGGCCCGGTAGGTGCAGCCCGATCGTCAACGCCGCCAGCGCGACGTCGGGGGTCGAGCGATCTAGCGCGACCACGCGGGCATCGCCAGGGAGGCGAGCCCCCATGCCGCGGATCGACCAGTTGCATGTTAACCCGCTCGTTGATCTTGATTCGCCGGAAGCCCCCCATATCGAAGTTGATCAATCCCGGACCGCGCAAGACGCCTGTGCCGCACGTGCCGAAGCGCGGCGTGTTCGGCGAGACGGCGTTGGGGACTGAGCGCGCTCGCCGATCTTGGCGACAGGCTCGCGGCAGTCGGCGAACTGTCCGGGACCGGGACCATTGAGCACCGTACCCGGCTCCGCGGGTGTGACCGGCGTGCCCACGCGTCCGGCCGCCCAATGTTACCCTAGCCGAACGGCAGTTCCACCACGCCGCTGACCGATGCGTGGTGACGAATGTCCTGCGGCAGCGTGCCGTAGTTCCGGCCCCAGTAGGCGGGAATACCGACGCGAGGCGTCGGCGTGGAGGTCTCCGCCCCGTAGCCGCGAGTGGGCCCAGGTGAAGAAGAACTGTTGGCGGGTGGCCGATATAAGTGGCGGCGGCGGTGAACCCGAACTTTCGCGCCACGAGATCGCGCGCTCCAAAACCAATCTGCTCACCGCGTTCCGAAAACTGGCGTCGTCGAACTAGGCTCGGGGGGGGGGATACATTCCGCGTCGATTCGCGCACTGGAATGGGAAGTCCACGCGTTGCGGGGCCGCGCCGCCAAACTCGAAAGCGCTGGCGGCCGTTAGAAGTAAATCCGCGCGCCAATCTGCAACGTGCGCGCCGCGAACGCACTCGTCACCCGCCCAAAGTTTGCGTTCGTAAACTCAGCCACCGGATTCCCGTAAGTCACCACATTCAGCACGTTGTAGCCTTCAACGCGCAACTGCGCCATATACCGTTCCTTGAACGGGAAGTTACGGAACACAGACAGATCCATCCGCCTGATCGCATCGCCGCGGAGAACATTTCGTCCAGCCGTACCAAACGTAAATGCCGGCGGGGCCGCGAACGCTTCACGGGCAAACCAGCGCGCAGGGGTCGATCTGTCGACGCGCCATTCGCCCACAACATTCGGCCGCATCGCGTTTCCGCCGGTGTTGGAGATATCGCCCGAGATTGTCAGATTCACGGGCTGGCCGGAGCGGATGTCGGCCAAGCCGTTGACCTGCCAGTTGCCGATGATGTAGTCGGCCGCACGGTTGTTGGTCGCCAACGCCTTACCCTTGCCGAACGGCAGGTCGTAGACCCAACTCATCACCAGGTTGTGCGGCACGTCGTAGCTAGACACGCTGCGGTCTGGCCGCATGTCGTACGGGTTCTGGATCGAGTTACCCTCGACGCCGAAGAATCCCGACGACCCGGCGTCGATCGCTTTCGACCACGTGTACGCAGCCGTCAGCGCGACTCCATTCGTCCAGCGGCGTTCAAACGAAGTCTGTAGGCCGTGATAGCTGGCCGTGCCCCAACTGCGGTCAAACGAACTGGGCGGCGCGATCATGTATGGGAATGGCGCGCGGTCCTGCCATCGGCCCGGACCCGGCGTCCGTGCTCCGCCGTAACGACCGCCGATAGTGGTGCGCCGCGTGCCGGAGCCGACGTAGTTCACGGAGAGCAACGCATTCTTCGCCAACTGATGCTGGAATCCGCCGTTCCACTGGATCGAGTACGCGTTCTTCCAGTTGGGATCGCCGGCGTACACGCTCTGCGAGAACGGATTAGAAACTGGCAGCGTCGCCGACGGTAGCGGGTTGAACCCGGAGATGTTCGGCGTCAATTGGCCAGCGACGGCGTAGTTCAGATTCGCCGCCGATTGCCAGCCGAGCGCCGGATAAGTCCCGATGAAGTTGCGCGCCAGTTGCGTAACGCCGGAGAAGTTGTCGAAGAAGATTCCCGAGGACATGCGGAGCACGGTCTTCGATCCGAGGCGATAAGCCAGGCCGAAGCGCGGTGCGAAGTTCAATTTCGTATCCTTCCACACCTTGCCGCCCTGGGCGAGGACGACGTTATCCGGAAGCCAGCCAGCGGGGGCTCCGGCCGGCGTCGGAATACAGCCGCCCTTCTGGTTCCCAGCACCGCATGCCGGGGCTGGCGTTTGAAGGATGTATTTGCCGCCGAGGTAATCCATATTGCCGGCAAAGTTGTTGTTCCGGTCCGGGGTTCCCGCGGTGGGAATGAACGTGCGGTCATAACGCAGACCCATGTTGACGGTCAGGCGGTTGGTGGCTTTCCACGAGTCCTGCGCGTAGAACCCGATCGTGCCGCCCCACCAGGGCATGGTTTCGATGATGTCGCGGCGGGTGGCGCTGTCGGGCACGTTCAGTAGGAACGACGCCAACGGGCTGCCGGTGCTGCCGATGCGAAGCGGATCGGCCGTGCCCTGATTCGCGAACCCGACATTGGTAACGCCGTTTTCGTAATACCACTGCACGCGGTTGTACTCGGCGCCGAACTTGAGCATGTGCGATCCCTGGAGTTTCGAGTAGCTGGCGCGGTGGTGCCAACTGTCGCCGGCGCGGCTGACGTTGAACTGTTCGGTGCTGCTGAAGAAGCCCGCGGGGTTGAAGCCGGGGAAGTAAGTATTGCCGTCCTGATAGGCCGTGATGACGTTGGCGGAGTAGCCGACTTTGCTGGCGAAATCGGCCGGCAGCGACTTATACTTGTCCGTCGATCCCGTCCACTGGAACACACGCCCGAATTGATACTGGAACACGGCGGTCGGCCCGAACGTGTGGACCCAGTTGGCGGCGAGGTTGAGCGCGCGGCCATTGGAAACGCGGCCCTGCGAAGGGAGGGCGGCGGCGCCTCGGCCGGGACTGTAAAAACGGGAGTAGCGCACCCAGACGGCGTCCTTATCGTTGAAGCGGTGGTCGACGCGCCCGTTAATGCTGTGCTGCCAGGCCTGCACGCGTGTGCGGTTCCAGGCGTTCTGATTGGCGATGCCGGTGGGCTCGATCGGCGGCAAGACGGTTTGCGCGAAGTAGACCATGCCGGGGTTTAGGCGGCTGGCCGGGATGCGATTGCCGGTGAAAGGCGTGCGCGCGAAAGTGCCATCGGGATTGGCGCGAGTGGTAGTTGGGTCGAAGATCGGCAAGGCCCAGTCGCTAAGGTCGCCTTGGAGGTTGGCCGGGGTGGGGACTCGCAGCGTGCCGTTTGACGGCCCGACGCTGTAGAACCGCTGGTAACCGCCGAAAAAGAAAGTCTTGTTCTTGCCGTTGTAGATCTTCGGAATGCTCACGGGACCGCCGGCGGTTCCACCGAACGTGTGGCCTTTGAAAGGCGCCACCGAGGCGAGGAACGTGTTGCGCGCGTTGAACGCGTCGTTCTGTTCGATCGCGTAGACGTTGCCGTGTAATTCATTGGTGCCGGATTTTGTCGTCGTATTGATGACGCCGCCCATGACGCCGCCGACTTCCGCGGAGTCGTTGTGCGATTGGACCTTGAACTCTTCGATCGTCTCCATGATCGGATTCAGTGCGAGGTTGCTGAAGAAGGTCGATTGGTTGTTGACGCCATCGAGCATGTACATGCTGCTTCGATTGATCTGGCCGTTGACCGAGGGGATGCTCGATTGGCCGGTGCCGATCGCGGTCACCCCGGGCGTCAGGCGCATCATGTTCTGAATGCTTCGGCCGACCGGCAAGTCGACTACCTGCTGGCGAGTGAGGACGCTGCCCAGTTCGGCGGTCGCACTTTGGAGTTGCGCCCCGACGGCTTCGACGGTGACCGAGTCCTGCACTTTGCCTACGGCGAGATGAAAATCGAAAACGGAGCGTTGATTGACGACGAGGGCGAACGGCTCCATCCTACTGTTGGAGAATCCTTGCATCGTAGCTTCCAGCGTGTAGTTGCCGGGAAGAATATTCAAGATGGCGTAGACGCCCTGCTCGTTCGCCGTGGTGCGGGTCTCAACTCCGGTCTGTGTGTTCCTGAGCAGCAGGGCGGCTTGCGGAACGAGGGAGCCGCTCGCATCGGTCACGGTGCCGTTGATCGAAGCGGTGGAGACCTGCGCGAGCAGACTGGCCGCACTAAGCGCCAATAGACACAAGGTATTCTTCATGGAAAATTTCTTTCAACGCAAAAAATGACCGCCCGATTCTATCACAGCGGCAGATTGACGGCGGCGCCGCCGGCGAGGCCCTGTTTGGCGTCGAACGAGTTGGTGACGACGTTGACCACCTCGATGGAGTCCAGCGCCGGATCGATCCCGGTCACGTGAGGCAAGGTTGGGATTGTAGGCGGTCGTCCATCGATGCCGGCGTTGTTGTTCTGGTCACTGGTCCCGTTGACCGAGTAGCGAACCGAACGCGTGGGGTGGGCGGGTACGGAGTTGGAGATCCGCGTTGGAGGGAAGCTCGGGAGAGTTCGCAGCAGCACCTGGTAGTTGCGGCCGACCGGGATCGCCGTGTTCTCTTGCGAGGTCTGGTCGACAAGACCAGTCACTCCCTCGGCCACCTCGCAGTCACGGCGATGTCATAGACGCCGGGAACAATGGTGGGGAACCGCCGAGTATTGCGACAGATGGGCATCGGTCACGTTCCCGATCATGCCGCCGTAGAGGATCCGCGCGTGCGCTGGAAGCGCCAGCGACGCGGCAGCGAGCATGCAGAGAGACAGGATCTTCAGGGACCGCCGGATCAGCCTGCCATGGCGCGAATGACGCCGAGCGCCTGGGGAGCGAGTTGCATGGCCAGGCGAGGGGCCATCATCAGGCAAGGAGCGGCCCAGATCCATCGCCGCTCTTCGACCGCCCGCGCCGCGAGCAGCGCCAACAGCGGCGAGTAGACGCGGCCGAAGTCGTACACGTGGCGCCAGTGATCGTCGCGCTGCAGCAGGCAGCCCATTAGTGCGAACGCGGCGGCCGCCAGGGCTTGGAAGCTCCGGTCGCGCCGGAGCGCGAGCAGCGCCAGAACGAAGGCGAGCGCCACGCCGGTCAAGGCCGCGAAGTCGCCGAGGCGGACCAGCGATTGCAGGGGAATCTCCAGAGGATACGATGGCGGATTCGCGAACGCTCGCGCGATCGCCGCGAGCGGCATCGATCCGGCTCCATAGTCGAGCGCCTCGGTACGCGCGAAGACGTACCCGTACCATACGAGCGCGGGCGCGGCCGCGAGCGCGAACTTCACTCCCCTCGTCACGCACCAAGCGGCGATCAGCAGCATTCCGGTCTCGCGCGTCAACGCCGCGGCGGCGAGCATGGCGAACGCCGCTGCCGGAGTCCGGCCGGGAAGGAGCAGCCCGATCGCCAACGCCGCCAGCACGACGTCCGGGGTCAGCCGGTCCACCGCCACCATCGACGCGGGCAGAACCAGGAAGGCGAGCCCTCCTGCCGGCGGCCAGCCTCGCGACTCACACCATCGCGCGGACCAATAAACGCCGGCGAAGATCGACAACAGGATCAGGGCGCGATACGCGGGGTCGATGCGCGATGGTTCGCCGAGCGCGGACAGGTACGCGAGCGCGGGTATCAGCACGCGCCGGTAGCGAAGCCTCGGGGCATCGACAAACGCGGCCAAGGCAGGATCTCGCTGCAAGGGATCGTGCGCGATGTAGTGGTAGAACTGTCCGTCGTATCCCTGCGAACCGGGGAAGAGCCAAATCCGTTCTCCGGCGAGCGATTCGGGTACGCCGCGCCCCGCTCCGGTGCAGTACAAAGCCGTCGGATCGCCGCCGAAATTCGCCCACATCGTCGCGGTCTGCCACGCGAGCGCCGTCACGGCCGCCAGAGCGGCGAGCGGGAGCGGACCTGCGCGTTGCAAGACCGCCATTATCCCACGCGATGTGCGTGATATAATGAGCCCAAAATCATGACATTCCCGCGATCGATCCCGATTGCTTTGCTCGCCGCGGCCGCGGTCTGCGCCGAGCCGAATTCGACGGAAACGAAAGCCGCCGAAAACAAGCCGAAGGCTTTCACGGAACGCCAGAGATCGTGGTGGGCGTTCCAGCCGGTGGCAAAGCCTGCCTTGCCGGCGGTCAAGAACGCGGCGTGGGCCAAGACGGAGATCGACCGCTTCGTGTTGGCCAAGCTGGAAGAGAAGGGCATCGCCCCGAATCCGGCCGCGGACAAAGCCACGCTGTTGCGGCGCGCCTATCTCACCTTGATCGGGTTGCCGCCGACGCCGGAACAAACGCAGGCCTTCGTGTCGGATGCGTCGCCGGGCGCCTGGGAGAAGGTTGTGGACGGGCTTCTAGCCTCCGAGCACTACGGCGAGCGCTGGGGCCGCCACTGGCTCGATCTGGCGCGTTACGCCGACTCCGAGGGATTCAAGTCCGACGAGACGCGGCCCAACGTGTGGCGTTATCGCGACTACGTGATCAAGTCCCTGAACTCCGGCAAACCGTATGACCGGTTCGTGCAGGAGCAGATCGCCGGCGACGAACTGTTCCCCGGCGACCACGACGCGATCGTCGCCACCGGGTTCAACCGCCACTTCCCCGACGAGTCGAACGCGGCGAACATTATGCAGCGGCGGCAGGAACTGCTGAACGATATCACCGACGTGACCGGCGCCACCATGATGGCGATGACGTACGGCTGCGCCCGCTGCCACGATCACAAGTTCGATCCGATCCTGCACAAGGACTACTATCGGCTGCAAGCCTTCTTCGCCAACACGCGCATCGAGGACGGCGCCGAGTTGGTCTCGTCCGAGCGCAAGGCCGCCTGGCAGGCCAAGCAGGACCTCTGGGAGCAGAAGACAGCGGACATCCGGAAGCAGATCGACGCGGTGATCCAGCCTCGCTACAAGACGCGTTATCAGGAGAGGCTGACGCGGTTCCCCGAAGAGATCCAAGCCGTGCTCAACATGCCGGCCGAAAAGCGGAATCCCTTCGAGTGGCAGATGTACCAGAAGGCCAAGGCGCAAGTGACCTTCAGCGAAGCCGACATCGCGGCGATGCTCAAGGGCGACGACAAGGCTCGCTACAACGAACTGAAGAAGCAACTGGCCGTGTTCGACAAGATCAAGCCCGCCCCGCTGCCAACCGCGCAAACCATGATGGACGAGAGCGCCAGCGCGCCGCCGACTCATGTGCTCGCCGTGGGCAATCACGAAGCCAAGCTCTACGCGGTGGAGCCCGGTTTCCTGTCCATTCTCGACCCCGCCGACGCCAAGGTCCAGCCCGTTGACGGCCGCTCCACGGGCCGCCGCGCCGCGCTGGCGCGCTGGATGACCGATCCGTCGAACCCGATCACCACTCGCGTGATCGCCAATCGCATCTGGCACTACACGTTCGGACGCGGCATCGTGGCCACGCCTTCCGATTTCGGCGCGATGGGCGAGCGCCCGTCGAACAAGGAACTGCTCGACTGGTTCACCTACACGTTCGTGCACGAGGACAAGTGGTCGATCAAGGCGGCCACGAAGCGTTTGCTGATGTCGAATGCGTGGGCGCAGTCGTCCGTGTTCAACGAGGCGTCCGCGGAGAAGGACCCGTCCAACAAGTTCGGCTGGCGATTTGAACGGCGGCGGCTCGAGGGCGAGACCATCCGCGATTCCATGCTGTCGGCCGCGGGCGCGCTCAACGCGAAGATGGGCGGTCCCGGTGTGTTCCCGCCGCTGCCTCCCGGGATGACTACTCGCGGCGGCTGGCTGGCCAACGAGAAATCGGAGAACACGACGCGCCGGAGCGTGTACACCTTCGTCCGCCGCAACGCGCGCTACCCGATGTTCGAAGCGTTCGACATGCCCGACACCCATGAGCCGTGCGCCCGCCGCAATCAAACCACGTCGTCCACGCAGGCGCTGGAACTGCTGAACAACGAGCAGGTAGTGGGATGGGCGTCGAAGCTGGCGCAACGCGCCAGCAACGATTCCGGCATGACGCCCGAATCGCGGATCGAGCGGGCGTACCGCCTGGCTTACGTGCGCGCGCCGTCGCCGGACGAGTTGAAGTCGGCCGCCGCGTTCCTCGCCAGACAGACCGCGTTGGTAAAGGATGGCGACGCCGCGTTCGCCGACCTGTGCCACATGCTGCTCAACTCCAACGAGTTCGTCTTTATCAATTAAGGGAGCCGCGATGCTCGGGAAACTGCAACATCACTGGCCGGTTCAAAGCCGGCGCGACTTTTTCACGCGCGCCGGATCCGGATTGGCGGGAATGGCGCTGGCGAGTCTGGTTGCCGGCGACGCGCGCGCCGCCAAGGACGCGCTCGGCGCCAGGAAGCCGCATCACCCGGCCAAGGCGAAGTCGGTGATCTGGCTGTTCATGGAAGGCGGTCCTAGCCACATCGATCTGTTCGATCCCAAGCCCAAGCTCAACGAACTGGCCGGACAGCCGATGCCCGCGTCGTTCGGCAAGCCGATCACGGCGATGGGCACGGCTGGTAACACGCTGATGGGCTCGCCGCGCACCTGGAAGCAGTACGGCAAGAGCGGCGCGTGGGTGTCGAACTGGTATCCGCACATCGCCAACCACGTCGACGATCTGTGCATCGTCCGGTCGTGCTGGGCGAACGGGTTGAACCACGTGGGATCGGTTTGTCAGATGAACACGGGCGACATTCTCGCCGGCCGTCCGTCGATGGGAGCGTGGGTGACGTACGGGCTGGGCGCGGCGAATCGGAATCTGCCGGCGTTCGTGATTCTGACCGATGATCGCGAGGTGGTGGGCGGACCGAAGAACTGGTCGTCGGGCTTCCTGCCGGCGACGTTCCAAGGCACCCAGTTCCGGCAAGGCGACGCGCCGATCCTGCACCTGAAGTCGCCGAAGGGGACGTCGACCGAGCGGCAGCGTTCCAAGCTCGACTATCTGAAGGAACTGAACGAACGCTGGTCGCGCGACAAGGCGGAGGACACCGAGCTCGAGGCGCGCATTCAGAGCTACGAACTCGCCTACAAGATGCAGGCGGAGGCGCCCGAAGCGGTGGACCTTTCGCGCGAGAGCGAGAAGACGAAGGAGATGTACGGGCTGAACGACCCCGATCTGTCGGCGTTCGGCACAAACTGTCTGCTGGCGCGGCGGATGGTCGAGCGCGGCGTCCGGTTCGTCGAGCTGTATTGTGGATCGGGTTCGGGCTGGGACGCCCATTCCAACATCGAAGGCAATCACGGCAAGTGGTGCCGCGTATCGGACAAGCCGGTCGCGGGGCTGCTCACCGACCTGAAGCAGCGGGGGCTGCTCGACGACACGCTGGTGGTGTGGGGCGGCGAGTTCGGACGGACGCCGTTCAACGAAAAGGGCAATGGCCGCGATCACAATCCTTGGGGCTTCACGATGTGGATGGCGGGCGGTGGCGCCAAGGGCGGCCGCTATGTGGGCAGCACCGACGAGATCGGGCTCCGCTACCAGGAGCGTCCCTGCCACGTGCACGACATCCACGCGTCGATCCTGCATCTGTTGGGGCTCGACCACATCAAGCTCACCTACATGCACAACGGTCGCGCCGAGCGGCCGACGATCGTGGGCGGTGGGCTGATCAACGAAATCTGGAGCTGACCTGACGGCCCGGGAGCATGCCGCCATCTCCACTTCGCCTACCTGCGCGCCGAGCGCCGGCCATCTAGGGCGGGACTATTTCCGGGCGCTGACCTTCGGCTGAGGCACGGAGGTCTCGACGGCGAACGGGATTCGCTCGCCGCCGCCCTTCATCCCTCGGACCACGATTCGCCAAGTCCCCGGTTCCGGGGACGACAGCAGGAATTTCTCCGCCGACGGCGCGGCCGCCAGTGGGCGGGTGTCCTCATACCACCCATAGCGGCGGCCCTTGGGGCTGATCAGCTCGAGGTCGAGATCGCGTCCGTCGCCCGTCCATGCCAGCTTCAAGTCGAGCTGCCCAGTGCCCCGCGGCACCGAGATCAAGTCGGTCCAGTACTCGGCTACCGCTACCGCTCCTTCCCACCGATGAGCGGGCGGTGGAGGACCTGTCTTGGAAACCGGCCGCGCTCCGGCGGGCCGCGAGCAGTCGCAATCCGGGTGCGTGTTCTTCGATACCACCCAACCGCGAAAGCCCCGGTTCGGCAGATCCTCGAAGCGGAACGGGATGCTTTGGTCCGAGATGGAGAAGTTGTTCGTCACGTGGACGTGCACGTGATGTCCGCCGCCCGGTCCCAACGTATAGCCGCTATTGCCGGCCTCCGCCAACGCCTGTCCTCGCTCCACGCGCTGGCCGGTCTTGACCGCGAACGATCCCTTCTTCAGATGGCCGTAATGGCTGAACTCGCCGTTGTCGTGCGCGACCGTGATGTAGTTGCCGAAGATGCGAAGGTGCGGCGTCTGACCCAAGCCCAGGTCGAACGCGTGCACGACTCCGCCTCGCATCGCCACGATGCAGCGCCCGCGAACCGGCGCGATATCGTAGGCGTGCAGGCTCCGGTTGAAGTGCGAGAACGATCCATAGGGCCCCTGCGTGACGATCCACGGTTCGCCCGCCGCGAACGGCAGCCGGTAGCCGCTGTCGGTCTCGATCAGCAGGCGCGCCGGCGAACTGAGTTTGGCGGTTCCGCTGAACACCAGCACCATGTACTCGCCGGGCGGAAGCGCCGCGCCTCGAGCCGCCATGCGCCTGGGCTCGACGCGGTGTGGCGTCAGCGCGGCGAGATATTTCCACCCGCCGGCCGGCCTGTACGTCGCGATGTGGACGACGCTGTTCGCGTCGAATCCGGAGCCGTCCACAGACAGCTCCATTTGGCCGCCATCCACCGGCTGGCGCGTCACCGATGTCACCCGGACCTTGCCCGCGTCCGGATCGGGTTCGACGCGAAACGGCCGTTCGATCGCGGTCTTGCCGTTGAGCACCACGCGTACCGACCACCCGCCATGCTTGGACGCCGCATCGAATCCGAGCAACGGGAGCTGCGTCAGAAAGCAGAGCGACGGCGCCGAGGGAAGCGCGCCCCACTGGGTATCGAGCGCTGTCGCGCCCGATGGATCGAGCCAACGCACCGACAGCTTGTCGCCGGCCCGCACGTTCGCCGCCAGAAAGCGCAGGAAGACCTGCCGCTCGCCGGCCGGGAACACGATCGCCACCGGACCCGCCGCGCACGCGTCCTCGCGCGCGGTCTTCGAAAGCGTGGCCTGGGAGACCGTGGCGGCGTGAGCGGAGAACAGGGGCAAGACGAGGAGCCAGCGCATCCGGTGCTCCTCGTCTGATCGACGGTCTGCCCGCTCCGGATTATCGGGCGAAACCCTTACTTACGGCGGACCGCCGGCTCAGGTCCCGGCCCGCAACGCTGGGCAAGTGTATCACCAGAAGCAACGAAGCCGGGCGATTGCTCGTTCCCACCGAGGGCTAGAAGCTAGACTGGTGGCGATGGACTTTCGCAAGGGAGCGCTTCTGGCCTCCGAACACTCGCAATCGCTCGATCCCTCCACCGGTGTTCGTGTGCATCGAATGACGAACGCGTCCTGCATCAACCACGCGACGTATTTTCTCCAGACTTCCTTCACGCCCGGTGGCGAGTCGATGATCTTCGTCTCCTACCGTTCCGGTTCGGCGCAGCTTTTCGAGATCCGTCCCTTCCCTGGCGGGGAGATCCGGCAGTTGACCGAGGGCGCGATCCATCCTTTCTCCGCCGCCATCCACCCGGGCGGCGAGCGCGTGTTCTTCGTCCGGCAAGGAGGCGTGTGGTTTCTCCGGTTCGACACGCTCGAGGAGACCAGCGTCTTCGAGTTCGAAGGCGCGCAGTTGGGAGAATGCTCGCTGGCGAGGGACGGAGAGTGGATCACCGCCGCCGCCAAGCGTGGATCGGAATCGGGAATCGTTACCGGAAAGGCGGATGGGTCGGGCTGGCGATTCATTCCGTTTCCGCGAACCGTGATCCATCCCCAGTTCCATCCGCTCGAACCGGAATGGATCGAGTTCTCCGGCGATCCCGCGCCGCGCATGCACCGCGTGCGCCGCGACGGCACGGGCATGGAGTGTCTCTACTCGCACGGCAACGACGAGTTCGTCGTGCACGAGACTTTCCTCGGCGCCACGGGCGACTTGGTCTACACCGTCTGGCCTCGAGCCCTTTGCCGCATGAACTGGAGCACGGGCGAACGAAGCGTCATCGCCGAGTTCAACGCCTGGCACATCACGCCGAATCGCGCCGGGACCAAGGTTCTGTGCGACACCAACCATCCCGACCTGGGACTGTTTCTGATCGATGCCGCCACGGGGGGGCGCACGCCGGTGTGTCTGTCGCAGGCCTCCAACGGCGGCAGCCAATGGAAGACTTCGCGCTACGCGCTGGCCGAGGACTTCGCCGCCGCCCGCAGCCTGGCCAAGACGGGCGCGCTGAGCTGGATGGAGGTCGCCACCGATACCGTATACGGTCCGCAGTGGACCCATCCGCATCCGTCGTTCTCGCACGACGAGCGGATGGTGGTCTTTGCGAGTGACAGGTCCGGGCATCCGCAGGTGTACGTGGCCGAACTGGCCGCGGAATGAGAGACACTGGAGGAAATGCTCCCCCTTTTCGCGTGTCTGGCCGTAGCGCTCGGCGTCGCATGGGGCCAGCCGGTCACGGGCGTGCTATCCGGCACGGTGCGGGATTCGAGCGGTAGGGCGCTACCGGGAGCCGAGGCCGTCGCCGAGGACCGGACACGCGCGGTCCGCCGCGTCGCGATCACCGGGGCCGCTGGCGACTTTCGGATCGCGGGCTTGCCGCCCGGAGAATATAGCCTATCGGCGACGGCGCGCGACCTCCAACCAGTGACGGCGACGGGGCTGTTGTTGGCTGTGGACGGACGGCTGCGCCAGGATTTCACCCTGCACCCCGGACCCGTGCGGGAATCGATCGAGGTGGAAACGTCCGCGCGCCGGATCGAGACCGAATCGCCGGCGGTGGGAACCACGCTCGACCGCGACACCATCGCCAGCCTGCCGCTGAACCGGCGCGACTTTCTGCAACTCTGCTTCCTCGCTCCTGGAATCCTGCCGCCCGTGCAGGACTCCGAGCTGTCATCGCGAGGGTCGTTCGCGATGCACGCCGGCGGCGCCCGCGAGGAGTACAACAACTTCACGCTCGACGGGTCCGACAATAACGATCCTTACACCAACCGGTACGTGCTGCAGCCCTCGGTGGAGAGTATTCGCGAGTTCAAGGTGCTTTCCGGCAGCTACAGCGCCGAGTACGGTCGCGGGTCCGGCGCGCAGGTGAACGTCGTCACGCGATCGGGCTCCAACGATTTTCACGGGGCCGCGTACGAGTACCTGCGCAATCGAGTGCTCGACGCGCGGAACTTCTTCGAAGGCGCGGAACGGCCCAAGTACATCCGGAACCAGTTTGGAGGCTCGCTAGGCGGCCGTGTGTTGCGCGACGAGTCGTTCTTCTTCGTCAACTACGAAGCGCTCCGCGAACGGCGCGGACTGCCGCGGCTGAGTCTGGTTCCGTCCGCCGCCGAGCGCGCCGGCGAGCTATCGCGCCCCGTGCTCGACCCGTTCACGCGTCAGCCGTTTCCGGGAAATCGAATTCCCGCCGCGCGCGTGCATCCGCTTTCGGCGCGCGTGCTGAGCCTGTTTCCGGCGCCGAACCAGGGCGGTGCGCTGCTGTCGCAGCCGGTCCTCCGCGATTCCTTCCACAACCTGCTGGCCCGCTACGATCACCGGCTGTCGCCACGCGACGAAGTGACCGTGCGATACGGCTGGGGCTCGCAGGAGTTGTTCGAACCGTTCGCCGAGGAAGCCACCGACGTGCCGGGATTCGGCAACTTCGTGGACAACAGCGGACACAACATGGCGCTGCACCATCAGCGGATCTGGAGCCCCGGCGTGTATCAGAGCACGCGGTTCGCGTTCACGCGATCGTTCCGCCGCGCGCGCCAGCAGAACTTCGGCGCCGACGTAAACCGGGAGTGGGGCGTCAACTGGCTTCCGCAATCGCCGCGCGATTTCGGCTATCCCTCGATCAAGATCGCCGGCTTTGCGCAGGTGGGCGACGTGGATCAACTGCCGCTGGGCCGCACCACCGATACCTGGCAATGGCAGCCGTCGCTGACGGTTATCGCCGGGGCGCACTCGGTGCGATTGGGCGGGGAGGCGCGCCGCATCGCGACCGACGGGTACCTCGATTACTTCTCGCGCGGCACGATGACGTTCTCCGGCGCGCTGAGCGGGCAGGGCATCGGCGACTTGTTGCTCGGGCTGCCATCGTTCTCCCTGCAAGCCAAGTTCGACAACCGGCAGAGCCTGCGCACAACCGCCACCCATGTGTTCGCCCAGGACGACTGGCGGCTGCTCCGATCCTTGAACCTGAGCTTCGGCGTGCGCTATGAATACAACGCGCCGCCGGTCGATCCGCAAGATCGCATGTACACGCTCGATCCGGCGGCGGGCGTGCTCCGGCAGGTGGGCCGCGACGGCATCCCGCGAGCGGGCATCCGGCCGGATCGCAACAACTGGGCTCCGCGCGTGGGCTTGGCGTGGTCCCCGACCGATCGCTGGACCGTTCGCTCGGGCTATGGTCTCTATTTCGATAGCGGGATGTTCGTGGTGAACTCATCGTTCTACTTCAACCCGCCGCTGTTCACCACGCGTGTCTTCTTCCCGACCGCGACCTCGCTGCTATCGCTGGGCGATCCGTTTCCGGCGCGCGGCGGAATCGCGCCTCCACCGTCGCCCAACACGCTGAGCCCTGACATCACCTCCGGCTATCTGCAGCACTGGAACGCCACCGTGGAGCGGCAGGTTTCGCGGTCGGTTGTGGCGTCGGTCGCCTATGTGGGATCGAAGGGAACGCACCTGATCCGGTCGCGCGATCTGAATCAGCCGCGGCCGGGCGCGGGAGCGGTGGCGGCGCGGCGGCCGAACCCGGCGTTCAGCGGCATCTTCTTCGCCGAAAGCGGCGCCGGCTCGAACTTCCATTCGCTGCAGGCGAAGGCCGACCGGCGGATGTCGCGTGGCGTTTCGCTGATCGGAGCGTACACGTGGTCGAAGTCGATCGACGACACGTCGGCGTTTCTCGGTACCAAGCCCGACAAGAACTTTCCGCAGGACAGCCTGAATTTCGGCCTGGAACGGGCGCGGTCGAGCTTCGACATGCGGCAGCGGCTCAGCTTGGCGGCGGTGTGGGCGGTGCGCGGGTTCGAACTGCGGACGATCGCGTCGGCGCAATCGGGCCAGCCGTTCACGCCGCTGCTGCGATTCGACAATTCGAACACGGGCAACGCCGGCAGCATTTTCGGCAACGACAGGCCCGATCTGCTGCGATCGCCGCGGTTGGGCGACCGGCGCGCGGACCGGTGGTTCGACACCTCGGCCTTCGCCGTGCCGCGTCCGTTCACGTTCGGAACGGCGGGCCGGAACATCGTGGACGGGCCGGGTCTGGTCAATATCGATTTCGGATTATCGCGACGGCTGGCGGCCGGCGACCGGTGGGCCGTGGTCGCCGACGTGCAGGCGTTCAATCTGACCAACACCGCGCATTTCGACATGCCGGAGCGGTACGCGGACGAGCCCTCCTTTGGGCGAATTTTCTCGGCGAAGCCGCCGAGGCAGGTGCAACTCGGGCTGCGGGTGAATTTCTGATGTTCCGGGAAGAGGATCCGGTCCGGCAGGTCGATAACTTGACGGCGTGTTACGTGTACCGCGTCTCGCGGACCTTCGTCGACGCGGCTGGTGCGACGTGGGACGAGGGCGTCCTGTGGATCTTCCGCGACGCGTTGTACGAGCCCAAGCACAAGCGCGTGACGCTGCGGGTGGAAAACGACGGCGGTAAGGCGTCGATCGTGATCCCGATCGGATACGGCGATGGTCCGCGTTTCGGCACGTTGCGGCACTGGTTCGAGCGGACGGGCGACTACCGGGAGCCGGGCGAGCCGATAGTCCTGCCGCCCCCTCCGCCGAAAGTGCGCGTCTACGATTGGGTGGCGTACGACCAGGAAGTGGCGGGATTGATCGAAGCGGCGGCGGCCGGCGACTTCGACGGCGCGGCGGGCAAACTGGCCTCGTTGCGCGCGCGGCCCGACCCGCGCGGATACCGGGCGGGCGCGCTGGCGCACGATCTGCGGAGTGCGGCCGCCAAGGCGGGCAAGCGCGCTGCGGCGTGGCTGCTGTCGAACGCGAAGTAGCGTACAATGAGGAGTACGCGCCCGTAGCTCAGC
>SYLY01000131.1 GCA_005808475.1 Acidobacteriota bacterium
CATCACCTTGTCGGGGTCGTGGCGCAGAATCGACCGCAGCCCGCGCGCGAACGTGAGACCCTTCTTCTCGTTCACCGGGATCTGCGTGATGCCCTTCAACTGATACTCGACCGGATCCTCGATCGTGATGATCTTGTCCTCGTCGGTCTTGATCTCGCTGATCGCCGCGTACAGCGTCGTCGTCTTGCCCGAGCCTGTCGGTCCGGTGACGAGCACCATCCCGTACGGCTCCTTGATATACCGCCGGAACTTCGCCACGTCGTTCGGCGCGAATCCCACCACGTCGAGCGTGAGCTTGGAGAACTTCTCGCTCATCGACTCTTTGTCGAGCACGCGGAGCACCGCGTCCTCGCCGTGCACGGTCGGCATGATCGACACGCGGAAATCGATCAGCCGGCCCTTGTAGCGCACCCGGAACCGGCCGTCCTGCGGCACGCGCCGCTCGGCGATGTCGAGCTCGCTCATCACCTTGATGCGCGAGATGATCGTCGAATGCCAGTCCTTGGCGATCGGCGGCATCGCGTAGTTCAACACGCCGTCGATGCGGTATTTGATCACCACCTCGGTGTCGCGCGTTTCGATGTGGATGTCGCTGGCGCGCCGCTCGAGCGCGTTGAAGATGGTCGTGTCGACCAGCTTGATCACCGGCGCGATCTCGGCGTCCACCGCCGTCAACTTGTCGATCGACAGCGTCTCGTCCGAGTTTTCCTCGTCGGCCACCACGTCGAGGGTGAACGTCTCGGTGACTTCCTCGAGCACGCGCTGCGACTGCTCGCTCTTCTTGAGCAGATCCGAGATCTGGCTCAGCGTGGCGACCTTCACCTTCAGCTTCTTGCCGAGCAGGATCGCCAACTCGTCGATCAGGTTCAGGTTCTTCGGATCGGCCAGCGCGATCTCGAGATGCCCGTTCTGCGCCGCCAGCGGCACGAAGTTGTAGCGGAACATCAAGTCCACCGGCACGGTCTGCACTAGGTCGTGGTCGATCTGGACTTCCTTCAGATCCACGAAGCCGTAGCGGTAGCGCGCCGCCAGATCCCTGGCCTTGGCCGCCTCTTCGCCGGTATCCGGAGGTTTGGTGGTCATACTCTCTCCGCCAGCGAAAAGATTGGCAAGTACAGGGCCACCAGCACGAACGCCACGAACCCGCCCATGAAGAGCATGATCGCCGGCTCGATCAACGACATCGCCGCCGTCATGCGCGTGTTGACATCCTCCTCGAAGAACTCCGCGACGCTCGTGAGCATGGCGGGCAACGCTCCGGTCGATTCGCCCACCTCGATCATGTCGATCGCCAGACCGGGGAAAATCCCCGTGTTCTTCAACGACGACGACAGCGGCTGTCCTTCCCGCACCAGCTTACGCGTCGATTCGAGCGCCCCCTTCATCAGCCGCGACCCGAGCGAATCGCCGGCCGCTTCGAGCGCCTGCACCAACGGTATGCCGCCCATCAGCAGCGTACTCAAGACGCGCGACAATTGCGCCACCTGATACTTGGTCCAGATCTCGCCCAGCACCGGGAGCTTTCTCTGCACCTGCTCCATCGCCGCGCCGCCGGTCTCGGTGCCCGCCCACAGCTTCAGCGCCACCAGCGCCGCCACCACCCCCAACACGCCGAGGATCACGTAGTTGCGCGCCGTCGTACCGACCGCCAACAGCCATAGCGTCACCGTGGGAAGCTGCGCGTTCAGCGAGCCGTACAGTTGCGCGAAGTTCGGCACCACATACGTGATCATGAACGCGATCAGCGCGGTCACCAGAACCACCAGAACCGCCGGGTACAGCAGCGACAGCATGATTTTCTTCCGAATCGCCAGCACCAGCTTCTGGTAGGCGATGAAACGGTCGATCACCTCTCCCAGCGCGCCCGACTTCTCGCCCGCCAGAATCGAGGTGATGTAGATCGGTGGAAACACTTTCTGGCGCGCGAAGGCGTCAGACAGCAGTGTTCCATTCTTGACTTCGTCGCGTACCGCTTTGACATGCTTTCCCAATTTGGGATCGGTGAGCCGGTCGGCGAGCAGATCGAGCGACTTCAAGATGGGCAGACCCGCGCGAATGAGAGTCAGGAACTGCTGGTTGAAGATCAGGAACTTCTCGAGGTCGACCTTTTTGCGGTTCCCGGCCCATCGCGTCGCCAACTCGCCCCGGGCCTTGATCGAATAGATCAGGAAGCCCTGCTGCGTCATCCGGTCGCGCAGTTCCTTTTCCGACTCGGCCTCGGCGACCTGTTGGCGGATCTCACCCTTGGAGTCGGCGTACTTGAGGAGGAACTCGGCCATTCTACCTACCCTCTCCCTCGACCATTTCCGCGCCCGCCGGTAGGGTGAATTGGAAAACTTCCTCGGCCAATCGCGGATTGAGCTTCTCGCCGCTGAACCGGAACGACATCACCGATCCGTCCTGGCTCTTGACCGTCACCGTCCGGATCACGGCGTCCCGCGTCAAGTCGAACTCTACCTCCGAGTAGGGGGCCTTGTCCGACTTCGGTACCGCTACTACATGGGTGATATCCCCCTCGACGCGGCTGATAAACCGCTGGAAATCACGCTGAAAATCCAGCCGCCCCATCAGGAAGGCGAGCGGCGTGCGCATGTCTCCAGACTCCTTCGCCGGCGACTTTTCCGCCTTACGATTGACCGGATTATAGTAGTAGACGTTTTTTCCGTCGACCAGGAAAAGTTTACCTTCGGGCGAAGTGTAGTTCCACCGCATCTTCCCAGGTCGTTGCAAATAAAGCTCGCCCCGCTCCGATCGCCCGATTCTGCCCTGGCCGCGCAACGCCTGTTCGAAGCTCGCCTGCATGGTGCGCGAGTTGTTGTAGCGCTTTTCCACGGATCGCAGGAGCGGCATTAATGAATCTTCAGTGAATGCGCCTTGCACCGTAACCAGCAGCCCCAGCAGACAGGTCTTCACATTAGGGTAGACGCGCGGTTGGCCCGGAACGTGCACTGAGAATTGTACTGCCCGGCATCTCGAGGGCACCGGGAGGCACGAATCCGCCGGAGGTTTAAAATGACCACAATCAGTGAACGCACACCGGAGATCGGAGTTCCCATGGGCGAAGAACTGGAGAAAGTGACGGTGCTTGCCGTCACCGATCAGGACGAAACGCTGCGCGAGCTTCGCGCGCTTTTCGCCCATACACGATGGCAATTGGCGGCTGCGACAAGGTGCGAAGACGCGGTCGAGCGTCTGAAGACTGGCCGCTATCCGGTCGTTGTCTGCGAGCAGAAGCTCGACGACGGCTGTTGGCGGAACATTCTGGCGGCCCTCCCGGCGGGAGCGAACCCGCCGAAACTGCTGGTGACATCGTCCAAGGCGGACGAGCGCCTCTGGACCGAGGTGCTGACCGCTGGCGTCTACGACCTTTTGCCCCGGCCGTTCGACCGCTCGGAGGTGATCCGCATCATCGGGTTGGCGTGGCGCGACTGGGGTCACCAGCGGGCGATGCGGGCGGCCGCCGGAGCGCCTACTTCGGATACTGGGCTGCGGTCTTGACCTCGTTCAACTGCGCGGTATGGCGGAGCGTGTGGCCCGACATCATCACCAGATATTGATATCCGTCCATCCCGTTCATCGCCCTGCCGCGCAGGTCCTCGGCCGTCGTCTTCACGAACTCGACGGACCGGTCCCGGCGTTCGTTGAACGCCTTCTCGATCGCCTCCGGTCCGTCGTACTTGCCGCTGGGGACCAGCATCTCCGGCGCCTTCGCCTTGTTCGACCGGTCCACGATTCGCGCGATCACCCTCTCGTCGTCGGCCTGCCCCTTCCGGGCTCCGGCTCGCACGGGAGCCTTCAACATCTGCTTGGCCGCCAGATTGAACAGGGCATCCTCGGTCGTCACCAGATGCTCGGCGCATTCGCCGATGCTCCACCGGTCCGGCGCGGCCTTGAAGGTCCACTGCTCCTTCGATACACCGCGGATCGAATCGAGGAATAGCTTTCGCGACTTCTCGAGGTGCGAGATGAGAAAGTCCCGCTCGCCCGCCGTGAGCGGGACCGGCGTTATCCGCTCGATGACGAACTTCTCGCGGGTGAACTTGACTGGAATCTTGCCGGGCCCTTGCGACCACGTCCCCGCCAATTCGCTCCCGGCCTCGTTGACCGCCGCCTCGAGGCGCGCGCGCAGGTTGCTCCAGTCGATCGCCACTTTCCCGCCGGTGACCTCGGCCCCCGACGCCACCAGCCCGGACGCGCCCTGATCGATCGAGTCGAGCGTGGCCTTCGGTTCGCTTCCCTCGCCGGTCAGATGCAGCGCGATCCGGAGGTTTCCCCCCGGCGTCGCGAGCGTGGCGTACCAGTCGCCATACGGCCCCGCGGCGAAAGCGGAAACGGTTGTGGCCAGCGCGGCCAGAAGGGATCGAAGCATGACGGGATTCTCCTCGCATCATGTTCGCAGATTCGCCCGCCGCCGGTCGATCCGCTTCACCCCACCGGCGGCGCGGGCCGCCTCGCCGGCCGCTGAACCCCCGGTTCCCATTGTTAACGGATTTCGGATATACTCGGGCCAGCCGTGGGCCGAGCCGCCCCGGCTCGTCAACGTGAGATGGATGAAATGTCGAGAATGGAGCCTGACATGAAACGCTCGCTTTGTTATCTTCCGGTCCTTGCCCTGCTGGCGGTGATCGACCCGCTCGCGGCGCAGACCTCCACTGGCAGTATCATTGGCCACGTCACCGATCCGGCCGCCGCGGCCATACCCGGAGTGGAAGTAATCGCGACGAACCCTTCCACCGGAGTCGCCACGCGCGTGGCCACGGACGAGCAGGGCATCTTTCGCCTGCTGTACCTGACGCCCGGATCGTATGACCTGGCATTCCAGAGACAAGGATTCAGCGGCCTGCGGCGCACCGAAATCGTGCTGCGGTCCAACGACACGCTCACCGTGGACATTCAGCTTCAGGTCGGCAATCTGGTCGAACGCGTCGAAGTCTCCGGCCAGACGCCTCTGCTCGAGACGGCTACGTCGACCACGGGCACCGTGCTCGACGGCAAGCAGATGAACGCCATTCCGATCATGCAGCGTTACACCTGGATGGCGATGTACCTCATGCCCGGCGTCACCAGCATGGCGGGCTTCCACATCGCCGGCGCGCGCGACCGCGGCATCGGTTACCAAGCCGACGGCATCCCGGCCACCGAACCTGTTCGCAGCGGCGTCGCCACCAATCGAATCCTCTCCACCACCCAGAACGCGATCGAGGAGGTGAAGATGGTCACCACCGTGCTGCCGGCCGATAGCGGGCACTCCGCCGGCGGCATGCTCAGCATCACGTACAAGTCGGGAACCAACAATCTCCACATGGAGGCCGAGGACCGCTACATCAACAACGCGCTGCTGCACCGCGCCTACTTCAACCTGCTTCGGCCCACCGCGCCGTTCAGCTATCACGAACTCTCCGGTCTGCTCCACGGACCCGTCTACATCCC
Organism: Acidobacteriota bacterium; assembly: GCA_005808475.1. GTDB lineage: Bacteria > Acidobacteriota > Terriglobia > Bryobacterales > Bryobacteraceae > SYLY01. The sequence goes on from SYLY01000131.1 coordinate 5,431, forward strand.
CAAGCTGTACAACGGCAAGAACCGCACGTTCTTTCTGTTCGGCTGGCAGCGGCACCACGAAAAATACAACCAGCAGGTGTTCGCCGACGTGCCCAACTCCGACATGCTGAACGGGAACTTCTCCTTCAATGGACAAGGGTTCCCCGTCCACGATCCCGCCAGCACGCGGATGGACGGCGGCCGCTGGATCCGCGACCCGTTTCCCGGCAACGTCGTGCCTCGCGCCCGGTTCGATCCGGTGGCGGTGAAATTTCTGAGCTTCCAGCCCTGGAACCAGCCCAACAATCTCGGCGGCGCTGGCTTTGTCGACCGCACCGGGCCGCACCAGAACTTCGGAACCGAATCCAAGTACCGTTCCTACCGTACGCGCTGGGACACCAAGATCGACCACGTGTTCAACGAAAAGAACCGCCTGTTCGGCCGCTACTCGCACGTACGGAACCGGGCCTGGGGCAACGCGATCGCCCTGAATTGGGAACTGCTCGACGGCAATCGCGTGATGCTGCCGAGCGATCAGATCAACAACGTGGTCTCCGACACTCATGTCTTCAGTCCCACGTTGATTCTCGAAACGCGCCTCGGCATGAACCGCCGCAAGGAATCCCGCACGCCCCTCGGGATTGGTGAGAATTGGGGCCAGCAACTCGGCGTTCCCGGCATCAGCGGCGCGACCTTCCCGTCGTTCTACAACTCCGGCGGCGGCGCCTTCTACGACGCGAGCATGCCGCGCGGAGCCTACTATCAGGTCACCGAGAACTTCACGCTTCAGGAGAACCTGACCAAGATCCGCGGCCGGCATTCGATCAAGACCGGCTACGAACTGGTCCGCACGCGCGCCAACACGCGCGCCGAATCCCTGCCCGCCGGCGTGTACCGGTTCGGCGCCACCGACATGCCGTTCACGCCGAACACCGGCAACGACTTCGCGGCGTTCCTGCTCGGTTCGGTGGTCCGCGCCGATTTCAATACCGCGCTCGCCAATTGGCTGCCCCGCTGGTGGAGCCACAGCCTCTACTTCCAGGACGATTGGACCGTGTCTCCCAAGCTGACTTTGAATCTCGGCATGCGCTGGTCCTACGAGTCCCCGTTCAACACCAAGTATGGACAGCACAGCCAGTTCGATCCCACGGCCATCGATCCGCTCAGCGGCCGCCGCGGCGCCATCCTGCATCCGGGCTCGCAGCTCGCCAAGAAGGATCTGAACAACTTCCAGCCCCGCGCCGGCATGGCGTACAAGCTCAACAACAAGATGGTGTTTCGCGGCGGCTTCGGTCTGACCACGGTCGACCTGTACACGGTGGGCCTCGATCAGAACTTCGAGGAGTATTTCACCAGCGTCAGCTTGCAGCCGCCTCCGGGCGATCCCCGGCAGGTGTTCCGGATCAGCCAGGGACCGGGCCAGGTTCAGTATCCGGTCCTTGCCAACGGCACGTCGCCCTTCGTGGGCGCCAACTTCGGCGGCCGCAACGCAACGTGGTTCGACCCGAAGATGCGCAATCCCTACACGATGAATTGGAACGCGACCTACCAATATCAGTTCGCCAACAACTGGCTGATGGAGCTGAGCTACCAGGGCTCGGCGGGCGTGGGACTGTTGAACTCCTGGAACATCAACGCGATTCCGCTCGACATCTCGCGCGATCGCGCCACGCTGGACACGATCTTCGCCAACCAGCAGAATTTCCGCCCCTACACGAATTTCGGCAACGTGAACCTGTGGAGCAATTTCGGCCACTCGAGCTTCCACTCCGGAACCGTCAAGGCGGAAAAACGGTTCTCCCACGGGCTGACGATGACGTCGTTCTACACCTGGGGCAGGGCCATGGACGAGGCCGATAACGACGGCGCCGCGGGCGGCGTCACCTACTACAACCGGCGCCTCGAGAAGGCTCGCGCGGGGTTCGACCTGCGGCACAGGTCCGTCACCTACCTCACCTACGACCTGCCGTTCGGACGCGGCAAGAAGTGGATGAACAAGGGCGGCGTCCGCGACTACGCCCTGGGCGGCTGGAAGATCGGATTCATTCAGACCTTCCAGAGCGGCATTCCGGTGGACTTCACCATCGCCGGCAGCCCCAACCGCTATCTGCCGGGCACGGTTCGGCCCAACGTGCGCGTCCCCTACGACCAAATCAAAGCGCCCAACTGGACCATTGGCGACCGGTTCAACAATAGCCTCAAAAACGCCATGTGGAACATCGGCGCGTTCTCCAATCCCGACGCCTACACGCCCGGGTCGGCCGGCCGGAACATCATCGAGGGACCGGGGATGACGTGGACGCAGGGCAATCTCGCCAAGACGATCACCGTCAAGGAGAAGTACAACCTCGACCTGCGATTCGATATCAACAATATCTTCAAGGTCGCGGTCTTCAACAATCCCAGCGCTTCCGTCAACATCACCAACCCCGGGTTGTTCGGCAAGCCGACCGGAACCGCCGGAGGATGGTGCTGCCTGGGCGGCCAGTTCTCCGGCCTGTTCGTCGCCCGGCTCTGGTTCTGACGGCCGCGGTGCGCGGAGGGCTTCGGCCCTCCGCCCCTACGGCGTCTTTTCCCCGTGCCCCGGACGCGACAAGTGGCGATAGAACCCGAGGTCCTCGCCGGCCAGGTTCTTCGTAATGAAGACGATCTGTCCGGTGTGCTGGCCGAAGTGCTGGACGCTATGGAAGACCGCCTCGAGGCAGGTGACGTCGTAGTTCTGGATATCGACCCGCCGCGCCAGGCCCGCCGCGTCCACCTTCTCGAGCACGGCGGCGGCCTCGTCGATGGTGGTCCGGAGCCGCTCCTTCAACTCCGCCGGCGGGACATCGCCCCGCGCGTCGAACTCGCGGTCCCGCATCCGTATGTCGGGCCGTCCACCCACGCCGTGGCCGATCCACTGGTGTACGTTGCCGCACAGGTGCAACACCAGATTGCCCACCGCGTTCTCGTGTCCGGCGGCCCGGAACCAGATCTGCTCGTCCGTCAGCTTGTCGAGACAAGCGGCGATCCGCTCGGATAGCTGCCGCAACGTACGGATCGCGGTGTCCGCGAAGATGCGATCCAACTCCGCGCTCACAGTTTGACGGGCCGGCCTTTTTCCATCGCGTCGCGGGCGCGCAACGCGATCCGGTGGCCGCGTTCGATCTCTTTCCACGAGATCGGCTCGGGCTTGCCGTTATAGATGTGGTCCAGGAAATCGGCGAACACCGACCGCGCGGCCGGCAACTCGGCGAACTTCTCCGCTCTGGATCCGGTCACCAGGGTGACTCCGGTCGCCGCCATGTACTCGGCGATTCCCTTGGTTCCGGCCAAGCGAAGGCGGTCGTCGCCGTGCGACTTGCCGCCCTTCGGACGAAGGTAATCCATTCTCAAGAGCGCCACGCCGCCGTTGTCCATGCGGAACACGGTGGCCGTGACGTTCTCCGTGTCTCCGGTGTCCGGAAATCCGATGTGGTTCTGGAAACCGAACGCCTCGGTGAAATCGTGGCCGGTGGTGGCGATCCACAGGTCGATCATATGGATGCCGATCCACGCCATCGTCCCACCGTAGGTGGCGCGTTTGTAGAACCACGCCGGGCGCGTATCGGAAACCTGGTACGACTTCTGGCTGTCGATCTGGATCACCTCGCCCAACTCGCCCGACGCCACGATTTCCTTCAACTTCAGATATGGCGGCGACAGGCGCATCGGCAGGATCGACGTGAAGCGCGCCTTGGACGAACGCACCGCCTTGTCCAGCTTGTCGAGGTCGGCTTCCTCGGTCGCGACCGGCTTTTCGGCGATCACGTGCAACCCGCGCCCCAGGCACTCGAGGATCGCCGCCGCGTGATCGGAGTTGGCGTTGCACACGCCCACCACGTCGAGCTTCTCCTTGTCGAGCATCTGGCGCCAGTCCGAGTACTGGCGCGCTTTCGCCGCCACCGCGCTACGCGCATAGCGGGCGACCGTCTTCGGGTCGGGATCGCAGATCGCCGCCAGTTCGACGTCCGGCAGCTTGGCGATGGGTCCGCTTACCTCGCCGGGATGTCCGTCGAGCCCGGCCAGACCCACGCGGACTTTCGTGGGGAGCGCGAGGACCGGCGCGGCGCTCCATGCCGCTGGAATTCCTGCTAACAGGGCGCGCCGCGTGGGTGTCATGTTCGCTCCTTACAGGACCTGCTCGGACCAGCCTTCCAGCACCGACTTCACCTTCTGGCAGAACTGATCCGCCAGAGCGCCGTCAATGAGGCGATGGTCGAACGTCAGCGCCACGTGCGCGATCGACCGGATCGCGATCGCGTCGCCCTCCACCACCACCGGGAGCTTCTCCACCGCGCCAACGCCGAGAATCGCGACCTGTGGCTGGTTGATCACCGGCGTCGCGAAAATGCTGCCGAAACTGCCGAAGTTGGTGATGGAGAACGTTCCGCCCGCCACCTCGTCCGGCTTCAACTGTTTGCCGCGCGCGCGGGCCGCCAGATCGACGATGGCGCGCTGCAAGCCCACGACGTTCAACTCGTCGGCGCGCTTGATCACCGGCACGATCAGACCCGATCCGCCGTCGAGCGCCACCGCGATTCCCAGGTTGATCTCGTTGTGGTAGATCAGGTTGTCGCCTTCGATCGACGCGTTGACGATCGGGAACGAGCGCAACGCCTCCGCCGCGGCGCGCGCGATGAATGGCAGGAACGTCAGGCCGAAGCCGTACCGCGCCTGGAATTCGGCCTTGGACCGTTCGCGCAGCTTGGCTACCTTCGTCAGGTCCACCTTGTGAACGGTGGTGACGTGGGCGGACGTGCGCTGGGAGAAGATCATATGCTCGGCGATCTTCTTGCGCATGGTCGAGAGCGGCTCGACGCGCGTCTTGGCCGGATCGACCCGCGGCAACGCCGCGGCCGGAGACGGAGGAGGCGGCGGCGGAGGCGCGGAAGTGGGAGCGGCGGCGGCCGGAGCGGTCCGCGACGCCAGGTAGCCTTCCACGTCGGTCTTGGTGATTCGTCCACCGGCGCCGGTGCCGCTCACCTTCGACAGGTCGATGTTGTTCTCGCGCGCCATGCGGCGGACCAGCGGCGACAGCGGGCCCTGGTCCTCTTCCGGCGGAGCGGGCGCGGCGGCGGGAGGAGCCGGCGCGGCAGCGGCGGCGACGGGAGCCGGAGCCGGGGGCGGCGGAGGAGGCGGAGGAGCCGCCGCTTGTTGCGCCGGAGCCGGAGGAGCGGCGGCGGCGCCTGCTTCACCGACGCGGCCGACGACGGTGTTGATCGCCACCGTGGCGCCCTCTTTCACCAGGATCTCGGCCAGCACGCCCGCCGCGGGCGATGGAATCTCGGAGTCCACTTTGTCGGTGGAGATCTCGAACAGCGGCTCGTCTCGTTCGACGCGGTCGCCAAGCTTCTTCAGCCACTTGGTGAGAGTGCCCTCTACGATACTCTCGCCCATCTGGGGCATTACTACATCGGTCATCTGGTCTCCAATGTCAGGGGTTCGTGCATGTCGCGATCGAAGATTCGGGCAAACGACGCCACCAGCGCGGCCACCACTTCGGCCCGCGTGGCGCCGCATCCCAGATCGCGCAAGGAAGTCACGGGCCTGGTCAGCCCGCATGGGACGATATAACGAAAATAGCTCAGATCGGTGTCGACGTTCAGGGCGAAGCCGTGGCTCGACACCCAGCGGCTCAGGTGCACGCCGATCGCCGCCACCTTTCCTCCGCCCACCCACACGCCTGTCAGGCCCGCGAGGCGCTCTCCGGCCACGCCGAACCGCCCGATCGCATCGATCAGCGCCTGCTCCATCGCCCGAACGAACTCGCCGACGTCGCGCTTCCACTCTCGCAGGTCGAAGATCGTGTAGCCGACAATCTGGCCCGGACCGTGATAGGTCACGTCCCCGCCGCGGTCGGCGATCTCCACGGCGATGCCCGCGCGTTCCAGCACCTCGGGAGCCGCCAGGATATTGGACCCGTCCGAGTTCCGCCCGAGCGTCACCACGTGAGGATGCTCCACGATCAGCAACTGATCGGGTATCGCCCCGCGCTTGCGCTCCTCCACCAGCGTCCGCTGCAACGCGAACGCCTCGCGCCACGGCATGGAGCCGAGGTCGCGCCATTCGCAGCTACGCATTAATGGCCTGGCCGTAGACCGCGTTGAACGCCTCGCCGATGGCCTCGTACAGCGTCGGATGCGCGTGAATCGTCGAAATCAGCGTGTCGACCGTGGCCTCGGCTTCCATCGCCGCCACGCATTCGGCGATCAGTTCGTAGCCGTGCGGACCGATGATGTGCGCGCCCAGGATCTCGCCGTACTTTTCGTCGCTGACGATCTTCACGAAGCCTTCGTGGTGGCCGAGGATGGTGGCCTTCGAGTTGCCCATGAAGGGGAACTTGCCCACCTTGACCTTGTAGCCGGCGGCCTTGGCCTGCGCCTCCGTCATGCCCACGCTGCCGATACCGGGCTCGGTGTAGGTGGCGCCGGGAATTCGATTCTTGTGCAAGGGCCGCGCTGGCTTGCCCGCGATGCGCGCCACCGCCACCATGCCTTCCGCCGTCGCCACGTGCGCCAGTTGCGGCGTGCCGGCCACCACGTCGCCGATCGCGTACACGTTCGGTTCGGCGGTCTGCTGCCACGGATCGACCTTGATGAAGCCGCGGTCGGTTTCGACGCGCGTGTTCTCGAGGCCGATGCCGCCGGTATTGGGCTTGCGGCCCACCGCCACCAACAGCTTTTCCGCTTCCACCGTTTCCTGCTTGCCGTTGGAAAGGGTGACCTGCATCCGCACGCCCGTCGCGGTCTTCTCGATCTTCTCGGCGCGCGCGCCCGTCTCGCAGCGGATGCCCTGCTTCTTGAAGCAACGCTCGAGCTCCTTGGACACTTCCTCGTCTTCCACCGGAACCAGCCGGGGCAGCATCTCGAGGATGGTGCACCGCGATCCGAAACGCTGATAGATGGACGCGAACTCCACGCCCACCGCGCCCGCGCCGACGATCGCCAGAGTCTTCGGAACCTGGGGCATTTGCAGGATCTCGACGTTGGTGAGAATCGTGGAATCCGGCTCGAGACCGGGGAGCATCCTCGCTTCCGATCCCGTCGCGATGATGATGTTGCGAGCCTCGACGATGCGCGTTCCACCGGGACCGGAGACTTCCACCTTGCCCCCACCCTTCAACGTCCCGTAGCCGGCGATCACCTCCACCTTGTTCTTCTTCATC
>SYLY01000132.1 GCA_005808475.1 Acidobacteriota bacterium
TGCGGGATCGGGTCGAACTTGTGCTCGTGGCAGCGCGCGCAACCGAACGTCAGACCGAGGAACGCCGACCCGGTCACCTCCACCGCGTCGGCCTGCCACTCCGACCGGTACTGGTCGCCGTAAAAGGTGTACTCGGCGGCCATCGGGCCGATCGCGTAGAGCGAGGTGCCGATCCACTTGTGCACCAGCCGCTGCTTCTCCTTCGGCATTTCATAGGCGCCTTCCAGATCCAAATCCACGCCCCAGATCTCGTCCGCCGCGATCTGCTCCTTGACGAACTCGTCGTAGGGCTTGTCCTCGTTGAAGGACTGAATGACGTAGTCGCGATACCGCCACGCGTTGCGAATGTGCTGGTCGGTTTCGAATCCCGCGGTGTCGGCGTAGCGAACCACGTCGAGCCAGTGGCGTCCCCAGCGCTCGCCGTAGCGGGGCGACGCGAGCAGGCTATCGACCAGTTTGCTCCATGCGTCCGGCGACCGGTCTTCGGCGAAGCGCTTCACCTGATCGGGCGTGGGAGGCAGTCCGTGAAGATCGAAGTACGCGCGGCGAACCAGGGTCTGCCGGGAAGCCTCGGGAACGGGCCGCAGTCCCTTGGCGCCCAGCCCGGCATCGATGAAGGCATCCAGAGGATTCGTTGCGCCCCGCGGAACCGCCGGACGCACGGGCTTGCGGAACGACCACCAGGAAGGTTGCGCTTTCGCCGTTGCCTTGTCCCACGCGGCTCCAGACGCGACCCAGGATTTCAAGACGTCGATGTCCCCGGCGGCAAGCCGGGCCTTGCCGGGCGGCATTTGCAGATCGCCCTGCCGCAGCACCGCTTGGATCAGCGGACTCTTGGCTGGATCGCCGGGGACGATCGCCGGTCCGCGCTTGCCGCCGCGCAGAGCCGCTTCGCGCGAGCCGAGATCGAGCCCGCCCATCTTCGCCGGACCGTGGCAACCGAGGCAGTTGGCTTCCAGAATCCGCCGCGCGTCCTGCGCCCACACGGCTCCCGTCAACGCCAAAAGCGAGAGAGCGGCGCGCATCTCCCTGAATGTAACAGAACGTGCGAGCCATCGGGTCCGGCGTCGGTAGTGGACTTCGTGAGAGAATGCCGCTGATGCGAATTTGCGCGATTCTCGCGGCCGCGGCGGCCTCCGCCGGCGCCGCCATGCTTCCCCACGTCGAGCAGGTGGGCCGTGGAGTCTGGGCCGCCGGCTTCGACGCCAAGCGCCAATGGGCCAACTGTGGCTTCGTGGCGGCCGCGGACGGAGCCCTGCTCATCGACCCGCCCCGCGGCATCGGCGCGCGCGAGTACGTGGCCGAGGTCGAGCGGATTTCCGGCAAGCGGCCGGCCGGCTTCCTGCTGACCTCCGATGCCTTGCCCACACAGGAGCTCACATCGCTCGGCGTGCGGAAGCTCGAGGCGCATCCCGCCGTCGAGATCCTGCCCTACGACAAGGGCCGCCGCGCCATCTTCGTGAAAGCCTCCAAAACCATGTTCGCCGGACCCGCCGTGGTCAACGGTCCGCGCGCCGACGTCACCGCGCACGATACCGTCGCCTGGCTCGACATGCTGGCGTTGATCGACAGCCGCCGGCCGGAGTCGGTGGTGCCGGGGCAAGGCTCCTGGGGCGGCGCGCAACTGATCGCGCGCCAACGCCGCTTTCTCACGGAACTGCGGCGCCAGGTAGCGTACGCGATCACCATGGGCAGGCCGATGGACGCGATCGTCGCGGAGTTCCTGCTGCCCGCCTCCTATTACACGTGGATGCCGTACGATCTGCCACAGCCCGCCGATCTGAAGCACGTCTACGCCGAACTCACCGCCCCGCGCGCGCCGTTCCGCGAACTGGCCGCTGGCAAGCCGAACGCGCTGGTGTTGATTGGCGACCGCTTTCACGAACCTGAGCATCTGGAAGCGGGGCTGCGGCCGGCCCTTGAAGCGGCCGGCGTGAAACCGCACTTCACCGTCGACGTCGCCGCGCTCACGGCCGCGAATCTCGCGCGCGTGGATCTGTTGGTGATCCTGCGCGACGGGATGTTGTGGCCGGGAGGCCCTTCCAAGCCCTACACGATCTGGATGACGCCGGAGCAGGAGAAGGCCGTGGTCGATTTCGTCGAGGGAGGTAAGGCGTTCCTGATCCTGCACAACTCGATGGGCTTGTATCCGGAGAAGGGGCCGTATTTGAACCTCGCCGGAGGACGCTACATCGGCCACGGGCCGCTCGAACGCTTCCGCGTGGAAGTGGTGGACCGCGATCATCCCGTGACGCGCGGCGTGAGCGACTGGTCCGCCGCGGACGAACAACACACGCCGCCGCTCGACCGCAAGGAAGCCACGCTGCTTCTACGCAATCGTTCGGACCAAGGCACGACCGCCGCCGCCGGCTGGGCCTACGAACCGGGCCGCGGCCGTCTGGTGCATCTCGCCAGCGGACACACGCGCGAAGCGCTCGAACATTCGATGTATCAGCGCCTGCTGCGGAATTCCGTGGGCTGGCTCCTGCGGCGCGAGTAGCCCGGCCAAGCTGTATCATGGTGCGAATATGAAGCTCCGGTCCATCATCGCGATCGCCGCCATCGCCGTCTGCCTGCAGGGCGCCAAGATCCAGCAGGGCAAGCCCGAGGACGTGGGCATTTCGTCCGAGCGTCTGAAGCGCGTCCACGAGGCGATGCGGCGATACATCGACGCGGGCGAGGTCGCGGGAACGGTAACGCTCGTCGCCCGGAAGGGCCGCGTGGTGCACCTCGAGGCGCAGGGCGTCTCCGACATCGCCACGAAAGCGCCCATGAAGACGGACCACATCTTCCGCCTCGCGTCGATGACCAAGCCCGTCACCAGCATCGCCGCGATGATGCTGCACGAGGAGAGCCGGTTCCTGCTGCACGATCCGGTCTCGAAGTTCCTGCCCGAGTTCAAGGACATGAAGGTGGCCGTGGCGAACCGCCCGCACGAACGGCTTGCGCCGGGCTATGACCTGATTCCGGCCGTGCGCCCGATCTCGATCCAGCACATCCTGACCCACACCGCGGGGCTCGCCAGCGGCACTGCCGGCCCGGCGATCGACCTATCGAAGAAGTTGGCCGCCGAGCGCAAACCCGGCGACGTCCTCGGCGATCACATCGCGCGGCTGGCGAAGCTCCCGCTCAATTTCCAACCGGGCGACGCGTGGGAGTACGGGCCCGGCACCGATGTGGTGGGGCGGCTGGTGGAGGTGGTGTCGGGCCAGACGCTGGACCGGTTCTTCCGATCGCGCATCCTGGATCCGCTCGGAATGAAGGACACCCACTTCTACCTGCCGGACGGCCAACTGCCGCGTCTGGCCGCGGCCTACGAAAAGAAGGACGGCAAACTGGCGAAGCTGAACACGCCGGGGCCCGCCGCGCGGGACGGCCGCTTCTACTCCGGCGGCGGTGGATTGGCAGGCTCGATCGAGGACTACTATCGCTTCACGCAGATGCTGCTCAACGGCGGCCAACTCGACGGAACGCGGCTGGTGAGCCGCAAGACCATCGAACTGATGACGGCGAACCACATCGGCAAGGTCCCGATGTGGCGCGATTCGCTGCGAGGCTACCGGTTCGGACTCGGGTTCCGCGTGATGGCCGATCCCGGCGAGGCGGCCAAGCTCGTCTCGGTGGGCAGCTACGGTTGGGGCGGTGCGTATGGCACGTACTTCTGGGTCGACCCGAAGGAGGACATGATCGGAATCCTGATGGTCCAACTGATGCCCTACGCGCACCTGAATCTCCGCTACGATTTCCAGAACGCGGTGACGCAGGCTCTGATCGATTAGGCTTTCTCGAGCTCGGCGTCGAGATGGCGGAGGGCGGCCTCCAGTTGCTCGCGATGGCGCGGGTGGCGCGCGGCGGTGAGATCCTTCTGGACACGCGCGCGAGTGAGCAGCAGGCTCTCCCGCCGCCCTTCGCGCGCGATCTCTTCCGGCGTGCGAGCGGGCGTGGATCGCTGCCGCCGGTCGGCCTCCCGCTGCTCGATCTGCGATTCGACGTCCTTGCTGTCGAAGCCACGCGCCATGACTTCCCGATTCTACCTCGCGTGGATTCCTGGAACTTTCTTCATGAATCTCCGTCATTATTGTGCGAAGGAGGATTCCATGTATTGCACGGCTTGTGGTCAGGAGATTCCATCGACGGCGCGGTTCTGCGCGCAATGTGGAGTGGCGGTTCCAGGAGCGGCGGCGGCCTACGAGGGCGCGCCGAAGCGGCTGTTCCGTTTGAAGATGGACGCCAAGATCGCCGGAGTTTGCGCCGGCTTGGCGAAGTACGGCAACGTCGACGTGACGTTGGTGAGAATCGCCGCGGTGGCGGCTACTTTGATGACGGGCGTCGCGCCGGGGACGCTCGCCTATGTCTTCGCATGGATCATCATGCCGGTGGAGGAGTGGACTCCGAAGCCGTCCATCGTGATGCCGTCTCCGGAATCCACTCGCGCCTGACGAACGCTACCGATTGGCCAACTGAATGACGGCGAACGCCGCGCCTTGCGGATCGATCATCGCGCACATGCGGCCTGCGCCAGGCACATCCATGGCCGGCATCAGTTCCTGGCCGCCGTTTTCCTTGGCCACGGCCACGGTGGCGTCGCAGTTGTCGACGTCGAAATAGAGCACCCAGTTGGGCGGCACTCCCGGCATGTCGTCGCCGAGCTTCATGCAGCCGCCCACTGGCTTGGCGCCGTTGACGAACATGGTGTACTCGCCTTGTGGCATCGGCATGGTCTGCGTCGTCCACCCGAACACGCCGCTGTAGAACGCCTTCGCGGCATCGGTGTCGGTGGTCATCAGTTCGACCCACGTCATCGTGCCGTGCACGCCGAGAATTCCCACACCCTTGTGGCCGCCGGGTTGGAACGCCGCGAACACAGCGCCCTGCGGGTCCTTCAGCACCACCATGCGGCCGACATGAGGTATGTCCTCGGGACCCCAGATCGCCTCGCCGCCGAGTTCCTTCGTCTTCGCCGCCGTCGCGTCCGCGCTCTCCACGCCGACATAGGTGAGCCAGTGCGGCGGCACGCCCTTGTCGAGCATCATTTGCGGCATCGAGTAAAGTCCGGCCGCGTTGCGGTCTTCCAGGTTGGCGATCGTGTAGACCATGTCCGGGCCCATGGGATTGTCGGTGCAGGACCAACCGAAGATCGCCGAATAGAACTGCTTGGCGCTTTCCGCGTTTGTGGTGGCGTGCTCGGGCCAAACGAAATTCCCAGGGGGATGGGAGTCGTAATGTGACATTGGATGGTCCTCCTTTGGACTTGGGGAATTATAGCTCGGGGCGCGCGCCGCCGGCTTCGAGCGCCTCCACCAGCGCCAGCAGCCTCGGCGCCTCTTCCGCGCGGCCGCCGAATCGAAACGCCAGGTACCCGTGAGTGAACTCGCCCACCAGCGCCGCCTCGGGTCCGGTCACGCATTCCGCGAACTCGCGCGGCGTCATCCATGCCGGCTTCTCCACGCCCCGGCGCCGCAGTTCCGCGAGCATCCGTTCGTAGAGAATCGACGCGTCGGATGCATTGCCGCGGCCCGCGCGGAGGAGTTGCTCCCTCCGCCGCGATTCCCACCAGGAATGCAGCCGCGGCGCGAACCGCCAGATCGCCAGCAGCAACGCCAAACCCGCCGCCAGCCAACGCGCCGCTCCCCAGTCGACCGCGCGCAAGTCCGGCCGCGGCAGTGGCGTCAATTCCCACCAGTCCCACGCACCGGCGCGCCCTCCGCGGCCCACTCGATCCACCAGCGCCAGTTGTCTCTCGATGTCGTAGTTGACCACCCACTCCTGCCACAGTACGTCGGCGGCGTCCAGATACAGTCCCGCCCGCGACAGCCATGTCACCGCCCGGGCTCCCGGATCGGGCGGCGTGGGATCGAACGTGACCCACCCGTAGCCGTCCAGGAACGCCTCCACCCAGCTATGCGCGTCCGACGAGCGCACCAGGTGCCACCCCGACATCGGATTGAACGTGCCGCTCTGAAATCCCGTTGCCACCCGCGATGGGATCTCGATGGAGCGGAGCATCACCGCCATCGAGGAGGAAAAGTACTCGCAGTGGCCCTTCTTTCTTTCGAAGAGGAAGTGCGCCACCGGATCGTCCACCTCCTCCATCGGCTCGATCGCGTACGGAAACGTGGTTCTCAAGTAATGTTCGATCGCCCGGGCCTTGGCCAGCCGCGCAAGCGCGTTCGCGGTCAGTGACCGAGCCAGTTCCGCGACGCGCGGGTCGACGGCCGGAACCTGGAGGTAGCGGCGCCGGTCGGCCTCGCTCAGCGCCGCGGCGGGATTTCGGGACGGATGCTCGTCGTTGGGCAGGAAGGCCCGGTACACCTCGTACCGCGCTCCCCGCGCGCCGCCGCCCGGCAGCCGGAACGAGTCCACCGGCGTGCGGAAAACCGCCCGCGCTTCGATACCCACGGACTCGGGAATGCCCGCGAAAAACAAAACGTCCGTCGACACGTTCTTCAACTGCACTTCGTACGAGATGCGCATTCCCTGCCGGAACAGTTGCTGCCGGTCCGCCGGCTGGAAGCTGCGCCCTTCCACGTCGATGCGCTCGCCGGCCGATGGCGGGTTGAACCAGCGTTTGCCGTCGAAATTCGCCAACGCGGAACCGCGCCATTTCAGCGCCCATTCGCGCGGCGGCCCGTCGATGCGCGCATGCAGCACCGGCGTGCTGGTCATGCGGATCTGGCCGATCTCGCCCAGGCGGATCTCGCTCGCGAATCCCGGCAGCCTCACTCCGGCGCGGCCCAATCCCTGCAACGCGGCGCTCGCCGTGCGCGGCAGCACCAGGAACAGCGCTCCACCGAGCGACAGGATCGCCGCCAGCACGCACGCGGTCAGCGCCGCCAGCCGGCGCGAAATCGCGAACGAGCCCGAGCGGGCCACGCGCGCCGGCGGGTCCATGTTCGTCCGGATCTCGCCGCTGGTCTGCGCGGCCAACCCGAAAACGGCGAACGCGGCGAAGCAGAGCAGGAACATCAGGCCCGCCTGCAAGACGCCCGCGGCCACCAACTGCATCAACGCCACCAGCTTGACGAAGAAGTAGTCGCGGCCGGTTCGCGCGCGGACGATCATCGCCGCGGCGAGGAATCCCGCCAGCCGTAGCGTGGCCTGCAACAGGTCGCGGGAGAAGTACGCGTAGTCCAGCGCCCAGAATCCGGCGAGCAGAATCGCCGACACGGAGAAAGCGGCATCCGGAATCTCGAGCCGTATCCAACCGGCCAGTTTCGCGCCGCGCAACAGAATCGCCAGCGCCACCGCGATCGACGGCGCCTCCAACAAACCCGACGATGCCACGGCCAGCGAACTCGACGCGAGCATCCCGAGCAGCGACCATTCGAAGAACCAGTGCGTTTGCCGCATACGGGATAATTAGAGTTTACCGTCCCATGGAAAACGCCGAATTCGCACGCCTGCTGGCCGAAACCGCCGACCTGATGGAGATCGCGGCCGAGGACGGGTTTCGCATTCGCAGCTACCGCAATGCGGCGGCGGCCATCGAGGGCTATCCGGAGCGCGTCGCCGACATCCTCGCCAATCCCGCGCGCAGCGTCACCGAGATCCCCGGCGTCGGCAAGGGACTGTCCTTCGTGCTCCAGGAAATCCGCGAGCGGGGTTCGTTCGAACGGCGCGACGAGATGCTGGCGCGCTATCCGCCGACCGCGCTCGAGATGCTGAAGATCCAGGGGCTGGGGCCGAAGAGCATCGCGCTCATCATCGAACACTACCGCGTCAGCACGATCGACGGGCTGGAGAAGCTCGCGCGCGAACAGAAGCTCCGTGAACTTCCCCGCATGGGCGCCAAGCTCGAGGAGAAGGTGCTGCGCTCCATCGCCGGCTACCGGCGGAGCGCTGGCCGTTTTCTGCTGTCGTTCGCAACCGAAGCAGCGGACGAGTTCAAGGCGTATTTGGCCGAATCGCCCGGAGTGGAACAGGTGGAATCGGCCGGATCGGTCCGCCGCGGCAAAGAGACGGTGGGCGACGTGGATCTGCTGGTGTGCGGCGGCGATCCGCAAGAGGTCCTGAGCCGGTTCACTTCGCATCCCCGCGTGACCGAAGTGCTCGCCAAGGGCGGGAACAAGGCGAGCGCCAAGATCGGGCTCGAGGGATTGCAAGTGGATGTCCGCGTGCTGCCCCGCGAAAGCTACGGCGCCGCGATGCAGTATTTCACCGGAAGCAAGGTCCACAACGTCGCGCTCCGCACGCGAGCTCTCAAGTTCGGACTGACGCTCAACGAGTACGGATTGTCCAAGGTCGAATCGGGCGAGCGCGTCGCCGGCGAGACGGAAGAAGAGATCTACCGCGCGCTCGGCCTGGATTGGACGCCTCCCGAGCTCCGCGAGAATCACGGCGAGATCGAGGCGGCGGAGAAGCACGCGCTCCCCCGGCTGGTGGAACTGGCCGACATTCGCGGCGATTTGCATATGCACACACGCGAGACCGACGGCCGGGCGACACTGCTCGAAATGGCCGAAACCGCGCGCCTGCGGGGCTACGAGTACATCGCCGTCACCGATCACTCGAAGGCTCTCGCCATGGCCAACGGCCTGGACGAGGCGCGCGTGGTGGCGTTCGCCAAACAGGTCCGCGCGTTGAACGCCGAAGGCAAAGCGGGCATCCGGGTGTTCTCCGGCCTCGAATGCGACATCCGGCGCGACGGGACGATGGACATCGAATGGGACGCGCTCGCCGAACTCGACCTGGTGATCGCCAGCGTCCACAGCCACATGAACCTCGAGTCAGCCGAGATGACGGACCGCCTGCTGCGCGCGCTCGAGTGTCCGCACGTGAAAGTGCTCGGCCATCCGACGGGGCGCATCCTGCTTCATCGCGAGGGCTACGCGTACGATTTCGACAAGGTGGCGGCGGACGCGGCGCGGCGCGGCGTCGCGCTGGAGATCAACGCGAGCCCGGAACGGCTCGACGTGCACGCGGCGTTGATCCGCGCGGCGAAGGCGAAGGGCTGCAAGTTCACCGTCGCCACCGATGCGCACCATCCCAAGCATCTCGCCAACATGCCGTTCGGGGTCAAGATGGCCCGGCGCGGATGGCTCGAGGCGGGCGACGTCTTGAACACGCTTCCCAGCGGCCGGTTTCTGCCGGCGTTTCGAAACTCCTGAGGTAACGATGAACGCTCTCACGGGAACTCTGTTGGCGGCCGCGGCGCTACTGCCGTCCGCGGCCGGCGCGGGTCTGACCATTCCGTTCGCAAAATACCGGCTCGGCAACGGACTCCGCGTAATCCTCTCGCGCGACACGAGCGCCCCGGTGGTGGCCGTCTACGTCATCTACGACGTGGGCGCGCGGCACGAGGAGAAGGGCCGCTCCGGCTTCGCCCACCTGTTCGAGCACATGATGTTCCAGGGCTCGGCGAACGCGCCCAAGGGCGTGCACTTCCGCACGGTGGAAGCCAACGGCGGCGACCTGAACGGCTCCACGCACGCCGACTACACCGACTATTTCGAAACGCTGCCGTCGAACAAGCTGCCCGTCGCGCTGTGGCTGGAATCGGACCGGATGCGCTCGCTGGCGATTACCGATGCCAACCTCGCCAATCAGAAGGAAGCGGTGAAGGAAGAGCGCCGCATGCGGATGGACAACCGGCCCTACGTAACCGCTATCGTGGATGCGTTCCCCAAGCTCGTCTTCCAGAACTGGCAGAACTCGCACACCATGATCGGGTCGTTCGAGGATCTGAACGCGGCCGGCACGGCCGACGTGGCGAAGTTCTTCAAGACGCACTATGCTCCGAACAATGCGGTGCTGGTGCTGGCCGGCGATTTCGAAGCCGCCGAGGCGAAGCGCTGGATCGAGACCTACTTCGCCGATATCCCCGCGCAACCGCGGCCGAAGCTGCCCGATACGTCGGAACCCGCGGCTGCCGGACCGCGCTGGGAGAAGTACGACGACAAGCTGGCGCAGGTTCCCGGCGTGATCGTGTCGTGGCCCGGGCCGAAGCGGCGCTCGCCGGATTACTACGCGCTGTCGATGCTCGACGCGGTGCTCACCGCCGGCAACAGTTCGCGGTTCAAGCTCGAACTCGTCAAGGGCAAGGAGTCCGTGGTGTCGGTGGAGGCCAATCTCGGCTGGCCGTACGGCAGCGCGCGCGATTACCGCGAGCCCGGGGTGTATTCGATCTTCGCGGTCCACAAGCCGGCCTTCACCGCCCGGCAGGTGGTGGAGCAGATCGGCGGCGAGATCGATCGCATCCGCAAGGAGGGCGTGCCGGCCAAGGAACTCGCTCGCGTCAAGGCGTACCTCGAGTCGAGCGCCATCCTCGAGTTGCAGGGCGTGATGCGCCGCGCGGCGGTCCTCGGCCAGTACGAGATCTTCGACGGCGATCCGTCGTTCGTCAACACGGAGATGGACAAACTGTTGGCCGTCGGCGCGGAGGAGGTGAAGGCCGCGGCGGCGCGCTACCTGACCGCGCGGAGGCGTTCCGTTCTCGAGATCGCCGTATCGCCGAAGAAGGAGGGCAACTAACATGCGCGCCGCCATCGCCCTGGCCGCGTGCGGCATGCTGGCCGCGCAATCGATCGACCGGACCAAGCCGCCAGAGACCGGCCCGCTACGCGACTTCAAGCTGCCCGCCACAACCGACGGCACGTTGCCGAACGGATTCAAGGTGGTGCTCGTCGAGGACGGCCGCTACCCGATGGTGGAGCTGCGGCTCGGATTCTTCGCGGGCTCCCGGTACGATCCCGCGGATCTGCCCGGCCTTTCCGAAACCGTCGCGTCGCTTGTGGTGGAAGGCACCGCGTCGCGCACCGCGCGCCAGTTCGCCGAGGAATCCGCCGCCATCGGCGCCGGCATCTCCGCGTCGTCGTCGAGCGATTCGCTGATCGTCACCGCGAACTCGCCGTCGGCGCAATTCGGAGCGCTGCTGGAGCTGATCGCCGACATGGCGGTGAACGCGTCGTTCCCCGAGTCCGAGGTCCGGCTGCGCAAGCAGAACCGGCTCGAGGAGTTGAAGGATCAGCGGTCGCAGCCCGATGTGCTGGCGAACGAAAAGCTCCACCATGTCGTCTTCGGCCGCCATCCTTATTCGAAGACATTGCCCACCGAGGCGTCGATCGGAAAGCTGGATCGCGCGGCGATCCTGAAATTCCGCGACGCCTACCTGCGTCCGAACAACGCGGCGATGGTGCTGGTGGGCCGGTTCGAGAACACCAAGACCGTGTGGCGCATGCTGGAGCAGAAGTTCGGAAAGTGGGAGCGCAAGGACCCGCCCACCGAATCGAAAGCGGAGATTCCGGAGCCGGCGCGCTCGATCTCGCTGGTGGACCGGCCCGGCTCGGTGCAAGCCGACATCCAGATGGCCCGCGTAGCGATCCCGAGGACCCACGCCGATTGGTTCCCGCTCGTCGTGGCGAATTCGATTCTCGGAGGCGGAACCAGTTCGCGCCTGTTCAACGATGTGCGGGAGAAGCGCGGGTTCGCCTACAACGTCCACAGCGAGGCGGAAGCGCTGCGCGACTCCGGGATCGCGGGTGCGCTGATGCAGGTTCGCAACGAGGTCGCCGAGCCCGCCATCCGCGCGATGCTCGAGCACTTCGAGAAGATGGGCTCCGAACGCGTCACCGCGCAGGAACTCAGCGACGTGAAGAACTACCTCAGCGGCACGTTCGTGCTCGGCTTGGCCAAGCCATCCGGCGTGGCGGATCAGTTGTTGAAGACGCGGCTAAACGGCTTGACCAACGCGTACCTCGAGACCTATGTCGACAAGATTCGCCGAGTGGAGCCGGACCGGATTCAGGCGGTCTCGAAGAAGTATTTCGATCCGTCGAGAGCGTCGATCGTGGTCGTCGGCGATGCCAAGGCGATCAAGGCCGCCGTGGAGAAGGTGGGCCCCGTCACGATGGACGAGGCTCGCTAGCGGTTCTTCGGCCGCGGTCACGCCTTCGGCTTCACCGTGCCCCGGTACGGAACGTCGATCGCCATTCGGCCGCCCCAACGGCGCGGAGCCGGCATGCCGAGGCACCAGAGGATCGCGTTCGCGCACAGGCGTTGGAAGGGCTCGACGCCGAAGTCCTCGGGGTGGCCCATCGTCGTGAAGAACGTGCGCGCACCGTGCGCGTTGCGCCAAGTCCAGGCAACCGGATTGTCCTCGGCGGCCTTGTTCGGCTTGATGCACTTGCCGGTGAGCAGATTCTCCGCGTCCGGCGGTGGCCACTTCGGCAGCACGCGATAGAGCCACGAGCGCACGTGGAACTCCTTCGCCACTCCACGCAACACCTCGTGCCGCGCCTTCGCGGGATTGACGCGGACATCGGTGCTCGCCTGATGTCCGAAGTGCGTGTGGCCGTCTCCGCCCCAGCCCGGCGGCGTTCCGAACGCTTCCGAACCCCAACGGTTCCACGCCGCCAGCGGATGATCCTTCGGATAGTTGAACGAGTGCGACGTGGTGCGAAACCCCAGCATCGGCCGGCCCGACTTCATGTATCTGTCGATGTGCGCGACCTGCTCCTCCGGCAACCGCCGCCAGCGCAGATAGAACACGGCGAGATCGGCGTGCGCGAGCGCCTCCATGCCGGGCAGATCGGTCTCGCCATTCTGATCGGGCTTCGACGTCAGCAGCGTGTGGCGCAGTCCGTACCGCTTGTCCATCTCGGCCGCCATCGGCGGCAACGTTTGTTCGCCGCCGTACTCGTGGTCGCCGCAAACGTAGACCACGTGTTTTGTTGCGGCGGCGTGCGTCACGCCGGGAACAAGGAACGAACTGGCGGTTTGAATCAGGCCTCGGCGCGTCCACGACATCGATGCCATGCTACCACCCAGGCGAGCCACGCGAGCAGACTCACCGCACCGGACCACTTGGAGATCCAGGGGTCGAAGATCCAGCGCACCGTGTGGCGTCCCGCGGGGACTGGGTGGCCGCGAAACGCAGTGTTCACCAACGTCATGGGAACTTCCACGCCATCGACGAAGGCGCGCCAGCCCGGATAGAACGCTTCGGAGGAAATCAGCGTCTCGTCCGCCGCCGCCTCGGTTTCGAGATCGATCGCGTGAGGCTCGTATCGCGTGACGCGCGCCGCGCCGGCGCCGCTCGAGTGGAATCGCGGCAGCGTTCCCGCCACTTCCTCGATCCGGCCGCCGTTCACCAGATAGCGGACGTTCATCGCGCCCAGCAGAGGAGACGCCGGATCCTCCACCTTGTAGTAGGCGCCCCAGCGCTCTCCCTTGGCAAACCCGAGGCGAACCTGCATCACGCGTTCGAGCGCCATCGGATCGTAGCCGTTGGCGGTGGGGATTCCGGTAATCGGGCCGCTCATCGCCCATGCCAGAGCGTCGTCGCGGGTGTCGATGCGGAAGGGCGGCGACGCGGCGCGCGTCCGCTCGCGCAGTTCGGCGAAGTCCACCCTCGACTTGATGCGTTCCTTCTCCCGGGGCATCGCGTGCGTGTGCAATCGAGAGTTCACGGCGAGCAGTTCCGCCACGCAGAGGGCCGCGGCCGCCGCGCGCCACCGCGGCAGGCGGTCCAGGCCGAAGCCCGCCAGGCATGCCAGCGCCAACACGAACACGGCGGCGCAGTACTCGGGATAGTAGGCGCGTCGAATCGCGTCTGGCAGCGAAGTCTGGAGCCAACGAACCGGGGCCGTGGAGTCGCCGAGCATCGCGAGCGCGGCGGCCGCGCATGCGGCGGCCCACCAACGGGCTCGCATCGAGCCGAAGATGGCGAGCGCCAGCGCGCCGGTCCCGCAGAACAGGTAGACGAAGGTCGCCTCGTACCCGTCGAGGAAGCGCGCGTTCCCCAGCGATCGCAAGGCCGCGGCGGGAACTCCGCCGCCCGTGCCGAGCCAGTCGGTTCGATACTTGGCGACGCTGAGGCTCGCCAGTTCGATGGTGGGCGCGAGTTGCGCCGCCGTGAGCAGAACCGCGCCGGCTCCGGCCATTGCGCAGCCACGGGGGTTCGCCACGAACGCCGCGGCCCACACGATCGCCGTCATCGGTGTGAAGCCGGCGAGCACGCTCATCGACAGCGCGAACGCGAGTAGCAGCCTGTCGCGGGGCCGCCCGCCGCTCGCGCTTTGGATGGCGAGAGGCAGCCATGCCGCGACGCAAACGGCGCCCAAATGCTCGGCGTGCGCGGCGAAGAATCCGCCGAACGCGTAGACCGAAGCCGCGAGCATCGCGGCCGCCGCGCTCATCCGCAACGAGGCGGCAAGGCGGAACATCAGACATCCGGCGAGCCACGCATGCAGCGCCACCAGCCATTCGAGCAGGTAGAAATGGTGACGATGGCCGGCGATGGCGCCGATCGCCGCGGCTATGGCTCGCGGCGGGTACAGCACCTGCGCCTGGATGTTGGCGAGCACCGGGCGGCCGCAGTAGGTGAACGGGTCCCAGAGCGGCAGTTCGCCGCGGAGCAACGCGTCGCCGTAGAGATAGGAGAACGGCAAGTGGTAGGCGCCGAGGTCCCACGGGATGACGAAATCGCCGGACAGCGAGAGGCGGAAGAAGAAGAGCGTCTCCGCCAGAAGGATGAGATAGGGCGCGAGCCTCACCGCAAACGCACGAACCGCGCCACCGACGGCACGCCCCTGTCGTTGAGCAGGAACAGCATGTAAAAGCCCTCGGGCGCGACGTTGGAATCGGGCGGCCCGGCGAGTTCGAGCCGGTTCGCGGTGCGGTCCGGAATCTCGAGCTCCACCGCGCGCTGGTCCATGTGCACCGAGTGTGTCGCGGAATCGGGCCGCATCAGCATGGCCGACGAGATCGACGCGGCCGCGGGCGTCTGAACGACGAAGGTAGAGCGGTAGCCGATCTCGGCGGGCGCGCTCTGGATCGTAGGCCGCGGTCCCCGGAACAGGTAGGGCGGGCTGAAGATCTCCACGCGATGTTCGGGGTAGTGATACGGGAACGGGTTCAGGATGCCATCGGTTCCCGAGAGCATCACGCGAGCGTCCGGCAGCAGCACGGCGGCCGCGTGGTAGAGCCTGGGGACCTCGATGGGCGCGAGCAACCGCCAAGTCTCGGAGGCGGGATCGAAGAGTTCGGTGAGCAGCACCGGGTTGGCTCCGGTCACGGACGCGCCGCGAGCCGATCCGCCAGCGACGAAGACCGTTCCGTCGGGCAGCAGCAGGGAGTCGCACATCACGCGGTCGAACGACATGGGAGCGGTGAAGCGCCAGGATGGCTCCGGATCTCCGAGGTCGAGAATCTCGGCGGTATTGGTGGCGGGGACGCCCCACCAGATGCGGTCGAACTCCTCGCCGCAGCCGCCCACCAGCAGCACGCGAGCGCGGTAGTTGCCGCCCGGCCGGAGCGGTAGGAGCAGTCCGTTGCCCTGCCCCGGATAGGTCCGCGCGAATCGATACTGCGTTCTCAGATCGGCATCGTCCCAGACGCCCGAAACAGGATCGACAAATCTCGTGGAGCAGCGCGAGTGCACCAACAGCTTGCCGGAGGGCAGCGACAACACGACCGGATACGTGTCGATGACCGGATGGGCCGCGTCAAAGTGCGCGGAGAATGGGGACGGTATCGCGATCTCCGGCCCTAGCCCCGCCGCCGGATCGAAGATCTGCAGCGTGTTGTTGACGGGCTGCTCGGTCCCGCCGAAACCGCCCGTGCCCGCGACGGTCGCGACTCGTCCGCCCGGCAACGCGCAGCAGGTGGGATACCAGCGTCCCTCCGGCATCGATCCGAGGTTGCTCCAGGCGCGCGTCGAAGGATCGAACACGTTGAGCGACTTGATGTCGAGATGATGGCCGCCCGTCACGAGCAGCTTGCCGTCCGGGAGGAACGCGTGGCCGCTACAGAATACGTGCGGCGTCGATCCGGCGTGTCCCGCGTGGCCCGCGCCGGTGGGCTCGGCGACGCCGCCGGTCACAGGATCGATCAGGCGCGACTCGGCGGTGGTCATCTCTTCATCGGCGAAGCCGAACAGCAGCACTTTGCCGGTTCGAAGGACCGACGAGTGGATGCCCACCATCCCGGCGCGGATCGGAACCGAAGTATTGCCCGCTTCGGCCGGATCGAGATCCGCGAGCGAAATCCGGACGGCCGCGCTCCACGCGAGCGTTCCGGGATCGCGGCGGTACTCGCGCAGTTCCCGGCCGCGGCGCGCGACGACGACGAACGTGTTGTCCGAAGCGATCTCGAAGCCCACGGCATCGGCCTCGCCCTCTCCGAATCTCACGGGCGCACTCCACGGGAAGCCCTCTTGCGCGTTGAAGCGGGTCCAGTGAGCGAAGCCACCGCCGGCCGCCGGCGAAATCAGTTCATAGTTGCCATCGCCGCCTTCGCGCCAACAAGGATCGCCGGCCGCTCCAGTATCGACCGCGACGGGGCCGTTCCACTGGCCGGAACCGGCGTCGTGCCAGTAGTGGACCAGATCCGCGCTGGCGCGCAGCACCGCCTCGAGGTTGTCGAAGGAGCCTCGGAGCAGCGCGACCGCGTTCACGCCCGGCGCGGCGAATATGGCCGGTCCGCCCCAATCGACGATGAGCGGCGGATGGGCCGGATCGGAGGAGTCCGCAACGCCGCGAGCCTGGCCGGTCCAGTGAGCGACGCCCTGGGCGACGGGGGCCAGCACGTGGAAGAAGCCGTCGCCAGCGTCGATCACCGAGGGAGCGCCTATCGCATCGAGTCCGCCCGGCAGGTATGTCGCGCCATGCCAGATGGCTGGCGGGCGCTCTCCCCAGTCGTGCGCGACTCGCGCGCCTTCCCGGTAGAGGGCATGCATGTTGAGCGCGCCGCCGGCGTTCGAATGGATCAGACTCACGCCGGTGACGTCTTCGTGCGAGCCGAAGACGATTCCGGGCCCGAGCCACGGCCAATCGGCCTCCTCTCCGTCGCGCCCCCAATGATCCGCGCCGCCGTGCGTCCGGGGGACGAGGAGATCGACGCCGCCGCGCGGGTTTCCCCGCAGGAAAGAACCGTGTGTCACGCCCATTGCGCCATTGTACCCGCGGCGCCCACAAACGAGGACATCGTTGACTGGAGTCTTAATTTGGACTATAGTCCAAATTAGTCATGGAGGAAACCCTTCGAGCCGCGCAGAGACGGCGCCGTTCCGACGCGATGGTGGCGTCGGCGCTCGCGCTGTTCGCCGAGCGCGGCGTGGACGCGGTGAGCGTGGACGAGATCTGCGAGCGGGCGATGGTGTCGCGCGCGACGTTCTTCAACTATTTTCCGGCGAAGGAGTCGGTGTTCGCGGCGGTGGCCCGGCGGCGGCTGGAGGCGCTGGGGTCGCTATTGCGCGCGCACGGCGGCGGCGAGGCGGGCGGCCGGGCGGGACTGCTGTCGCTGTTCCGGCGGTTCGCGGCCGAGAACGCGAGCATGGGCGAAGGGGCGCGCGTGCTGCTGCCGCCGATCCTGGCCCGCATGAGCACGGACGCCGAATTGGCTGGACTTCAGAAGCAGGCGCGCAAGGTGCTCGCCCGGATCGTGGCGACGCTGCAGCGGGAAGGCGAAGCGCGGCTGGACGCGAGCCCGGTGGCGCTGGCCGACGCGGTGTGGAGCGTGTACCTCGGGTCGACGGTAGCCGCGCTGACCGATGCCAAGGCCCTACGGGGCCTCCCCGCCGACATGACATGGAGGATCGACATGCTGCTCGGAGCCGGGAAATGAGAGCGCAGGCGGCCGCCATGATTTGCGTGCTGGCCGCGTGCGGCGCGCGAGAGGAATCGGACGGAGCCGCTCACGGCGTGGTGGAGGCGCGGCGGATCGACGTGGGATCGAAGACGGGCGGCCGCGTGATCGAGGTTCTGGCTCGCGAAGGATCGGTGGTGGAGGCTGGCGCGGTGCTCGTGCGGTTCGACCCGGATGAGTTGCGCGCGGCGAACGACGCGGCGCGGGCGCGGCTCGCGGAGGCCGAGGCTCGGGCGCTGCAACTCCGGCGCGGATCGCGGCGCGAGGAGATCGAGCAGGCGGAAGCGGCCGCGCGTCAGGCGGCGGTGCAGTTGGCGGCGCTTCGAAGCGGGCCTCGATCGCAAGAGATCGATCAGGCGAGGGCGGAACTCCGCGCCGTGGAAGCCGAGGCGGCCAACACCGAGACGTCCCGTAAGAGGCTGGCCGCGTTGCTCGGGTCCGGCGACGTTCCGCGGCAGGCGGTGGATGACGCCACCGCGCGGCGCGACGCCGCTCAGGCGCGTTCCGAAGCGGTGCGGGAGCGCGTCCGGTTGCTCGAGGCGGGAACGCGGGCCGAGGATGTTCGCGCGGCGGGCGAGCGGCTGGCCCAGGCGGAGAAGGCGGCCGCATTGACGAGGGCGGGTCCGCGCGCCGAGGAGATCGCGCAGGCGGCGGCGCGCGTCGAGCAGGCGAAGGCCGATTTGGCGCGGACCGGGGCGCAGTTGCGGGAGGCGGAGGTGCGCTCTCCGGCGCGGTGCCGCGTGGAGAGCATCGCGGTGCGGCCCGGGGATCTGGCGCCGCCCGGACGCGCGGTGGCGGCGCTGCTCGAGGAGGATCAAACGTGGATTCGGGTTTATGTTCCGGAGCCCGAACTCGGCGCGTGGCGCGTGGGAGCGGAGGCGGAGGCAACCACATCGGCACGGCCGGGCCAGTGGCTGCCCGCCGTGGTGGAGCAGATCGCCGCGCAGGGCGAGTTTCTTCCGCGCAACGTGCAGACCGCCAGCGACCGCGCTCATCTGGTGTTCGCGGTGAAGGTCCGTGTGCGCGACGCGGGGACGCTCCGGCCGGGCATGGCCGCCTCGGCGAGAATCAAGGCAAAATGACGCCCGCGATCGAAGTGCGCGGCCTCACGGTGCGGTTCGGCTCGTTCACCGCGGTGGATGGGGTGACCTTCGACGTGGCTCGCGGCGAGGTGTTCGGCCTGCTGGGACCGAACGGCAGCGGCAAGACCACGATCATCAAGGCGCTCTGCGGACTGGTGCGGCCGAGCGGCGGCGGCGGCGCGATTCTGGGAATGGACGTCCTTGTGGAAACGGCGCGCATCCGCCAGCGAATCGGGTACATGTCGCAGAAGTTCGGTCTCTACGAGGACCTCACGGTGCGCGAGAACATCGAGTTCTACGCGGGCGTGTACGGATTGCGCGGGGCGCGGCGCGAGGAGCGGTCGGCCGCGGTGGTGGATCTGACGCTGATCGGTCCTTATATGGAGCGCCGCGCGGGGCAGCTTTCGGGAGGTTGGAAGCAGCGGCTGGCGTTGGCGTGCGCGGTGATCCACGAGCCGGAGGTGGTGTTTCTCGACGAGCCGACGGCGGGCATCGATCCGGTGGCGCGGCGCGCGTTGTGGGATCTGGTGTTCGACCTGGCGGGGCGCGGCGTCACGTTCTTCGTGACCACGCACTACATGGACGAGGCCGAGCGATGCGGCCGGGTCGGCTACATCTACAACTCGAGGCTGCTGGCGGTTGGTCCGGTGGACGAGTTGCGCAGGCTGCCCGGCGTGAGTCCGGAGGGGTCGTCGCGATACGAGATCGTTTGCGCGGACGCGGCGCGGGCACTGCGCAAGGCTCGCCAGTTCGCGTATGTGCGGGAGGCGACCATCTTCGGCCGGGCGATCCATGTGTTGGCGGATGCGCCGGCGGATACGCTCGCGGCGGATCTGTCGGGAGCGGGGTTCGAGCCGGTGCGCGTGTCGTTGGCCGAGCCGTCGCTCGAGGACGTGTTCGTGACACTGACCAACCAGGAGATCGCGAAGGGAGCGCGGCGATGATCGCGCGGCTGAGCGGGTTGTGGCCGGTGGCTCGCAAGGAAGTGCTGCATCTCGCGCGCGACCGGGGCACGGTGTTCTTCGCGTTGCTGGTCCCGGTGCTGCAGTTGTTCATCTTCGGGTTCGCGTTGAACACCAACGTGCGGCAGATTCGCACGGTGGTCTACGATCAGGCTCCGTCGCAGCGAACCCGCGAGTTCCTGCGGCGATTCTCCAACACCGATACGTTCCGGCTGCTCGGCCATGTGTCGAGCGACGACGAGATGTACGCGGCGGTGCGCAAGGGCGAGGCTTCGGCCGCGATCAAGATCCCGTACGACTTCGCCGAGCGGGTGTTGCGCGGATCCGGCGCGACCGTGCAGTTGCTGGTGGACGGATCGGACTCCACGGTGAGCGGGGCCGCGTTGAACGTGTTCAACGCCGTGGTGCTGGTGGAGAATCAGCGGCTGTTGGCCGGTTCGGGCTCGAGGCCGCCGATCGAGGCGCGTCCGGCGGTGCTGTTCAATCCGTCGACGCGGTCACCGAATTTCTTCATCCCGGGCCTGGTCGCGGTGCTGGTGCAGATCATGGTGATCTTGTTGGTGGCGCTGTCGGTGGTTCGGGAGAGGGAGCGCGGCACGCTCGAGCAGTTGACGATGACCCCGGTGCGGCCGCTGGGAATGATGATCGGGAAGATGATTCCTTACGTGATGCTCGGGTTCCTGGAGGTGTGCTGGATCCTGCCGATCATGCGGTGGGTTTTCGGCGTACCGATCCACGGGAGCGTGTGGGTGCTGCTGGTGCTGACGATTCCGCTGCTGCTGGCGGTGGCCGGGCTGGGGCTGCTGATTTCGACCAAGGCGGCTTCGCAGGCGGAGGCGTTCCAGTTGGCGATGGCGACGATGCTGCCGTCGATCTTCCTGTCAGGCTACATCTTTCCGATCGACAACATGCCGCGGCCGTTCCAGATCGTGAGCCGGATTCTGCCGACGACCTACTACATCGACGTGTCGCGCGGCGTGATCCTACGCGGCGCGGGATTCGCCGATCTGTGGTGGAACGGCGCCGTCCTGACGTTCATGGCCGTGGTGCTGGTGCTCGCGGCGGCGATCCAGTTCGAGCGCCGTACGAGGTAACGAACCGGACGGTCTCGGCGGCGGCCGCTTCGGGGCATTGGAGCAGAAGCGAGTGGGAGGCTCCGGGCATCCAGACGAGTTCGATGCCGGGACGATCCGGGATGCGCATGGCTTGACGGGAGGGACGAGGCCGGCCGCGGTCGCCCCAGATTTCGAGGATGGGCACGGGTGTGGAGGCGAGGATGGGAAGGCCGTCCCATGTCCGCCAGACGGAGGCGAAGGCGTCGATCTCCGGTTGGGCGAGGCGTCCGCGGACGCGCTGGCGATTGGCCCGGTCGATTTGGGCGAGTTCCCCGGAGAGGCGCTCGGGTTCGCCGCCGAAGGCTTCTTTGGCGACGAGATGGTGGGTCCAGCCTTCCATCGCGATGACGCCGGCGGTTTGGGCAGGGCGGCGGCCGGCGATCTCGATGGCGAGCATGCCGCCGATGCTGTGGCCGGCGACGAAGTAGCGTGTGAGGCGCAGGGCGTCGATCACGGCGAGGACATCGTTCGCGAACATGTCCATGGAGGGGGAGAGGGAGGCGGGGCCGCTGCCGCCGTGACCGCGGAGTTCGACGACGACGGCGCGCCAAGAGGAGGGCAACGCGGCGATGTAGCGGTCGAAGACATGGCGGTCGCCCCAACTGCCGGGGAGGAGGACGAGGGTGGGTCCGGCTCCCGCGCGCGTCCAGTAGGCGATGCGTGCGCCTTCGGGACGCTCGACGAATCCGCCCCGATAGACAGGGGCGGCGGATGCGGCGACGGCGAGCAGCGCGAGGAGGACCGGCATCATGGACCGATTATCGCAGACCGAGGCTCCGCCCCGGGGCCTGGCGCTGGTGACGTTCGCGGGACAGTTTTTCTTGTCCGGGTTGCCGGATCGGCTGTCGGCGCGAACCCGGACAAACCCGGACCCCGGAGTCCCCTTGGGTCCGGCTGGGGTGGTTGCTGGAGCGACGCGAACTGAGAGGATTCCGATGAATTCCGATGGGAGTCCAACCCGGACAAACCAGGACAGTTTTTCTTGTCCGGGTTTGTGAAAATCGTATGTAATTGATTATCAAGGGGTTGCCGGGCTGGCTGTCGGCGCGAACCCGGACAAACCCGGACACCGGAGTCCACTTGGGTCCGGCTGGGGTGGTTGCTGGAGCGACGCGAACTTGAGAGGATTCCGATGGGAATCCAACCCGGACAAACCAGGACAGTTTTTCTTGTCCGGGTTCGCGGAAATCGTATGTAGTTGATTATCAAAGGGTTGCCGGACTGGCTGCACGCGCGAACCCGGACAAACCCGGACACCGGGGGCCAGCCGAGACCAGCCAGAGCCACCCTGTTCCGGTGTAAGGAGAAGCAGGGTCCGGCCGGAGTGACAGGCAGCGAGCCGGATAACCCGGACAACGCGATCCTGGCGTGGATACACTTATCCCACCCACGACGGTTATTCAGTTGTCAAAGATCGAGCCGGGCATAAGCCGCCCAACGCCCCCGATCATGCCACGCGCGGTGGAGTGGGTTTCGAGATCAACCGCAGTCCGGCGAACGGGGTCGCCGCAACGGATTGAAACGAAGGGAAATCGAGATCATTAATTTTGCTCCATTTTTGGGAACAGTTTACCGGCCAATCCGTAGTGGGCATGGCGTGCGGTCATCGGAGCCTGTCAGCGCCGGAGGCGTGTTGGAGCGAAAAGGGCCAAGACGTGCTGCCGGTTTGGCCCTGACGGCAACCTCGGACGGATTGCCGCCTTGGAAGTACCGGAACCATGCGACTAGCCCATATGAGGGCAGTCGGTGCAGACAATTCACCCCTACAGAGCAGTGCTACACACGCCAAAACCCCATTCGGAGGGTATTGGACGGCATCGATCCGTGCGATTCTGCAATTGCCCGGAGTGACGGGCAAAAAGGAGAAATGCAAAATGCGTTTATTTCGTGTATTGATTCTGGCGGCCCTGTGCGCCATCGCGGTCCCCGCTGACGAGCCGCTCCCCGATTGCTTCCCCAACGACTGTTCGCCGGAGAAGTAGAGCCGTCCAGCCAGTGAAGAGCGCGGCGGCGGCGACGAGCCCCGCCGCGTTCAGCTTCTTCATCGAGTCCGGACCGAGCATCAAGCGGGCAGCCGCCATGGCGGCGTGCATCGCCAGATAGGCCGTCAGCCAGCCGGCGCGAAGCGGCCGTTGGATCAGCCACCCGAGCGCCCAGCCCACGAGCAAAATCGACAGGCAAGCAAACGTGCCAGCCTCGCGGAGCAGGTAGACCCCGCGGCGGACGGCGGGCCACTGCCACCCGGTCAGGACCAGCCAACCGCATCCAGCAATGAGCAGCAGCGCGGCGGCGCGCTGGACCCACGCACGAATCCGCCCGTCGATCCAAACGCCACTGAACAATGCGTCCACTCGCTCGAGCGACGCCATCAACAGCAACGCGATCGACGGCGGCTCGGTGGCCAACCACACTAGCCAATACGATGTGCGTGGCGTCGCCCACAGCGCGCCGGAGCGGCATAGGGAGTACACCAAGTACCACCACGTCCAATCGCGCCGGCCGCGCCACGCGAGGGCTAGCACCAAGGCCGCCTGAGCGACGAGCGATACTGCCCACGGCCAAGTCATCGCGGCATCGCCACCAGACGCTGGGTCATCTGGTGTAGTCGCGAGGCAGCCCGCGGAGCGGACGGCCGGCGCAGCGCGATCAACGCGAGGTCCCGAGCAGCCCGGACGGCGTCGGTCAGGATCACCTCGAGCGGGGCCTCCCGCCTCCGCACGCGTCGCCGGATCTCAGCAACGGCGTCGCGCGCCGTCCGCTGGGTCAGTTGCCAGATGACCGGCCGCCGGGCGCGCCGCACTCTCGCCTCGAGGTGCGGTGGCAGCCACGATAGATCCTCGCTCACCAAGCGGCGAAGCAGCCAGGCCGCTGATGACGGGGGAGGCGGAGGCAACGACAACCCGTCCCTCCAGACGCGGGCGGTACGTTCCGGCTCCAAGTCCTTTCGAAATTCGCGCAGAAACATCCAGGATTCAGGCGTCATTTCCCGAAAGGCTAGCTGACTTTACGGGGTCATTGCAAGTGCAGACTGACCGATTGAGGAGTGGTGGCCCAAGCGCGTCCTCGCTGCTACCCCTGGGTTGCTACTGGCGCGTTTTAATCCCCTTCACATCGGGGAACCAGCCGGACACTGCGTCCAGGTGTCCTGGCAGCCAGCCGCCGTTGCAGTTTCAATCCCCTTCACATCGGGGAACCAGCCGGACATAACCAATCAATTCGGAGGCAGGCCATTCGACAACGTTTCAATCCCCTTCACATCGGGGAACCAGCCGGACTCTGGTGTGCGGTCTGATTGAAGATCGATTGTTTAAGGTTTCAATCCCCTTCACATCGGGGAACCAGCCGGACAAGGAGGGCGACCAGATCCCCAGTATCTACGAAGTGTTTCAATCCCCTTCACATCGGGGAACCAGCCGGACCGTCGCATTACCGCCCTCGAGCGGAAGCCTGATGTCAGTTTCAATCCCCTTCACATCGGGGAACCAGCCGGACTGTCCGCACCGTGGGCCCCACGGTCATCAGGGAGGTTATGTTTCAATCCCCTTCACATCGGGGAACCAGCCGGACGCCAAGATCGCAAACCGGCGGGCGTCGCTCGCCACGTTTCAATCCCCTTCACATCGGGGAACCAGCCGGACAA
>SYLY01000133.1 GCA_005808475.1 Acidobacteriota bacterium
GGCATCCCGGACACGGCCGGCAGTCCCAAGGCGTTCGCCGACACCACCATCGCGATTCCTTACAACTCGATCTCCGCGCTGGAAGCCGCGTTCGCCGCCCATGGACCGGCCATCGCGAGCGTGATCGTGGAACCCGTCGCGGGCAACATGGGCTGCATTCCGCCCGCTCCGGGATTCCTCGAGGCGATGCGGGATCTATGCACCCGCCACGGCGCTCTGCTGATTTTCGACGAGGTGATGACAGGTTTTCGCGTCGCCTTCGGCGGCGCGCAGCAGCGGTATTCGATCCTGCCCGATCTCACCACGATCGGCAAGATCATCGGTGGCGGACTTCCGATCGCGGCATACGGCGGGCGCGCCGATATCATGTCGAAGGTGGCTCCGTCGGGCCCGATCTATCAGGCCGGCACGCTCAGCGGGAATCCGCTCGCGGTAAGCGCGGGCATCGCGATGCTCGAGCATCTGGGCGCGCATCCGGACATCTACGACGCGCTCGAAGCGCGTTCGGCGCAACTGTGCGCGAATCCACCGGCGGGAGTGACGGTGAACCGGGTGGGCTCGATGTTCACGTTCTTCTTCACCGAAAGCCCGGTCACCGATTACGACTCGGCGAAGACTTGCGATACGGCGAAGTTCGGGCGGTTCTTCCACCACATGCTCGATCGCGGGGTGTATCTGGCGCCGTCGCAGTTCGAAGCCGGGTTTGTTTCGTCGGCGCACTCGGAGGCCGACATCGCGCATACGGCGGCGGTGGCGGCGGAGTTCGCCGGCTAGTTCTTGCGCGCTCGTTCGAGGACGTGCTCCGGCAGTCCGCCGCGCGATCCCAGGTGATTGAACTCTTCGGCCAGCTTGATTCCGGATCGCCGGCCGGCCGCTTCCGCCATCTCTTCCACGAACGAGCGAACCCACTCCTCCGTCGTCAGGCGGCGGCCTGACCGGGCGCGGATCCCGGCCACGTGCGCCTCGTTCGAGGTCTTCATCTTGAGGATCGCGGCGATCTTGCGATCGATCTGGGGAGCGATATCGACCTGCTTCATCGACGCCTGTCCTTCGCCACCCTCACGCGCGCGGTACGGACGGTACGGCGAATAAAAGTAGTATTGGCGGGCCGCCGCGCCGGGGAAGCCCATGTAGGTGAGGTCCTGGAGGAACAGGCTGGATCCCCCATACGGCGATTCTTCCGCCATGCGGCCCACGCGGTAGATGTCGTTGTCGACCAGGTAGTGCAGGTACCAGTCGGGGAAGAACAGGATCTCCGGCTTGTAGAGCCGCGTCATCGCCATCACCTGATTCCGCATCTCGCTCGACGAGATGTACGCCATCTCGCCGCTCTTGT
This sequence comes from Acidobacteriota bacterium, assembly GCA_005808475.1. Lineage (GTDB taxonomy): Bacteria > Acidobacteriota > Terriglobia > Bryobacterales > Bryobacteraceae > SYLY01. The sequence continues at coordinate 1,337 of SYLY01000133.1, forward strand.
GGCCCAGGTTGAGGACCTCGCGAAAGCCCAGCAGTTTGGCGGCGCGCTCGCCTTCTTCGTTGTTGGCCAGGCGCGTCGCGGCGGGTCCGAGGTGGACGGAAGCCTTCTCCTCGTTGCCGAACACCACCACGTGAACGGCTCGTCCCTCGGCCGCCATCGCCGCCAACGTTCCACCGGCGCCGAAGATGCAGTCCCGCATGCTGGGCGCGATCACCAACACGGCGCCCTTCGGCTGCGCGAACGCCGTCGACGCCAGCAGCAGCGCCGTGCTAACGCTTCTTGCGAGCCCGTTCCAACGCATAAGCGGGGATCCCTTCCGCGGGGCCGACATGATTGAACTCCTAGCCCGCCGCGAAGCCGTGCTTGGCGCCGATTGCGCCGGCGAGTTCGGTGAGGTAGGCGCGTACGAAAGCGGCGGCGCTCGCATCATCCGCCGGGAAGCCGCGGGAAACGGCCCAGGCCCGGTTCCGCGTCGATAGCAGCAGGGCCGCGTCCATCTTCTGCTCGAGCGTCGCGGAAACTTCGCGGGCCACGAAACGAGCCTTATCGACGCCGCCTTCGCCCGGCCGGTAAGGGCGCGCCGGCGCGTAGTAGTAGACCTCCGGCGCTCCATACGGCGGGAAGCCCATCCGCGCCAGTTCGTTGGCGAACGTCCCACCGCCGCTGTAGCCCCAGGCTTCCTCGGCCATCATTCCCACGGACCGGATGTCGCGATCCGGCTGAAAGCTCACGTAACCGTCGGGGATGAACAGAATGCGCGGCTTCACGCGGCGGATGAGACCGAAGAGCTGGTTCCGCATTTCGGTGCTCGACACGTAGCCGAGGTCGCCCGCCTTGAAGTCCATGCGGATGACGTCAGTGACGCCGAGCATTTTCGCGGCCGCCGCTCCTTCGTTGGCATTGGCCAATCGGGTCTGGGCGAGCGTGGCTCCGGTGGACATCTTCTCGTCGTTGCCGAACTGCGCCACATCCACGCGCCAGCCGTCTTTCACGAATTTCGCTAGCGTCGCGCCCGCTCCGAAGATATAATCGCCCGGTGAGGCCGTGACGGCGAGAATTCGCCGCTCGCCTTGCGCGAGAAGACAAGCCGTGAAGATCCCCGCCAGTGAAACAATACGCATCGCCGGAAAGCGTCGAGTCTATCACGCTTGCGCCCTGCTGCTGGCGGCGTGGCCCGCCGCGGCGCAGAAGCTGCCGCTCGGCGCGAATCCGCCGGGCCGAACGGTGTTGATCATCCAGTCTCATCACGACGATCACACGTGGGAGTGGGGCTTCGGCGGCTTCATCGCGAAGCTGACCGGCGCCGGCTACACGGCGTACTTCGTGCGGACCACCAACGACGAGAAGGACTCGGCGGTGGGATGGGGCCGCGGCGACGAGATCAACCATCGCGAGTCGGTGGCGGCGACGCGCTTTCTCGGCGTGAAGGATGTGATCAGCCTCAACTGGCGCAACGATCACATGGACTCGGTCCCCATCAAGGAGGTCCGCGAAAACTACATCCTGCTGATCCGCAAGCTGCGGCCCGACATCGTGATGACCTGGAATCCGTGGGGCCACTACGACCGGAATCCCGATCACCGCAAGGTGGCGCGCGCGGCCGGCGAAGCGGCGTGGATGGCGGGGCTCGCCAACGTGCACCCGGAACATCGCGCGGCGGGACTGGAACCGCATCGCGTGCCGTTCGTGTACTACACGCAACGGAGCGACTACGGACGAGGGCACGCGCCGAACGTCGCCATCGAACTCACCGAAGATCACGTGCGCCGGAAGGGCGAGGCGTTCTTCGCGCACAACAACGTTCGAGGCTCGCCCGCGCTGGCGAAGTCGATCCGCTCGCGGCTGGACGCGCAAGGGCTCGAGATCCCGGAACTGGGAGGTCTGACCGACGAGCAGGCGGTGGAGAAACTGCAGAAGTGGAGCATGGAGTCGTGGTCGCGCCAAGTGGGCGAACAGCACGGCGCGAAGTACGCGGAGGTGTTCTATTTTCGCGACGAGTGGGATCACCTGCCAGGGCTGGCGAAATATCTGCGGGATAACGTGGTGAAGCGATGATAGGCCTGATTCTATTGGCCGCCGCCGCCATCGCCGCCGCCGCTCCCCTGCCGAAAGCGGCGATCCCCGAGGGCAAGAGATTCCTGGTGATTCAGCCCCATCATGACGACCACACCACCGACTACGGCATGGGCGGACTGATCGCCAAACTGGTGGACGCGGGCTACGACGGCTGGTTCATCCGCGCGTCCAACGACGAGAAGGACGGCGCGTGGGGCTATCCGCACAACGACATGATCAACCAGCGGGAGTCCGAGGCCGCGATCGCGATTCTCGGCATGAAGGGCCTGTACAGCCTGGGTTGGCGCAACGACTACATGGATCCCACCCCGCTGCTCGAACTTCGCGCGCAGATCATTCTGCTGATCCGCAAGCACCGGCCCGACGTGGTGCTGGGCCACGATCCTTGGGGCCACTACGACCGCAACCCCGACCATCGCAAGGTGGCCCGCGCCTGCGCCGAAGCCGTTTGGATGGCGGGGCTGCGCAACGTGCATCCGGAGCACATCGAACTTGGACTCGAGCCGTGGCGTGTGCCGCATCAGTTTCTCAAGGCCCGGGTCGACTACGGCCGCGGCCACGAAGCCAATGTCGCGGTGGAACTGACGCAAGCGCACGTGGCGCGAAAGATGAAGGCCTACTCGGCGCATCGAAACGTGTACGCGCACCCGTCGATGGCGAGATCGGTGCGGCAGCAACTGGCGGCTCGGGGATTGAAGGCGCCGGAACTCGACCGCAAGACCGACGAAGAGGCGGCCGTCGCCATCGAGGAGTGGCACATGGATTGGATCTCGAGGAAACGCGGCACGGAGAACGGACTCCGGTACGCCGAAATCTTTTACTACCTGGGCGAGTTCGATCATTTGCCGGGGCTGACGGGATACCTTCGGGACAACGTGGTGAAACGATGAAATCGCTCCTGTGCCTGCTGGCGTTCGCCGCCGCGGCGAACTCGAAGACCATATTGATCGTCACCGCGGATGCCGCCGATTTCGTCCTGGCGGCCGGCGGGACCATTGCGTCCATGACCGCCACCGGGGATCGCGCGATCCTGTTGCGAGTGGCCAACGACGACAAGAACGCGTGGGACCTGGCGCCAGAACAGGCGGCCGCGCGCACGTCCGCCGAGTGCGAACAGGCGGCTCGCGCGCTGGGCATCGAGAAGGTCGTGTCGCTGGGATATCGCGAGGGCGAATTGGGCGGCGTGTCGCCAACCGAACTGCGCGACCGGATCGCGTTTCACATTCGCCTACTGAAGCCCGACGTGCTGTTCATTCCGAACCCATACGCCGAATATGTCGAGCAACTCGATCGCCACTATACCGGGATGGCCGCCGAGGAAGCCCGCCACACCGCCGCGCTACGAAATCATCAGCCGCCGCTGGCGGCGATCGGCGTGGAACCGCATGTCACACGCGAACTCTACTACTACGCCCAACCGGTGGATCCGCGGCGCAGGGAGCCGGAGGCCGCGGCGACGTTCGTGCCGCAACCGAAGGTGGTGGGCATCGAGGCGGCGTTCTCGAAAAAGCTGCGCGCGGCGCGCGCGTTGAAAACGATCCAGACCGCCGCGGCGATGCGCATTCGGCAGCGCCTCGAATCCACGGGACGGCGGCTGCCGCTGCTCGACACCGTCAACGAGGAGTCGGTCAACAAACTGGTGGAGATCGAACTGCGCGGACTGGCCACGCTATGCGCCAAGGACTTTCCTTATAAGATGGCGGAGGAGTTTCACTACGCGGGACCCGAGTATCAGGTTCCGGCGAAACTGCGCCGCTGAGTGTTTCGCTACAATTGGCGCGATGAAAACCGGTACCGTCGCTCTAGTACTTTGCTCGGTCAGCCTCGCCGCGGTCCGTGAGACTCCGGGCGCTCTGGTGTTCGAGCCGAATCGAGGCCAAGCGCCGCGGCCCGCCTCTTTCGCGGCCCGTGGAGATGGCATCTCGGCGGGGCTCTCCGCCGCGGAGGCCAGCGTCTGGCTGGACAGGTCGAACGTCCGGCTGCGGTTCGAGGGAGCGGATACAGAGGCTCCGGGCCGGGCGTTGGAGCCACTAGCCTCGGTGAGCAGCTACTTTCTAGGCTCCGGTCCGGACTCGTGGATTCGCGCCGTTCCCAACTACGGCCGCGTCCGGTTCACCGGCGTTTACAAGGGAGTGGATCTCGAGTATTACGCGGACCGGGCGCGACTCGAATACGATCTGCGGCTCGCCCCCGGCGCCGATCCGTCGGCGATCCGGCTCGTGGTGGACGGCGCGCGGTCGGTGCGGCTGGACGAGGACGGGAACTTGCGGATCGAAACCGCGGATGGAGTGCTGCTCCACAAACGTCCGGTGGCCTATCAAACACGATCTGGCGTTCGCGTTCCCGTCGATTCGCGGTACCGGCTGCAAGGCAACCGCGTGGCGTTCGAAACCGGCGCCTACGACCGTTCGCTGCCCCTGACGATCGATCCGGTGTTGTACCGCCTGGGCCGCATCTTCAAAGGCGTCGCGGTGGACTCCGGCGGCAGCGTCTACTACGCGGCCTATGGAAGCCAGAACAACGTCATCGGCGTGTTCGCGTTCAAGGTGAACAACGCCGGCGCCCAGATCTACTCCGCGTTCTTCGCGGCGGCGCTGACGCAGCCTCTACCACCGGCGAGCGCGCTTCCGGCGGTCGCCGTGAACTCCGGTGGATCGCTGTATATCGCCGGCAGCGGCTCGGTGTCGCCGGTGCGAGCTCCGGCGCAGGCGGCCCCGGGCGGCGGCATCGACGGATTCGTCGCGAAGATTAATCCCCAAGGCACGGATCTCGAGTATTCGACCACTGTTGGCGGTTCCGGCACGGATTATGTGAACTCGATCGCGGTGGACGCTTCGGGCGCCGCGTATGTGACGGGCGTCACCGATTCCACGAACTTCCCGGTGCGCAACGCGATCCAGGCAACCAGGCGCGGATCCACCGACGCGTTCATCGCCAAGATCCCATCCGCGGGCGGCGAGTACTCCTACGCCACTTACTTCGGCGGAACCAACGGGGCGACCGTGGGCAACGCGATCGCCGTGGACAGCGCGGGCGCGGCCTATGCCGGCGGAAACACCGCCGCTTCCGATCTGACGCTGGCGAATCCCTTTCAGAACGCGAAAAGCACGGGCACCGACGGCTTCCTGGTCAAGATCAACGCGCAAACCGGCGGCACGCCCACGGTCGCGTTCTCCACCTACTTCGGCAGTGTGCTCGACGACAGCCTGGACGCGGTCGCGGTGGACGTCAACTTGGCGCCGTACGTGATGATCAACAACGCCGGTCCTTTGCCGGCGGCGAACGCGATCCGCGAATTCGCCGGAGGCGGCGATGTGTACGTGGCCCGGCTGAACAGCGCGGGAAGCGGGCTTTCGTTCGGAACCTATATTGGCGGCGCGGGTGGCGACGTGGGGCGGGGCATCGCCGTGGATACCAACGGTGCGCTGCATCTGTCCGGTTTCGGCACGTCGCGGGATTTCCCGGTGATCAATCCGGCGCAGGCCTCGCCGATGCACTTCGACCTGGTTCCGCCGAGTTCGGTCGGCGGCTTCGCCCCGTTCCTGTGCAAGCTGCTCGCGTCCGGATCGGGCTTCCAATATTCGATGTTCCTCCCGTATGCCACGCCGGAACCATACGGTCCGATCGCGGTCGACGGCACGGGCAACGCCTACGTGGGCGGGCTGCGAGTGGATCCTGGCGCCACGCCCGACCCCTCCGTACCCACGATCACCGCGCCCACATTGGATCAGACGATCATCGTGCCCGGCGTAACGCTTAGCTGGACGCCGGTGGCGGGCGTGGGCATTTATAACGTGCGCGTCGTCACGGGAGGCTCGTCGGCGGCGACAACGCTGTTCTCGGGGAGCATTCTTCCGGCGGCGGCGCCGTCTATCCTGGTCAACCTCCCGAACGGCGTTTTCGTCGCCGAGATCCGTGGTTGTTCCAGCACAGCCGCCAACGCAACCTGCCTACCGGCCGTCTACCAGCGCTTCGTCGTGCAGGCGCAGGCCCCCCAGTCCGCGCCGGAGATCGTGGAACCGAGGCAAGGGCAAGTGATCGGCTCGTCGACGGCCACGTTCACCTGGAACGGCGTGCTGGACGCCTCGCGCTATGAGGTTCTGTTGACGCGCGGCGGCGCCCCGGTGTTGCAGATCGCCGTGCCTGGAACCGACAACAACACCACCTACTCGTTCAATTCGCCGGGCCTGTACACACTCCAGGTCAGAGCCTGTTCGGCGGCGTGCGGACCTGCCTCGTTCCCGCGCAATTTCCTGGTGCAACTGCCGCCTCCTCCGTTCAGCCAATCCATCATCACCGCAGCCACCGTGACCGACGGCAATGTGTTGACTCTGACCTGGACTCCCGCTTCCGGCGCGGATCTCTATCAGGTCCGCGTCGTGCAGCAGAATACAGGACCAGGGGGTGGCGCGCTGACGGTCGCCTCCGAGACCGTCTCCGGCACGACAGTGGTTACCCCGGTTCCCTCGGGGCCCGCGCAAGTCACCGTGACTCCTTGCAATGGCAACGGCTGCGGCGCGGTGAGCCCATCGGTGGCGATCAACCCGCCGGGTCCGAATCCCGCCGTACCGATTCTGGGCGAGCCACTGGAAGGCCTGGCGGTGGATGGCCCGGTGATCAACTTCGCCTGGAGCCGCATACCGGGCGACAATGGCTCCAACACGGTGTACCGGCTCTACGTGCAGGATCTTTCGCGGCAAGCGGCGGCGCTCGACGTGCTCACCACGGCGAATTTCTACTCCGCGTACTTCCGCGCCGAGGGGAACCGCTACGACGCCCTGGTGATCGCCAATCCGGCGAGCGCCAATCCGGCACAGGGTCCGGCGGCGGGCTTCCTCGTTCGCGGACAAAGCGCGGCTTCGCCGACGATGGTGTCGCCGCAGCACAACGGCCGAGTGAAGCAGGGCAACATCACGCTCGGCTGGAGCCCGGTTCCGGACTCGAAGTTGTACGAGTACTTCGTGACGACGCCGGGTCGCGCCGACGCGCTGTACCAGGGAGTGACGCCGGGGTTGCTGGTGCAGGTTCCCGTGACTTCGATCAACAACGCCAACACTTTGTTGAATGGAATCGTGCGCGCGTGCACGGGAGGGACCACGGTGTCCAACTGCGCGTGGGGACCGTGGTCGAACGCCGGAGGTCCTGGCATCACGGCGTTCACGGTGGAACCGTAGAGATGCGGGTCTTCCTCAGCTATAGCCGCACCAATTCTCCCGTTGCGGTGCGGCTGCGTCACGACCTGAAGCGCGCCGGACTGGAACCGTGGCAGGACGTGTTCGACATCCCCACCGATGCCGATTGGCGAGCGGAGATCCTGGCGGGCATCGGCGGATCCGATGCCTTTGTGGTTCTGGTCTCGCCGGAGTCCCACACCTCTGAGAATGTCGCCGCGGAGCTGGCCGAGGCGGAGCGACTGGGCAAGAAGATCGTGCGGATCCTGGTGGCGGGCGACGTGGGCCACACGCGGCAGGTGGTGGATGCGCGCGGCCGCTATTGGGAGGCGCTGCCTCGTGTGCTCTCGGATCTGGGAGGCCGGGCGGTGCCGGCTCCTCTCGATTGGCTCACCGACGGCCACACGATGGCCGAGTTCGGCGCCGAGCTCGGACTGCGGCGCGAATTCGTCGCCGGCAGGCAGCGCTTTCTGGCCGTTCCCGTGCTTCCCAGCGCCTATGGGATGGCGTGGCTCGCCGGTCCGGAGTCGGGCTGCATACCGGTCCGCACGAGCGAGTTGCTGCCGCCGGTGGCGTTGGTTCTGAAGGTTACCGGCTCCGACGCGGACGACTCGCTGCAGGAGATCGCCCTCTTTCTGCTGTCGAGTGGAATGCAACCCTGGATCCTCTACGTCGAAGGCGCGCGGTCCGGGGACAAGCTCCAACTCCCGAACGACAAGCCGCATGTCTGGCGCGACATCGTTCAACTGAGCGAGAGGACGGTGAGGATCTGGGCCAAGGGCCGCCACTCCAGCATCGAAGTGTTTCAGCAATGCCCGGTGACGCTGAGCTTCGCGATTGGAATGAAGCTCCGCGAGATGCTTCCGTATGGCTTGTACAACTACTCGCGCGGGCTGCAACCGGCGTACATGAAGGTCTACTCGGAAGGGAAGGCGACGTAGAACGGTGCGGGTTTTTGTCAGCTACAGCCACGACAACAAGCCGCATGCGGTGCGGCTGTTCCACGACCTGAGGCGGGCCGGCTTGGATCCGTGGATGGATGAGCGGATGGCTCGTGGAGTGGAATGGGAGAAGGAGATTTTCTCCCGAATCGCCGCGTGCGAAACGTTCACCTGGCTTCAGTCGCCAGAGGCGAACCACCCGGATAGCTTCGTGGCACGCGAGATCGATGGGGCGCGCACGGCGGGGAAACGCCTTCTCCCCATTCTGATCGCGGGAGAGCCGGAAGGACTTTTGCAGGCGGTGGATGCGCGGGGCCGATATTGGGAGGCGCTCCAAGAGATCATCGAGTCCCTGAAAGGGCGGGCGGTCGATTCGCCGATGCAGCATCTCGCGAGAGGAGGCTCGTTCGAGGAGTTCGCGGCGCACTTCGGAGGCGCGGTACGATTTTCCGTGGGGCCGGCGGCGTATGTGAAAATACCGGTGCTTCCGAGCGCGTATGGAATGGCGTGGCTCGCGGGTCCGGAATCCGAAAACGTGCCTTCGAGCAGTAGAGTGCAAATCCCGCTACTCGTCAAGGCGTCGGGAACTGAAGCAGATGATTCCCTCGGCGAGGTCGCCAAGTTCGTGGCCGCCCGAGGCATTCAGCCTTCGATACTGTATGTGGAAGGACCCAGGGAGCGCGAGAGGTTCGTGCTGAACCAGGACCAGCCTCACATCTGGCGCGACATTGTGGAACTGGTGGAACGGGTGGTGAAGACATGGATCAAGGGCCGGCACGGCGGCGTTGAGATCTACATGCAAGGCCCGGTCGCGTTGGGTTTGCCCGTTGGGATGAAGCTCCGTGAGATGTTGCCCTATTCGATCTATCATCACCTGCGGCCCGGCTACGCGAAGGTTTTCTGGGAAGAACAACCTCACTGAGAACCGTGAGAGGATGTCTGTGATGAGCAGACTCCTCCTCGCCTCGACCCTCTTCGCCTCTCTCCTCTCCGCCGGCGACATCTTCGGCGGCGCGACCGTTCAAGAGATCTTCCGCATTCGCCTCGACCGCGGCGACGATGTCCTCGACTCGCTCATGGACGCCATCCGCAAGCACCAGATCCAGGACGGCGCGCTCGTCTCGGCCGTCGGATCGTTGCAGCAGTGCACCTTCCACGCCGTCACCACGCTCGACGAAAAGCCGAAACAGAGGTTCACCACTCGCAAGGGCGCGATGGAGATCCTCAACATCAATGGCATCGTCGCCGCCGGTGAACCGCACTTTCACATGACGCTGTCCGATGTCAGGGGCGCGTTCGGCGGCCATCTGGAAAAGGGATGCAAGGTGCTCTATCGCGCCGAATTCACGCTGGTCAAATTCGCCGGCCAAGCCGTGGCGAGAAAACCCAATGAAGCGGGCGTCCCCATGCTCCAGAAACAATGAGGCTCCCACCAATGACACGACGAACTCTGCTCTCCGCTCCCGCGGCCGCGATGGCCGCCGGTGGACCCGCGCGCATCGCCGCCATCGTCACCGCCTACTACCGCAACTCGCACGCCGATGTCTTCATCGGAAACATGCTGCGCGGGTTTCACTGGGAGGGCCAGCGCCACAAGTCCGAACTCGAGATCGCCGCGATGTATCTCGAACAGGCGCCCGCCAACGACATCGGCCGCGGCGAGGCCGCCCGGCATGGCATCCCGCTGAAGCCCACCGTTCGCGACGCGATCGTTCCCGGCATCCGCGGCGTGGTGCTCATCGGCGAGCACGGCGACTATCCGTCCAACGACAAAGGGCAGAAGCTCTACCCTCGGTACGAACTGATGGAGAAGATCGTCGCCGCGTACCGCGAGACCGGCAAGCCGCTTCCGCTGTTCGTCGACAAGCATTTTTCCACCGAATGGACGAAGGCGAAGCGCATGTTCGACTGGTCGCGCGAACTGAAGTTCCCGCTGATCGCAGGGACTTCGCTCACCTTGACGTGGCGCCGTCCGGAGCTCGAACTGCCTCTGGAAGCGCCGGTGAAGCGCGCCGTGGGCTACTTCTACGGCGGCATGGAAGCGTACGGATACCACGGCATCGAGGTCTACCAGAGCATGGTGGAGCGCCGCCGCGGAGGCGAGACCGGCATCGCGTGGGCGCAATGCATCGAAGGTGCGGACGTGTGGAAGTGGGACGCCGCCAATCCGTGGGCGCGCAACCTGCTCGAGGAGGCGATGCGCCACGACGATTCGCTGAAGCGCGGCCGCATCGAGGACACCGTGAAACAACCGCTGCTGTTTTTGTTCGGATACCGGAGCGGACTCGAGGGCGTCATTTACATGCTGAGCGGACACACCGAACAGGCGGGGTTCGCCGCCGAGATCGAGGGCCGCGCCGATCCGGCGGTGTGCTCCATGGTGACCCAGTGGGGACGCCCGTGGAGCCACGGGAACGGCCTCAGCTATTGGGTGGAACGCACCATCGTGGAAGGCAAGGAGTTCTATCCCCCCGAGCGGACGCTGCTCGCCACCGGCGCGACCGAAGCGATCATGGATTCCTCGTATCGAAAAGGCGCCAAGGTGGACACGCCGCATCTGGACGTGAAATACCGCGCCCAACGTGAGTCCCGTTTCATGCGTGGACCGCTGCCGCCCTACGACCGGGTTCGCTACTGATCGCTTGTTCCCGCCCGCAAAGGCCGTTCGCGCTACAATTTTGCCGGATGACACGAAGACAGTTCGCCGGAGCGGCGGTGGCCGCGGCGGCCATGCGGGCCGCGCCCACGACGAAAATGGGCATCGCGACGACGTGCTACATGACCGCGTGGCGTCCGCGCGACACGCTGGAGTTCATCGAGCACGCCCAATCGCTCGGAGGCGGCGGAGTGCAGGCTTCGCTGTCGTCGCTCGACAAGGCGTACGTGAGCAAGGTGCGGGCCAAGATCGAGGAGTACGGGATGTTCCTCGAGGTGATGGGACCGCTGCCCCGCCAGGACGCCGCGCAGTTCGAAGCCGTTTTGCGAGCGGCCAAGGAGGCAGGCGCGGTGTGCGTGCGGTCGGCGTGCCTGAGCGGCCGCCGCTATGAGACGTTCGCGACGCTGGCCGCGTGGAAGAGTTTCGTCGACGAGTCGCACACGGCGATCAAACGCGGCATTCCCCTGGCTGAGAAGGCCGGCATCGACTGGGCGCTCGAGAACCACAAGGACTGGACCGCCGCCGAGTTCGCCGCGATCCTGCGCCGCTATTCGAGCCCGCGCCTCGGGGTGTGTCTCGACACGGGCAACAACATCTCACTGCTCGACGATCCGATGGAAGTGGTGGAAACGCTCCGTACACGATCTCGACGCACATCAAGGACATGGGCGTCGCGTCGTACGAGGATGGATTCCTGTTGTCGGAAGTGCCGCTGGGCGACGGGTTCCTCGATATTCCGAAGATCGTGAGCATGGTGCGCGAGAAAAAGCCAAGCGTGAAGATCACGCTCGAAATGATCACCCGCGATCCGTTGAAAGTGCCTTGCCTCACGGCGAAGTACTGGGCGACGTTTCCCGAGCGCAACGGTTGGCCTCTGGCGCGGACGCTGCGGATGGTAGCGGCGAATCCGCCTCGGAAGCCACTGCCGAGGATGGAGGGCAGGGACGCGGCGGCACAGCGCGCTTATGAGAACGACAACGTGAAGCTGTGTCTCGCCTACTCGAAGGAGAAGCTGGGCCTGTGATCGCGCGCCGCGAACTGCTCGCGATGGCGGCGGCGCCGTTCCAGGAATCCGCGCCTCTCATCCGGGCGAACCGGCTGAAGGCCGGCGATTCCGTCGCGTTGATCACGCCGTCCACCGAGGTGATCGAGCCCGACTCGCTCATCATGGCTCGCGAGACCTGCGAGCACTTCGGTTTGAAGGCCGTGGCGATGCCGTCGGTGGGCAGGCGGGCCCCGAACTTCGCCGAGTCCGTCGCCGGCCGCGTGTCCGATTTCCACCGCGCCTGGTCCGATCCGCGATTCGCGGGAGTGTTCTGCGTACGAGGCGGATTCGGCAGCCAGCATATCCTGGACCGGATCGACTACGGATTGATCCGCTCCAATCCCAAGGTGTTCCTCGGCTATAGCGACATCACGGCGCTCCACCTGGCGATCCACAAGCGCACCGGACTGGTGACGTTTCACGGTCCCGTTCCGTTGTCCGGCTTCACCGGCTACACCCAGGAACATTTCCGCAAGGCGCTGTTTGGAACGGGGCCGGTGGGCAACGTTTCGAACCCGGCGGAGAACAACAGGCTACGTCCACAACACCGGCTCCGCGCGATCCGCCCTGGCAAGGCATCGGGGCGGCTCATTGGCGGCAACCTGACTCTGATCGCGTCCACGATGGGCACGCCGCACGAGATCGACACGAGGGGAAAGATCCTGTTCCTCGAGGATGTCGGCGAACAGATCTATTCCATCGACCGGATGCTGACGCACCTGCGCCTGGCGGGAAAGCTCCAGCAGGCCGCGGGCATCGTATGGGGCGAGTGCAACGACTGTCCGCCGAAGGACAACAAGCCGAGTTCGGCGAGCCCGTACGGACTCGGCGAGACGATCGACAACCACTTCGGCGATGTGCCGGGACCCGTGCTGGCGGGACTGACGATCGGACACACCGCGGATCAGTTGACGCTGCCGATCGGCGTGCGAGCGTCACTCGACACCGATCGCGGCGTCCTTTCGATCGAGGAGGCGGCGACAGTCTGAGACCGCTCGCCCGGCGTCTCTCCGATGCGACATAATATCCATTATCGGGTTGCGGCCTCAAAAGTCCGCTCGAAACCCCAACTGCACCACTCTCGCCGAACCCTGGCCGTTGATCCGTCCAAAACCCGGATTGCTAAGATCCGTCACCGGGTCCGCCAGATTGCGCCGGTTGAAGGCGTTGAACAGGTCTGCCCGGAGTTCCGCGCGGCGGTGTTCGCCGAACGAAACAACTCGCACCAGGGACAGGTTCTCGTTCCGGATCCCGAATCCCCGGATGTCCGGCAGGAACGTGCCCAACGTTCCGAGGGTGAACGGAGCCGGCGCCGCGAAGGCGTCCCGGTTGAGGAACAAGTCGCCAGCCTGGCCGGTCAGCGTATTTTGCGGCTGGAACGCGCCGCGCAGGACCGGCGTCCGGATGCCGGCGCCCGTATGGTTCGGCCTGAGATGGCCATTGAATAGCGGCAAATTGTTCGGCGTCGTAATCCGGAGCGGCGATCCGGCCTCATAACTCAGGATACCGGCTACGCTCCAGCCACCCAGGATGCGATTGCGGCGGGCCAACGGCAGATCGTAACTGAAGCTCGCCGTCAGGCGCTGCGGAATGTCCACATCGCTGAGTCCCTTCTCGGCCCGCCGGTTGAACTGATCCTGCGGCCGCGCGAGGTCGATGTTGGTGAAACTGATGTCGGAGATGCTCTTGGACAACGCATAGGACACCAGGAACTGCATCCCGCGCGAGAACCGCTTTTCCGATTTGAGGAACAAGGCGTTGTAGGTCGAGTTACCCGACGGGGCGTCGAGGGTGGTCACGGTCAAGTACTGCGGAAACGCCCGGAGCGACTGCGCCAGTGTTCCCCGGAACCCGGCGTACGGCGGCCGAAAGCCCCCCGCCACCACCGCTGGATCGGTGATGTTGCGGGTCAGCAGAGATCCGAGCGCCAGCCGCCCCGTTTCGATCTGGTTGACGTTGACGAGCGAGTTATTCGTGATTCCGTGGGCCATGGTTCCCACGTAAGTCGCATCCAGCAGGACGCCGCCGGCCATGCGTTGCAAGCTGAACTGCCACTGGCTGGTTCGCGACAGCCTACCGCTGCCTCCCGGGCGAAACTCGGTGGTGGTGGCGTTCTGCCCGTTGGCAATGGCGGGATCGATGAATGGCGGATACTTCACAACTCCCGCCGGCCATCCGGAATCGATCAGGAACGCCGGGGTCAGACCGCCATCCAGCGTGGAGGCGTCAATGGACGCGTTGAAGCCTTGCTTGTTGTTGTCCACGCCGATCAGGGGTGAATAAAACAGCCCCGCGCCGGCCCGCACCACCGTCTTCGGGGACAGTTGATACGCCAGTCCGAGTCGAGGAGCGTGGGCTCCATAGTAGGTGTGGATGAAGTTGCGGACACCGCTCCGCCCCGGGCCGGCGCCCGCGTACACCACGGCGCCGCGCAGGCCGGCGGCTTGCGGGTTGATCGCGTCCGGGTCCATCCGGCTGCACTCTTGTCCAAAATAGACTCCTAAGTCGAGAGCACATCGCAGGTCTGGACGGAGCGCCGAAGGAGGAAAGGCCCCCTATACTTGATCGAAGCGGGGATGGTTCGTTTTGACGGCGTTCCACCCCGGCGACGAACCCTAAAAGGAGGGCTTCTCCATGGTACAAACGGCGAGTCTGTTCAATCAACTCCCGCGGCATTTTCCCCGGACCGAGTTCGCCGCTCTGGTGGCCAAGCACA
>SYLY01000134.1 GCA_005808475.1 Acidobacteriota bacterium
CGACATGTTCGACTACTTCGAGCAGGATCCGGTCTACCGCAAGTATTATCACCAGAACCTGACCTTCAGCCTGATCTACGCCTTCGACGAACACTACATGGTGCCGGTTTCGCACGACGAGGTAGTGCACGGCAAGTCGTCGCTCATCGGCAAGATGTCCGGCGACCAATGGCGCAAGTTCGCCAACGCGCGCGCGTTCCTGGCCTATATGTACGGACACCCGGGTAAGAAGCTGCTCTTCATGGGAGCCGAACTGGGCCAGTACGAAGAGTGGAACGAGAACGGCGGCCTGCGTTGGGATCTGTTGCAGTTCCACCATCACCGCTCGCTGCGCGAGTGCGTGAAGGCCCTGAACCGGCTGTATGCGTCCGAGGCGGCCATGCACGAGGTGGACGCCCACTGGAGCGGCTTCGAGTGGATCGACTTCCGCGATGTCGAGTCCTCCGTGATTTCGTTCCTGCGGTTCGCCCGGGACCGGAAACAATTCCTGGTGTTCGCGTGCAACTTCACTCCTCTGCCGAGGTACGGGTACCGCATCGGAGTCCCGGCCGAAGGCTACTACGAGGAGATCTTCAACTCCGACGCCGCTGTCTTCGGAGGAAGCAACGTGGGCAACCACGGCGGCGCCGCCGCGGACCCGATCCCCGATCACTCGCGGCCGGCGAGCATCGCCATCACGCTTCCGCCGCTAGCCGTGGTGGTGTTCCGCCGCCGGCCCGATCCCGCCCCCGAACCCGAGGTGGAACTTGCCGAAGAAACATGATGCCATCATCGTGGGCGGCGGCCACAACGGACTGGTCGCGGCCGGATACCTCGCTCGCGCCGGCCTCGACGTGGTTGTGCTCGAAAGGCGTTCCCTGGTGGGCGGCTGCGCCGTCACCGAGGAGATCTGGCCCGGTTACCGCGTCTCGACTGGCGCCTACCTACAGAGCCTGCTGCTCGAGCAAATCGTGCGCGACCTCGAACTCCACCGGTTCGGTTACCGCGTCGAGGCCAAGGAGCCGCCGTTCTTCTCGCCCTTCCCCGATGGCCGCCACCTCTTCATGTGGCAGGACGCGGCGCGCACGCACGACGAGATCGCCAAGTTCTCCCGCCGCGACGCCGCCAAGCTCGGCGAGTACGAGGCGCACCTCGAGAAACTGGCGGAGATCGTCGAGTCCCTGCTGCTGGTAACGCCGCCGGAGTTTCCACCGGCAAGCATCGGCGGATTTCTCGACTGGCTGAAGCTCGCCGGCCGGCTGCGCGGGTTATCCGCCAAGCAGATGGCCGCGCTGGTGCGCATCTTCACGCAAAGCGCTTCCGATTTCCTGGACGACTGGTTCGAGTCGCCGGAACTGAAGGTGACGCTGGCGACCGACGGCGTCATCGGCGCCAACGGCGGGCCCCGGTCGGCGGGAACGGCCTACATCCTGCTGCATCACTGCATGGGCGGCGTCGGCGGCCGCCGGGGCGTGTGGGGCTTCGTCAAGGGCGGAATGGGAGCGGTCTGCGACGCGATGGCGGAATCGGCCAGGTCGCGCGGCGCGGAGATCCGCGTGGACGCGCCGGTTTCCCGCATCTTGACCCGCCAGGGACGAGCCGCCGGCGTGATCCTCGAGAGCGGCGAGGAGATCGAGGCGCGCGTCGTGGCGAGTAATGCCGATCCCAAGGTTACTTTCCTGCGGCTGGTGGAACCGGGCGCGTTGCCGGACGACTTCGTGGCGGATATCCGCCGCTTCCGGTGCGAGGGCACGTCCTGTAAGATCAACCTCGCCTTGAACGGACTGCCGGACTTCCGCTGCCTGCCCGGAACTCCGGGTCCCCAGCATCGCGCCACGATGCACCTTTGTCCGTCGATCGACTATGTCGAACGCGCCTGGGACGACGCCAAGTACGGCCGCCCCTCCCGCGAGCCCCTGCTCGAAATGACCATCCCCACGATGTACGATCCGTCGCTCGCGCCGCCGGGCAAACACGTCATGGGTATCTTCCTGCAATACGCGCCATACACGTTGCGCGAGGCCTCCTGGGACACCGAACGCGAGCCGTTCGCGGATCGCGTGATGGATCTGATCGCCGGATACGCGCCTAACATCCACTCGATCGTCGAGCACCGCCAGGTTCTCACGCCGCTCGATCTCGAGCGCCGGTTCGGAATCACGGGCGGCAACATCTTCCACGGCGAGATGAGCCTGGACCAGATGTTCGTGATGCGCCCCGTTCCCGGCTGGGCGCGGCACCGGACGCCGCTGGAAGGCCTCTACCTCTGTGGATCGGGCGCGCATCCGGGCGGCGGCGTGATGGGGGCGCCGGGACACAACTGCGCCCGCGAGATCCTGCGCGACTTACGGTAGCGGCAGAGGAGCCGGCGCGGCCAGATAGCGCTGGACCTTCGAGATCCACCAGTAACCGTCCGTTGGCGGCTCGCCCACGTTACCCGTGCTCGCGCCGACTCCGGGCCCGAACAGGATCGCCACCACGCCCGCCGCCGCCGCTTCGTTCATATGCGGCGCCCAGGTCACTGAGCCGTTCCCCGCCTGCACGCCGGGATCGCCGGTCGCGTTCGCCGAGAACCACTCGAATCGCGCATCGGCGGCGCGGAACGTGTCACCTAGGAAGAACGACGCGGCGGAGTCCTCGAACTTCCGGTGCGTATTGGGCAGATCCTCGAACCCGCCGGAGCCCGCGTAAGGATTCGATTCGGCCGTCGAGTTGATCCGCCCCACCGGGAGCTGCCACAACACCACCGGCAGTCCGGACGCGTCCTTCATCGCCCGCGCGAACAGCAGATAGTTGTTCCAGTGATCGGCGTTCCAGAACCAGATGGAGTTCGAGGGATCGCGCGCCGCGCCGGGTTCGGCTCCGCCGGCGTCCAGCCCGTACTTGTCGATCGACACGAAGCCGGCGCCGTGGGACGCAACGCCCGCGTCCAGATAGTAATTGGTGATCGCCACGGCCTCGTCGTAGACGGCCTGCCGTCCGGCCTCGATCCCCACCTCGTCCGTCTTGCGGATGATGCCGCGGCCGGGGATCGATGTGGTGTAACCTCCGCCGGGAGAAGCCCACAAATTCATCTGCCAGCCGAACCGGACTTGCGGCGCGTATTTGGAGATCGTGTAGTTGATCGCCCGCACCAGCCCCTGCACGTTGTCGGCGAATCTGGGGTCGCCGTCGCCCAGGACGCCGGATAGATACGCGGCGCGGGTCACGGCTGGGATATCGGCGGCCGCCCGGCCGGAGTTCTGCGCCATGTATCCCAGAAAGTCCGGTTCGAGGATGAGCCCCACCATGTCGTCCGGCGATTCGCGCCTCGCGATGTCCAGGAACAGCTTCAGATTCCGGAAGTAAGCCACCATGTACGGCTGACTCTGTACGTGCGCCAGGTCCGTTTCGTAACTCTCTCCGCCGTCCGGTATGTTGTAGAACACGAAGAACGGAATCATCCCCAGCGTCCGGCTGTTGCGGATATAGTGGACGGCGCGGCCGCCCGGCTCGTTGCTCCAGGTGTCCCAGCCGTTCGACGGTCCGCCGTTCAGGTAGATGTAGCGGAGATCGGCGCGCTTGTTCCTCGCCCCCGGTTCGATGGAGCGCCAGAACCCCAGGTGTTCCGTGGTGTCCTCGCTCACCGAGCCGATCGCCACGTAGGGCGGCAGCCCCGGCGGCGTTCCATCGGCGTTCGGGACGCGGACGCCGACCCACCGGGAAGTTCCCGCCGCGATATCGTCGATCCGGATGCTGGCCCGGCCCGCCGCCACCGCCGTGATCCGGAGCGCGTCGCCGGAGACCTGGACCGACGCCACGGCCGGATTGCTCGACGCCGCCCGGAACGACGTGGACCCGGCCGCCGACCGCAATCGGAACGGCGTCAGTCCGCCGGGCAGAGTCAGCACCGAGTATGGGTTCTGCGCCGGCTCGCCGTCGATCTGGATCGGTTGCGCCGGTCCGGCCGGTCCCGCGAACAGAGTTGTGGTCAGCACACAGTCCGCCGAGTTTATCCTACATTGCGCTGCGCTGGCGGAGGTCAGCTTGCCGGCCGCCGAGAATCCGAGCAACGCGGCTGCTCCAGGGGCGAGGGCCGCCGCCTGGGAAGGCGTCACGAAGTAGCGGTTCCCCTCCCGCCGGAACGTGGCGTTCCAAAAGGACGACGCCGCCGAGTCCAGCGTGAACGACAGGGTCCAGTCCCGCAGTTCCGCTCCCGTGTCATTGGTGACGGAAATCGAAGCCGAGTAGCCATCCGCCCAGCGGCCGGTCTCCCGCAACGCGACCAGGATCGCTCCGGAAGCGGGTTTGGGGGCCTCCGGTCCGATGGTCGCCGCGCTGCTCAACTGGAAGGCCGCGGGTGGCCGGCTGACACCGCCGGGAGTCCCTTGGAATCCGAACGTAAGGGATTTTCCCGCGTCGATTACGTCGTTCCACCCGGCCGAGCGTACGACGTATTTCGAGCCCTCCCGCGCGCTAATGCGGGCATCCCAGATCGAGTCGATGGAGCGGTCGAACTCGAACTGGAGTCCCCAGCCGGAAATGCGCTCGGTGGACCCGTTCCGAATCGTGATCTCGCCACTGAAACCGGTTCCCCAATCGGAGACCGTACGGTATTGAAAAGTGGCGGGTTGCGCGAACAAAAATCCGCCGGAGCCCGCGCACGCGAGCAGCAGGCGGCTAGCGAAGGAGAATCGCATTGGTTACATAGGCTTGATCGGCGCCTGCGGCGGCGGTCTGCACCCGCCCAGGGTACTACGATCCCGCCTTAGGACCGCTGGCATAGACCGCAACTGCGCGGAATAGGGCTAAGGTTCCGGTCCTAGCCCGCCGATGGTTTGCTGAAGTCATCGATCAGCCGCACCGACCGATCACCCGCCGTGGGGGGTGCGTCAGGCTGTCCTCTGTGAAAGCAACCGGATTCAACAAGCTCGACCGATCAATTGGCGGCCTCCAGGAGGCCGGGGGCTACCTCGTGCTGGGCGATACCGGATCCGGGCGCACCACTTTTTGTCTGGGATTTGCCAGGGACGGCCTGGAACGGGGCGAGCGTATCGCCTTTATCACCGACCGCGCGCCGGAGGATCTGCTCGGCCAGGCGGACTCGCTCGGATTCGACCTGGGACCCTACACCGAGGACGAATCCCTGCTCGTGTTCGAGTACCCGGAAAACGTCGCCGAGATGGCCGCCGGACTCGACGATCACCGCATGCTGATCGACGAGTTCACTGGTCTTCTCGAGGGACGCCGTCTGGACCGTTTGGTGTTCGACCCGCTCACCCCGCTGGTGCGCTCCGGCCGCGATCTGGATGCCCAACGGTGCCGCCTGGTGATGCAATCGTTCGCCGCCCTCCGGGCCTGCTCGCTGTTCGTGCTCGATGTTCCCGGTCCGTCCCACGTGCCGATGGGGTGCCGGGCCGCCTCGTCCGGAATCCTCACGTTGCGCGGCCCCGGTTGGAGCCAGCCGCATCATTCGATGACGCTCGAATCTTTCCCGGAGATGGCTGGGGCGCGAACCATCGGGTTTGCGATCGGCCCCGGAGCCGGCCTTCTGGAGGTTCGGGAAGAGCGCCCGGAACCGGAATCCGCCGCGCCCGCGCCTCCACCACCGGCGGCTAGGTTCCGGCCCCATCCTCGTCCCGAACCGCCGGCAACGCGGACGATCGCCAAGCCGGAAGCGCCGCTGCCCCTCACGCCCGAACCCCCGCACCGGCCGGTTCTCGTGGAGCAGGGCAGGGCGAGGCCAGAGACCCAGAAAGAGCACCCGGGGCCGGCCCTGTTGATCGTGGAGCCGGACCACACTAGGCGCGCCATGTTGCGAGCGCAGCTCGAAAAGAACTTCACCGTGTTCGAGGCGGCGGGCGCGGGGGCGGCGATGAGCCTGGCTGCCGCGGCCGCGCCCAAAGCCATCCTACTGGCGGTGGAGATGACCGGAATCGCCGGAACCGAGACCGCCCGAATGCTGCGCTCCCGCGGCTCCACCGCGCTGATTGTCGGTCTCGGCGATAACTTCCACCGCATGCGCGCGCAACTGGAAGCCCTGGCCTCGGGCGTCGACTTGTGCCTTCCCTACATGGAGGACGAGCGCGTGCTGCGGCTGACGCTGATGAACCTGTTGTTGCGGAGCGGATCGGTGCGGCGGAGCGAACTGGCGGGTGAAGCGGCCCGCATCTCCAGACAGCCGGAATGCGACGGTTTCGCCATCACTGGCGACCTGCGCGCTTTCTGCGCCCGAATCGCGCGCGAGACGATGTACGCGCGTGACAACGGGCTGCCGTTCCTGGTGCTGGCCCTGCGCGTGCCGGCGATCGCTCAGGCGGTGGAGGAATTGGCCAGCACGGCGTCCATGCTGCTCCGCCTGCCCGACTTGGTCTACACCGGTCCGCACGGCATCGCCTGCCTGCTCACCGAAGCGGCGTCGGGCGAGGAGTTCCTGAACCAATTCTGGGTGCAATGGCACGGCGCCGTGGCGCCGGCCGTCGAAGAGCTTCCCTACGCCAACCAGGATGCGTTTCTCCAGCGCGCCCGGGAGTTCGTCCGGACCCGAGTGGGGATCGGCGACGCACGGCCCGCCGCCCCACTGGCGCCTACGCAAGCCGTGGCATCCGCGTCCGGCGACGCCGCCAGACCATTCGCCCGGAGGTCGAGCCTTCGCCATGACTGATACCCGAGTCCTCCGGCCGGTTCTCCCGTTGCTGCTGTTGGCCGCCGGTGCGTGGGGCGCCCAACAAGACGACCCGGTCGTCAAGGCGCTGGAAGCCTATCGCCGCGGCAATTGCCGGGAAGCGCGGCCGCTGCTCGAGCAGGTACTGGCCCGGCAGCCGAAGAACGAAGCCGTCAAACGCCTGCTTTCCACCTGTAAGGACGCACCGGAGCCCAAACTCGCCACCGCGGCCACCGTCAAACCGCGCAAGGGCGCTCCCAGCGCGCCCCTGGCCGCTCAACAGAAGCGCCAATCCAAGCGCGCCGCCGAACGGCGCATCGCTCCGTCCAAGCCGTCGATGTCGGAAGCGGCTCCGCCGCCCACTCCGGCTCCGCCCAAGCCGGTCACCGAGCGTGACCACGCCGGACCCAAGTACGCCGAAGCCGAACTGCTGATCAAGTCAAAGCGCTTCAAGGAAGCGTCCGTCCTGCTTGTTCAGGTGGTGCGCGAACGGCCGAATCTGGTCCTGCCGCGGCTTCGCCTCGCCGAGATCTACAGCGCGAACTCGATGTTCGCCGAAGCCGCCTCGCAGTACACGGCGATCGCCGGTCTCCCGGGGGCGCCGCCCGACGCAGGACTGCGGGTCGCGCAGAACCTGAACTGGGGTAAGAAACTCCCGGAATCGGCCGCCGCCTATGTCGACTATCTGGAAGTGTCGCCATCCAGCGCCGAAGGCCGGCTCGGTCTGGCGAACGTACTCTTCTGGCAGAACAAACTGCCCGAGGCCGCCGGCGAATACTAAAAGTACCTGAAGCTCCGTCCGGACGATCACGAGGCGCGCCTGAATCGCGCGCGAAGCCTGCTGTGGACCGGCAAATACGAAGGCGCCCTGGCGGAGATGCTGAAGGTCAAGGAAGCGGGCGCGGGGTCGCGCGATCCGCTGCTCGACCTGGCGATCGGCCAGTGCTTCGAGCAGATCTCGCAACCCGAACGCGCCCTCCCTTATTTCGAAAACGCGCTCCGTAAGTCGCCCGATCAAAAGGACGCCAAGGAGGCGCGCGATCGCGTCGCCAATACCGTCCTGCTCAAGAACGCCTACCTCCTCCAGGAGAAGGGCGACTTCCTCGCCGCAAGCAATGCCTTTCTCGGTTACCTCGAGAAGAACCCGAAGGACAACGACATGCTCCTTCAGGTGGCGCGGCTGCACTCGTGGGCGCGGGACAACTCCAAGGCGATGCTTTACTACGAGGCGTATCTGGTGAAGAAACCGCAAGACATCACGGCGCTACGCGAACTGGCGCGACTGCAGCTCGAGATCCCCGATTTCGCCGCCGCGCGCAAGACTCTCGCCACCGTCCTTTCCAGCCAGGATGCCTCTCCGGACGACTACGCCAACATGATCAACGCGAATCTGTGGGACAGCCGCCACGAGGAGGCTCAGCCCTGGATCGCCAAGCTGAAGGAAATCGCTCCCGGCCATCAGGTGGCCCAGTCCGGTGGAAAGGCCGTGCTCGGAAAGGCTCAGACCCAACAACTGGACCGGGCGCGAGTGCTGGCGTCCACCGGTAAGTTCTCCGAGGCGCTGCAATCTTACCGGCGCTACATCGACCGTTACGGCGCCGACCGCGAGATCGAACTCGCCGTCGCCAGACTACTCGCCTGGGACGGCCAGCCCGTCAAGGCGATGCAGGCCTACCGCGAGTATCTCAACCGCTACAAGAACGACGCGCAGGTCCGGCTCGAGCTCGCCGACCTGGAACGGTGGCAGGGTAAGCGCGGGTCGGCCGAACGGGAATACCGGGCGGTTCTCGAGAAGGAACCCGGCAATAACAAGGCGATGTTCGGACTCGCTCAGATCGCCGATCAACGCGGCGACGACCGCTTCTCCGTGTTCAACGCCTATCGCGATATCCTCGACCGCGACCCGTCGCACAAAGTCTCGCGCGAGCGCCTGGGCGACTTATCCTCGCGCGTCTCGCCGTCGCTCGGGTACGAACAGATGACATTCCACGATTCGGACCGCTTCAACCGCTCCATGAACACGATCGTGGCGGGAATTCCGCTTCCCGGTGGCCTTCGGATCTCTCCCTTGTTGCGGCTCGGCTACTTCAGCCAATTGCGCCAAGTCGGCGGCGGAGAGTGCGGCACGGGATACGATCCCCGGTCGCGCGAAAAAGATCCCGCCATCCGCCGGATCTCCGAGGACATCTGCGCCACCGAGGGGCATCTCAAGGGGTTGGGCGGCGGCGTCCGGTTCGACGTATCTCCCAACCCGAACGTGTTCTTTTCCGCGGAGTTCTCGGGCTTCAAGCTCGACACGCCCACGCAGCGCGTCAGCCCCATGCTCAGCGCGGAACTGGTGCTTCGCGCCGCCGGCAACAAGCGCCTCACCATGGGCGTCAAGCGGCGCAGCGCCGCGTTCGAGGTGAATACCATCGGCACGCTTTACGCCAACATCCTCACCGACACGGCGGAAGCGAGCTTCGAGGTTCCGATGAACGACCGCTGGAACCTCTGGGTCTATGGCGGCATTTCCCGCTATACTCGCGGCGCCGACCCGCTGATCCTGTCGAACTTCCAGAAGCGGATCACCGCTCGCGCCGACTACCAGGTAACGCCCAGCACCAAGGCCGGTTACTACGTCCGCCTCAGTGGATTCCGCCGCTACTCGCCGCTCTACTTCAGCCCCGAGTTCTACGGCACCACCGGCGTCAACTGGACCTGGGACAAACCACTGATGAAAAATTTCCGCTTTCTCGGCGACATCGAGGCCGGCTATGGACGCATCCACCGCTACGACTCGCCCCGCGTCAACAACCTGGAGCTTTCCTTCTATCCCTCCTTCGTGTGGGATATCCGCCAGGACCTGTCCCTGCATATCGGCTACCGTTTCGGCCGCGGGCGTAGCAGCTCGTTCGGATCGCCCGTCTACAGCACCGGAACGCTCGACATGGGGCTCACCAATTACTTCACGCCGTCCCTGCCGCCGCCCGGCATGAACAGAATCGAGATCCGGTAGGAGCCCCATGGTACGCAAGGCAATTCAAGTCGCGGTGATCACGGCGCTGGTGCTGCTGGTTCTCGGCATCCTGACCGCGATCTACTTCAACGTCTACGTCTCGAGCCTGCTGGTCTCCGACTTCTTCGTGAGAATCGCCGGCACTTTGTTCCTCGTATTCCTGATCGTCATGTTGATCCGGTACGTGATGCTGCTCGTGCTGGCGCTGCTCTACCAGATCAAGAACCCGCCCCTGACCGGGGAACTGGACCACTATCCGATGGTCACGATGATTCTCCCGGCGCACAACGAGGGTCCGGTGATCCAATCGTCGATTCGCGGCGCGATGCAGATGGATTACCCGAATTTCGAGGTCCTGGTGGTCGACGATGGCTCGCCGGACGACACTTACACGAAGGCGCTGGAACTGGTCCCCGAGTATGGCGGCCGGCTTCAGGTGATGACCCAGAAGAACGGCGGGAAGTCCACCGCTTTGAACAATGCGATCGCGCGAGCCAAGGGCGAGTACGTCCTCTGCACCGACGCCGATTCCAAGCTGGAACCCCAAACGCTGCGTGAAGCCATGAAGCACTTCCAGGACCCGTCGGTCGCGGCGGTGGCGGGCAACGTGAAAATCGCCAACCGCTTGAACGTGCTCACCAAGCTGCAGACGCTCGAATACATCCAGGGGCTCAACCTGATTCGAGCCGCGCAGGCCTACATCAAGCGGATCACCGTGATCCCCGGTCCGTCCGGCGTCTTCCGCAAGGACGTGGTGGTGGGGCTGGGCGGCTATCTGACCGACACGTTCGCCGAGGACTGCGACCTGACCCTGCGGTTGATGCTGGCCGGTTACCGTATCAAATACGAGCCCCGCTGCGTCGCCTGGACCGAGGCGCCGGAGCAGTATCACGCACTGTTCAAGCAGCGTTACCGGTGGGGTAGGGGAATTCTGCAGGCGGTGATGAAACACCGCATGATTTTGATCTCGCCCCGCCGCGATTTTCTCGCCTGGCTCATGCTGTGGAACATGGTGTGGGAGAGCATCGTCATGGTGCTCATGGATTTCTGCGGAATCCTGCTGTTCTTCCTGATGTTTCTCGGCGGGGGCCTGTCGTCGCTCGTCTTCCTGTGGTGGGTGGAACTAACGCTGCTCGACGTGGTCGCGGCGGTGTTTTGCATCACGGCGGAGAAGGAGGATCTGAATCTTGTCCCCTACGCGCTGCTCTACCGCCTCTTCTTCATCCCCTACGTGGATTCGATGCGCTTTTTCGCGACCATCGACGAGCTGTTCCAGGTCCGGATGGGCTGGTTCACGCAGCAGAGGATGGGAAGGATCTAGCCCGTGGAATTCGAATTATATACATTACTCGCCACGGGCATCCTGCTGATCAGCATTGGCACGATCCTGTTTTCCATTTACTCCTATATTTTATTCCGAGTCCGGGAGGTGCGTAAATTGAAGAAGACGGCTCATGGCCACGGTTCGGCGCAGCCGGCGAAAGTGGCCGAGGCGGCGCCCGCTCCAGTGGAGGCCCCGCTGCCTCCGAATCCAATGGCGGCGGCGGTCGCGGAACTGGAACAACTGGCGGCGGTGGCGGGCCAGGTCAAGAGCGCCTCCGGCTCTCGGCCGGCGTTGGCAACCGCCGGTGAGCGCGAGAAGCTGGGCAGCACGTCCTCCCGCGAGCGCTACCGCCCGGCGCTGGGATTCCAGCCTCCGCCGGAGCGGCCGCGCGATCTCGAGCCGGTCCTCGGCATGACCGCGTTGGCGGCCGCGGTCGGATCCAGCCGCGCCCGCCAAGTGGAGACGCCCGCCCTGGTCCGCGAGGCCCGCGACGAAGCCGCGGCGGTTCCGGCCGGTTCCGGCGGAAAGCCGGAGAAAGCCGTAACCGGGTTCTTCAAGCCGTACCGGCCGAAATCCTAGGCGGAGATCATGGGGCGGCGCATCTTCCACATTCCGTTTCCGTTGTACCTGCTCGGATCGTCGGCCTTGATCCTGCTGGTGCAAGTGATGGCGTATCTGCACATCGTCGACATGACGATCGGCGCCTTTCCTCTCATGAGGCGGATGAACTGGATGGGACGCGAGGATCTGCCCACCAGGATCGTGGTCCTGCGCAGCGCCTTCAGCGCCGTCCGCAGCGGCGACCACCCCGAATACTATTACGATCTTGCCGCTTACTGGGAACATCAGATGACCGCCGAAAGCATTCCCTTCGCCCCGATCAAGGACGAGGATCTCGCCAAGGGACTCGGTAACACCGCCAGCGTTCTCATCCTACCCTGGACGGTCTGCATGAGCGATGCGCAACGCACGGCGGTGCGCGACTTCGTGGCGGCCGGACACGGCTTGATCGCCACCGGCCCGTTCGGTGTGCGGAACGAGGATTGCAGTTGGTTCGGCTGGGAGTTCATGGCCGAAATGACCGGCATGGACGGCCTGGACAGCACCACGCCGGAAGAGCCGACCTTCGCGTCGTTTCGCGCCAAACGGTTCTTTTCGCAATCCATGCCGCCCGGACTGCGGATGGACCTGCCCAAGCACGAACTGGCCTATGGCATCCACCCCGACCCGGACATCTATTGGTCGGACGGCAAATGGGGCGGAGTCGACAAAGCCGCTCCCGGGGAGGTCGCGCTGGGAATTCACACCCAGACGGGACCGGGACGCGTGGTCTGGGCCGGATTCAACGAACGGATCACCGGGTCAAAGTCCGGCCTCGGCCGCTTCATGGATCAATACACCCGGTCCGCCGTGCGATGGGCGAGCCGCCAGCCGCTCATCGGAGTCGCCCCCTGGCCGAAGGACATGGAAATGGCGGCGATGATCGCGGCGTCGACGGGAAAGGACAGAGAGGCGTCCAAGTCGCTAGCCAAGCTGTTCGTCGAGGCAGGCGTGCCCGGAACCGTGTTTTCCGCCGAAGGCGGCGCTCCGCCCGTCGAAAGGACGGACGGCAGGGTGGAGGTGGCGGCGGCCGGCGACGACGACAAACCGTTGGCGGATAACAACGTGCTCAATCAGGTCCAGGAACTCAACAGCCTCCGGAAGGCGCTCGAAAATAGCCAGGGCGTCCCTGTCGCCGGTTTCAAGCCGCCGCAGGACATGTGGAACATCGATACCCTGGTCGCGCTCCGGTCGTCCGGCTATAAGTACTTTCTGGACCGCACCGGTAACAGCCGCGCCGTGCCGGAGATCGTGGAGTTCCCCTCGGGAGCCTGGCTCGGCGGAAAAGTCGAAGTGGCGAAGATCTCCACTGCCTGGTCGGACGACTTCGACGTGGTGTCGAAGTACAAGGGGCCGACGCCGTGGAAGGCGGATCTCGGCGACGAGTTCCTCGAGGAGCTCGAGCGCTGCCGCTACGTGGGCGGAGCCTACGTCTTCAGTTTCAGCAGCCGGTTGCTCGGAGCGGGCGAGAATCTCCCCGTGGTCCGGTCCGTGCTCGAACGAGTGAAGGGATCGGGGGCGTGGCTCGCCAGCGGCTCCGAGCTTACCTCGTGGTGGTCGAAACGCGAGAAGGTGCGGGTCGAGACGCGCCAGATTACCCAGCACCGCATCAAGGTCTCGGTGGTCAACCGCGGCAGGACGCCGGTGGAGGATCTGTCCGTCTACGTGCACCTCCCTTATAAGCCGAAGAGGATCCGGATGATCTCGGAGATTATCGGTAAGCTGCCGCCGAAACACGAAATGCCGGAGCACGAAGATTTGTTACGGTTGGACTTTCCCAAACTAGCCAAGGAAAGCAGCTACGTGTTCATCGTGGCGTTGACCGAGATATGAAGCAGGCGATTCTGATATTGACGCTGGTCGCGGCCCTCGGTAAGACGACGAGCCGCGCGGGCTCGGCGCCTCGCAAGTCCACCGCGGCGCTGCCCGGATCGAGCCCGGTCGCCCAGTTCTACTATGTGGACGACGCGGCCGCGCTCCAGTCGCTCGAGAAGAACGGCTCCCGCGTTTCCTTGCTTTCTCCCGTCTGGATCGTTGTGGATGCGGCGGGTGGAGTCCGCATCGCCTCCGACGGCAAAGTGGAACGCTTGGCCGCCGAGCACCGATTCAAGCTGATGCCAGTGATCGTCAACGAAGACTTCCGCTTGGATGCCGCGCGCGCCGTCTTGCGGGACGAGGCGAAGATGGACGGCTTGGCCGCGCAACTGGTGCGTACCGCCGAAACGCAACGATGGGATGGGTTGCAACTCGACTTCGAGAACCTGGAGCGCGCCGATCGCGACGCCTACTCGCGGTTCGCTGAAAAGCTCGGCGCCGCGTTGCGCCCGCGCGGCATGGCTCTCAGCGTGGCTGTCCCCGCGCCCGTGTACGGCATTGGCCCGGTGGACAAAAGGCCTGGCGAGTGGCTGCCCACTCCCCGCTCGGAGGGCTTCGACTACGAACGCCTCGCCCAGGCAGCCAGTTTCCTGACGCTCATGGCCTACGACCAGTACGTGATGGCGGACACGCCCGGTCCCATCGCGGGAATCGAGTGGGTGGAGGCCTGCGTCAAGAAGGTGCTCGAGACGGTTCCTGCCTCCAAGGTAACTCTCGGATTGCCGTTCTACCATCGCCGCTGGACTGGAAACGTAGTTACCACCGGAAGCTGGGTGGAAGCCCAGGCCGCGTCGGTCAAGGCCAACGTCGCGCCCAGGGCCGACCCGCTCCACCAGGAGCCCGTGGTCCGGTTCTGGGAGGGCGGCGTCCAGAGTATCGTCTGGTTTCACGACGCGAAAAGCCTGTCCCAGCGCCTGGATCTGGTGAAGCGGTACAACTTGCGTGGCTTCTCCGCGTGGCGGCTCGGACAAGAGGACCCCTCGGTCTGGACGGAGACCTTCGGAGGCCGGCGATGAAGAGGATCGCATTGGCCGCGCTGGCCGCCGGCGCCGTGCTTCTTACCGCGTGGGCGCCGCCTCCGCCGGTCATCGAGCGCCGGAAGAAGATCTACGTCGCCGAAGACACCGAGGTCCAACTCCGGCTCATGCGGAGCCTCTTCCGCCGAGACCAAGGTGAACGAGAAGGTCGAATTCGAAGTGGTGGAAGACATCGTCACCGAAAGCGCCATCGCGATCCCGCGCGGCAGCAAGGCCTGGGGCATCGTCACCACGGCGGAAGCCAAGAGCCGCATGCGCCGCAACGGCCGTCTCGACATCGACCTGCAGGCGCTGTGCATGCCCGACGGCTCCGGCGTCCCGCTACGAGCCTTCAAGCGCGGGGTGATCCGGCCTAGCGGCTACGAACCGGGCGCCTCCGACAGCCTCTTCGCGCTGCCCGCGCTGCCGGTTCTGGTATTCCTTTTCGGCAAGGACATCAACATCCCGAAGGGACGCGAATTCGCCGCCTATCTCGGCGACGACTTACTCCTCGACCGGAGCGAGACGCGCCCGGAACCATCCGCCGCTTGCCTGTCGAAGACCGAGGAGGAGGATCGCGAGAAGTCCCGCGGGATTCGCGACGTCGAACTGGCCACCGTCCTCGTGCGATCCAAGCCCGATGGAGCCGAGATCTACCTGAACGACGAGTTCATGGGCCAGACTCCTGCCTCCCTGCGGCTGTTTCCCGGCTCGCACCGGATCAAGCTCGTCCACCCCACCAGCGTCGTCTGGACCCGCACCGTGGCGGTGACGCCCGGCGGCGAAAGCACCATACAAGCGGTGCTCGAAAGCACCGTGTACGTGAAGCGGTAAGGAGATTCCCATGCGAAATCGATTCTGGAAAGGGCCGGCCGCCGCCTTCATGGCCTTCGCGATCGCCCTCCCTTCGGCCGCCCAGACCGGCGACCTGCGTATCCTGGTCCGCGAAGGTGAAGGAGCGGTGCACAACATCCGCCGCAAGGCGGTGAGTCCCATCGAGGTGGAGGTGCGCGACGAGCGTAACCGGCCCGTCTCCGAAGCCAAGGTGCGATTCACCTTCCCCGAAATGGGCCCTGGCGGCCGCTTCGTCGATGGCAGCCGCACACTCGATTCCACCACCGATAATCGGGGCCGCGCCGGATTCTCGTCCTTCCTGCTGAACCAGTACGAAGGCCGGTTCGCGCTCGCCGTGCGAGCCAACGCATCGGGCCGGGAAGCAGCGGCGTCCATCACCCAAACCGCCAGCAGGTTCCTCGACCCTACCGTCAAGCAGACCAACCCGGAGACGCGCAAGAAAGGAACCGGGCACGGTCTGGCGCTGGTCGCGGGAATCGGCCTCGCGGCTACCATCGCGGCGGTGATTGCCACCCGTGGCAATGGCGGTCCGTCCGCTCCCCCGGTGTCGATCGGCGTGGGCGGCGTCTCGGTCGGAGGGCCGCGTTGATTCGTTGCGCCATCGCGATCGCCGCCGCCACGTGTCTCTGCGCGCAGATCAACCTTTCCGGCGTGCGATCCGGCCACGTGGCCGACGAGTCCGCCCGGGTGCTGCGTCCGGTCATCGGAATGCCGGGAGCGGCTTATCTCGGAGCCGCGATTCCGCTGCCGTTCTCGCCCGTATCCGCGCAATCCGCGGCGGGCGGATTGTTGCTCGTGAGCGACATGGACGAGGCGTGGCTCGCGCGCGATCTCGACCGCGCCCAGCCGTCCGCCGGGAAGCTTGCGTCCGCATCGGCCGTGTTCGCCGCCCCCGGGGCCTCCTCCGCGGTGCTCTACGCGTCCCGCGAAGGTGCGTTCCGGCTCGCGTACGGGCTCGATAAGACCGCGGCGGCCGGCCCGGCGATCGACGAACTCGTCCTGCGCGGGACCTTCCGGACGGCGGCGATCGACGAAGGTTCCGGATGCGCGCTGCTGCTGAGCCTCTCGGAGGCGGAGACGTTCCTCTACCGCCTGTGCCCGGCGCGTCCCGCCGAACCCGTTCTGATCCGCGCGTTCCCAGCCATGGATATCGCGGCGGCCGCTTACTCCGCGCGCCAGGGTTTGTTACTCGCCGACCGCGGCGGATCGCGGGTTGTCCTGGTGCGGAATCCCGTGGAGTCCGGAGCGCTCCAAACGCTCGCCGCCGGCCTGCCGTCCCTGGCGGGCGTGCAGCCCTCGGGAACGTCCCACGCAATCGCCGTCTCCGCCGATCCCGCCCGCGCTTGGGTGATCGATGTCCAAGGCAAGGCCGCGCCCGTTCCGGTGGACCTCCCGCTCCCTCCGGAAAAGCTCGAATTTCTCACCCCGGGCGG
This sequence comes from Acidobacteriota bacterium, assembly GCA_005808475.1. Taxonomy (GTDB): domain Bacteria; phylum Acidobacteriota; class Terriglobia; order Bryobacterales; family Bryobacteraceae; genus SYLY01. The sequence continues at coordinate 16,724 of SYLY01000134.1, forward strand.
CATTCTCGTCTGCAACCGCCTCCGCGAAGGTCCACTTCTGGTCATCGACCTGGGTCAGGACCGTTCCCCATTTCTGATTCCCGCTCCCTGGAGTCCCGAATGAGGTTTGCCGCGCTGCTGCTCGCCGCTCCCGCCTTGGCGCAGTTCAGCCCCCTCTCCTTCTCGTACCAGACCTCGCCCACGGCGTCGGTCGTGATCGTCCAACCGGATTCCACCGTCTTCTTCCCGGTAACTCCCGCGGGGACCACCACGACCGTTACCTTCTTCGCCGCCAACCGCGATTCCGGTCCCTGGCAATTGTCCGCCGTCGATCTCGAGGGATCCGGATTCCTCTCCACCGGAACGGGCGGCTCCGTCACGATCGCTCCGGCGAGCTCGGTTTTCTTCTCCATCCACTACAGCCCCACCGCCAATGGAAACTCCTCCGGAACGTTGACCTTGCGCATGGCGAGCCCCTCGGGCACGGCCCAGGCCTTCAAGTTCACGCTCGCCGTGCAGGGGACCGTGCCGGGCGGCGGAACCACCGGCGGCGGAACCACCGGCGGGGGAGCCGCGGCAAACGACATCATTACCAGTTGGATCAATTACAACGCGGGCAGTCAGACTCCGGTCGGCAGCGGCGACACGATCCCTTTTCCCTCCACCGTATCGGGCAGCCGGGTCTCGCTTGCCTTCATCGTCAACAATCGCGGCAAGGATGCCGTGGCGCTGACCTCCGTTTCTCTGTCGGGAACCGCGTTCGAAGTCTCGGCCGTACCGCTGCTCCCCGCTTCGATCTCCGGCGGCGGAGAGGTTCGTTTCAACATCGTCTACTCGCCCCCGGACGGCAAGGAACACACAGGTCAACTGCGAGTCACCGTGGGAGCCACGCAGCGAACCTTCACCGTGCGCGGCGTGGGCCAATCCGCCAACCTCGATCTCGAGATCGCCGAGGGGCAGGGCTTCACTCCCGTGGCGCCAGGAACCGCCATCCAGTTCGTCAGGACCACCGCTGGAACGGGTCGAAGCTCTATCCGCGTGCGCCTTCGCAACAGCGGCAACCTGGACGCGCGGCTGGGCAACGTGGCCATCAGCGGCACGGGCTTCACCATGATCGATGGACCGCAGCCCGGAACGGTAAGTCCCGGCCAGTCGATCGTGTTCTCGATCCTGTTCGCTCCCCTGCAGGTGGGCGAATTCCGCGGCACGCTACGCGTCGACAACGCGCAGTATCCGCTCACCGGACAGAGTTCGGGCTATCAATTCGCGGCCAGCCTCGTCTACGGCGATGTCGTGATTCCGCTGAAGTCCGGATCCAACGCGGCGATCCCGAACACCGACATCGGAGGCGTGCGCAACTTCTCCGTGGAGGTGACCAACGTGGGTGACGAACTGGGTTTCATCTCCGCCGTCACCATTGTCGGCGAAGGCTTCGGCGTCAGCCGCGAAGCCCGCTTTCCGATGCCCGTTCCTTCCGGTAACTCCGTGCGAGTCCCGGTCTACTTCGCCCCCCTGCAGAGCGGAACCGCGCAAGCCAATGTCGTTGTGCACGATCTGAGCTTCACCCTGGTCGGCGTCGCCATCGATCCTCCCCCATTGCCGGGAGCCGTGTTCGTCGGCGTTCCCGCCAAGGCGGACTCCTTGCAACAGCCCGCCGCCGGACTCGAACTCGTGCGCCCGTATCCCTACGACCTCGCCGGTCGCGCGATCCTCGCCTTCACGTCCGACTCGCTCATCGACGATCCCGCCGTGCAGTTTCTCAGTGGCGCCCGTTCGGTCGACTTCCGCATTCCCGCCAACACCACGCGCGCGATCTTCGGCGCCAACCTGCGCGAGATCCGCTTCCAGACCGGCAGCCTCGCCGGTACGATCACGCTCGTGGCGGCCATCACGGTCGGTAAGTTCGACCTTACGCGGAACTCGCCGCCCGTCGCCACGGTCGAGGTCGGGCAAGGAGCGCCGGTGATCCGGAATGTCCTGCTCTCTCCTCGTTCCTCCCGCGCGATCGACCTGGTGATCAGCGGCGCCGCGCCCTACCGGACCGCCACGCGCATCCTGCTGGCGTTCACCGCGAAACCGGGCACACGGCTGCAATCGAACTCGCTTAGCGTCGACGTCGCGAGCCAATTCGAGTCGTGGTTCCAGAGCACGCAATCGCGGCCGTTCGGTGGCCAGTTCACGGTCGTGCTGACCATCGAACTCTCGGCCGACTACGGCGTCATCGATACGATCGGCGTCCGCGTCACCAGTCCGCAAGGAACCTCCGCGGCCAAGACGATCCCCATCAGTTCACCGGAGTGACAGCCGGCGGGCTACCATGGATGGCATGGACCGTCGGCGTTTCCTGTCATCCTCGGCCGCGCTCGCCGCGCCCGCCCTTGCTTCTCCCTTCGCCGATGAAAAGCCGAAGCGGGTTGGCGTGATCGGCCCCGGCTGGTACGGCAAGGCCGATCTGTTCCGCCTCATCCAAGTGGCGCCGGTGGAGGTGGTCTCCCTTTGCGACGTCGATAAGAAGATGCTCGCCGCCGCGGCCGATCTTACCGCCACCCGCCAGGCGTCGAAGAAGCGGCCCCGTACTTACTCCGACTATCGCGAGATGCTGAAGGAACGCGACCTCGATCTCGTCCTGATCGCCACTCCCGACCATTGGCACGCGCTCACCGCGATCGCCGCCATGCAGGCCGGCGCCGACCTCTATCTGCAAAAGCCCATCAGCGTCGACATCGCCGAGGGCCAGGCCATCCTGGCCACCGCTCGCAAGCTGGGCCGCGTGGTGCAGGTGGGAACGCAACGCCGCAGCACGCCGCATCTGGCCGAAGCCAAGGAACGGATCGTCGGCGAGGGCAAGCTCGGCAAGATCGCGCTCGTCGAGATCTACTGTTACTACCACATGCGCGCGCGCACCAATCCGCCGGATACCGCGCCGCCCGATTACCTCGACTGGGAGATGTGGACCGGCCCCGCGCCCATGCGGCCTTACAACGAACTCGCCCATCCCGGCCGCTGGCGCTCGTTCACCGAGTACGGCAACGGCATCGTCGGCGACATGTGCATCCACATGCTCGACATGGTGCGCTGGATGATGAATCTCGGCTGGCCGGTAAGCGTCTCCTCCACCGGCGGCATCCTGGTGGACAAGCAGTCCAAGGCGAACATTCCCGACACCCAGACCGCCGAGTTCGATTTCGGCGATGTGAAGGTCGTCTGGCAGCACCGCACCTGGGGCCATCCGCCCGATCCCAAGTATCCCTGGGCCGCCACCTTTTATGGCGACAAGGGAACCCTCAAGGCCGGTGTCATGGGTTACGACTTCACGCCGATGGAGAAGGGCGTCGCCGCCATTCGCAAAGACGTCGAGTACGAACTCGACGAGTATCCCGAGGACAAGACCGAGGAGCGGCTGGAGAAGCACGTCGCGCCGGCGATCCGCCATCACATGAAGGACCTGCTTACCGCGATCGGAAGCCGCGGACGTCCGGTAGCCGATATCGAGCAGGGGCACATGTCCACCGCTTCCTGCATCCTGGCGAACATGAGCCTGCAACTGGGCCGCTCGCTGAGGTGGGACGCCGCGAAAGGGCAGGTCGCCGGCGACGCGGAGGCAAACCGCCTGCTGCGCCGCGCCTATCGCAAGCCCTGGACGCATCCGGCGGGGAAAGCCTGACTTATCGCAACGGCGGCGTCGACCCCGGAGCCCTTCTCCGCGTGGTGGCCTGCTCGAACGCATAGGCGTAGCGCAACAGCTTCGCCTCGGACCACGGGAGTCCGAAAATCGTCAGCCCCGCCGGCAGAACTCCGCCGCGCGTGTAACCCATCGGCACGGTAACAGCGGGAAACCCGGTGACTGGCGAAAAGAACTGGCTGTTGTCTCCATGCGGCGTATTCAGATCTCCGATCAGCCGCGGCGGGTTGCTCCACGTGGGATAGACGAACGCATCCAGCTTGTCCCGTTCCATCGCCGCCAGCACCGCCCGCCGCGTTTGTTCCCGCCACTCCCGGTTCGCCGCGCACTCCGCCGATTCCGGCCCGTTGACGGCGTCCCGCTCCGCCACTTCGAGCCGCCGCTGCGCCGACGGATGGAACCCGCCCGACTTGATGATCTCCGCCAGGCTGTTCACCGGCACACGACCCGCGCGGTCCGCCAGGAACCGGTTCAGGTCGTACTTGAAGCCCATGCACGCGCCCGCCGGCCTCTTCGCCGGATCCGCGTCCACGCGAGCCGGGTCCACGATCTTCGCGCCGGCCCTCCGCAGATCCTCCACCGCCGCCAGAAACACCCGCGCGACCTCCGGGTCGGTGGTGTCGCGCTCATAGGCCTGCCGCAGCACGCCGATCGCCGCTCCCCGTAGCCCGTCGCGCTCGAGCGCCGCCGTGTAATCGGGCGCCGGATGCGCGCGAGCCGCTTCCGTGACCGGATCGCGCGGATCGTACCCCACCACCGCCTGGAACACCTTGGCCGCATCCTCCACGGTGCGCGTCATCGGACCGGCGATATCCTGCATGAAGCTGAGCGGAAACACGCCATCGCGGCTGGTCAGCCCCATGGTCGACCGCACGCCCACCAGCGCCTGATGCGCCGAGGGTCCGCGAATCGAGTTACCGGTATCCGTGCCCAGCCCGGCTAGTCCGAGGCTCGCCGCCACGGCCGCCGCCGTGCCGCCGCTCGATCCCGCCGTCACCCGGTCCAGCGCGTACGGGTTCTTCGTGTAACCCGGCAGAATCGAACTAACCGTCTCGTAGGGCGTGAACGCCCACTCGGCGAGATTCGACTTCGCCAACACCAGCGCGCCGGCCTCCTTGATGCGCCGCACCTGGAACGCGTCGCGATCCGGCACGTACCTGGCGAACGCCAGGGCGCCGTTGGTGGTGGCCAGCCTTGCGGTCTCCATGTTGTCCTTCACGATCGTGGGCGCGCAGTGCAGCGGCCCGGTGAGGCCCGACCGCGCGAACCGCCGGTCCAACTCCGCCGCCTCCCGCTCCACCTCCGGATTCACCAGCACCAGCGAGTTGATCGCCGGGCCGTTCTTGTCGAACGCCTCGATCCGCCGCAAGTACGCGCGCACCAGTCCCACGCAGGTCAGTTCGCCGGACTTCATCGCCGCGTGGACGCTCGCGATCGTCGCCTCGTGAACCTCGAAGGACGCGGCGCCAGCGGTCCACGCCAACGCGAGCGCCCACGCGATCCGCTTCACTTGCCCGGCCAGGCCTTCCAGCCGTAGGCGGCCATCATCACGTCGAAGATCCGCGTGTTCGGCAGAAAGCCGCGCACCCGTTCGGCGCCGGGTCCGCGCGCCGCGACCACCACCTCTTCTCCGGTGTGCGAATGGTCCACGCGCACCGCCGCCAGTTTCACCGGATCGCTGGCCTTGTGCGTCTTCTTCCACTCGGCGAACCCCGCCAACAGCGGGTCGCTCTGCTTGCCCCCGGCCACCCGCAAGTCGAACGAGTGATCGGCGGTGAACACCAGCAGCGTCTCCTTGGGATCCACCGTGCCCGCGATCTCCCGAATCAGCTTGTCGAAGTTGATCATGTTGTTCAGACCCTTCTCCGGATCGTCGGTATGGGTGTCCCACTCGATCATCAGAAAGTAGCCCTTCTTGTTCGCCGAAAGCGCGCGTATCGATCGCCGGGCGGCCGCCGGCAGGTCGATGCTCTTCTCGGCCAACACGATCGGCCGGGCCTCCGATTCGGGAATGTCGGCCACGTTCGACAGAATGCGCCGCCCCTTGGCCGCCGCGACCTGGTCCAGATCCTTGCCCTTCTCCTTGACGCCGTCGTAGATGCGCTGACGGCCCAGCCCCATCACCACGTCGACGCCGTCGCCGAACAAGGGCTCGAGCGCCTGCAGGAAGACTTCGCCCATGCTGCGCCGGTCGCTCACATGCGCGTAGCAGGCGGCCGGTGTCGCGTCGGCGGCCACCACGTTGGTGAGCACGCCTGTCGATAGTCCGCGCTCCTCGGCGTGCTCGAGGATGGTCTTCAGCATCGCTCCGTCTTTCTTGCCCCGCACGGCGTCGGGACCCTGGCTCACCACGCCGTTCAGCGTCTTCACTCCGGTGACGATGGCCGTCATCCCCGCCGCCGAATCGGTGACCCAGCCTCCGGCGGGCGACGTGTCGGAAAGACCCATGTCGGGCCAGCTTTGCACGAACAGCTTTTGCGGCGCGCCGTGGCCCAGGATGCTGGCGGCGTTCATGGTCGCGACTCCGCCCGCGTCGGCGAGGAAGAGAATCACGTTCTTGGCGCGAGCCGGTTTCCGGGCTTCGCTGGCGGGAACCGCGAGCAGGAGGATGGCGGCGGCGGCGATCGAGTAGCGCATATCGTGGAAATGGTAGCAGGCTCGCGTTTCGATCCCTTGACAGCCGCTTCCGGCGGGCGTAATCTGGATACAGACAGGTTTGCAATGCAGACTGGTCTGTGGAGAAATGCAATGAACGACCTTGTGTCCACCGCATCCCGGCGCGTCATGCGAACCACCGCCGCCGATGGGCTCGGCGAAATCGCCGCCGGCGCGTGCTTTCTTCCGCCCGCGCTCATGGGCTTCGCGAAAGACGGCCTCGACACCCACTCCGCTTCCTGGCGGATCTTCAATGTCATCCAGATGCTCGTCATCTGCCCCGCCATGTTCCTGGTCCAGTGGGGTCTGCCGAAGCTGCGCAACCGCTGGTTCGGATCCCGCGTAGGCACGATGATTCCCAAGGCGGCGCCCGAGGGCTGGAGCCGCGCTGCCGCGGCCGCTATCGTCGCGTTCATGACCGCCGGAGTCGCGGCCATCGTGCTCGCCCCGGGCGGCTCCCTCCGGGCGCGGCTGGGCGCGCTGCTGCTGGGCGCTTCCACTGCCGCGATTCTCGGCGTCACCGGCTGGCAGTCCGGCGTCCAGCGCTATTACTGGATGGCGGCCGCGATCGCCGCCGCCTCTGTCGCGATCGTCGCCGCCACGCCCGATCTCGAGACCGCCTTCCTTCGACAGTTCCTGTTCATCGGCGCCCTTTCGCTGGCGGTGGGAATCGCCACACTGTGGCGCTACCTGCGCTCCGGGTCCACGACGCGCGCGGACCCGATGTCATGAGCGACGCTCTCCGGGCCCTCGCCTCGGTGGACCGCACCATCCACGAGCCCGCCCGGTTGATGATCGTCTCGCTCCTGTTTCTGGTGAAGGAAGCGGATTTCCTCTGGCTGCTCAACCAGACCGAACTCACCAAGGGCAACCTCTCGGCGCACCTGGCGAAGCTCGAACAGGCGGCCTTCCTACAGGTCGACAAACGCTTCGAGGGGAAGATTCCACGCACCTCCTACCGGTTGACGCCGCTCGGCAAACGGGAACTCGCGCGTTACCGGGCCGCGATGCGGACGGCGCTCGGGTGACGGACGCGGATCGATTCCGCTGGCGGAATCCCGGCGGCACGCAATAAACTGAGGAGTTGCCCCCTGGCATTCCAAGAATCCTGGCCGCGCTGCTGTTGGCCTCGCTCGCGGCCGCCGGCGATTTCAGTCTCGAGGACGCGGTCGCGCTCGCGCTCGCCAACAATCCCCGCGTCTCCATCGAGTCGTTGAACGCCGCCGCCGCGGACGAGGCCGTCACGGCCGCCCGTTCCGCTTTCTTTCCGAACTTCACCATCGCCGCGTCGGCCGCTGGCGCCAACGGTTCCACTCGCGACCCGAGGCTCGCCGCCGGCGGCCTGAATAACCCGGTCATCCTGAACCGCATCGCTGTCGGCGGCATCGTCAACCAGTTGGTCACCGATCTCGGGCGTACTTCGAATCTCGTCGACGGCGCGCGGCTGCGAGCCCGCTCGGCCCTTGAATCGGGACGGGCGTCGCGCGGCCAGATCGTGTTGGCGGTGCATCGAGCGTATTTCGCCGCGCTACGCGCCGGCGAGTTGTATCTCGCGGCGGAGCGCGCCGTCGACGAACGGCTGCGGGCGCTCGACCGCCTGCCCGCCGGCTCGCTCGAATCCCGCTTCGCCGCCATGGCCGCGACCGAAGCCCGGCTCGCCCTCGTCTCCGCCGGCACGGACCGCCAAGCCTCCCGCGCGGACTTGGCTCTCGTCCTCGGTCTGCGCGAACCCGGCGACTGGACGCTGGCCGATCCGCCTGGCGCCACCGAGGCCCCGCCCGGCTCAGCCACCGCCATTGCCGACGCCTTGCGCTCCCGCCCGGAGACCGCCGCGCTGCGCCTGGAGCGCGATGCCGCCGCACGGCTCGCCGCCGCCGACCGTAAGCTCTCGCTTCCCACCGTGAACGCGCTGGTGAACAGCGGTGTCGCACCCATCCACGATGACCGCATGGCCCAAACCTACTCCGCCGCCGGGCTGGTCGTCACCATCCCGATCTTCAACGGCCGCGCCTTCGATTCGCGGCGCCGGGACTCCGAACTCCGCGTTCGCATGGCGGACCAGCAGCTGCGCGAGCTGGAGAACGCCATCGCTCGCGAAGTATCCGTGTCCAACGACGCGCTCACCGCCGCGTGGGAGCGGCTCCGCCTCGCCGCACGGATGCACGCCGAAGCCGCCGAAACCGTCCGCATGGCGAAAGGCAATCCGGGCGCGCTCGCCACGGCCAGAGCCAACGAGCTACGGGCCGAGACCATCGCGATCTCGGCCCGCTACGACTACCTGCTCCAAAAATCGAACGCCGCGTTCCAGGCCGGCCGCCTGAAATAGACGCCTATTCGACCACGATCTTCCCGCGCATCGACGGATGGATCGAGCAGTGGAAGTTGAACTCGCCGCGGGCGTCGAACCTCAGCGTGATCGTCTTCCCCGCCAGCATCCGGCCGGTGTCGCCGCCGTTCACCGCGTCGTCGGTGACCGTGTGCTCCACCTCGTCCGAGTTGTGGATGGTGACAAAGGATCCCGCTTTTACCCGCAATTCGCCGGGGATGTACTTGTAGTTGTGGATCACGCTATCGGTGACCGGTCCTTCACCGCCGTTGTTGAACCGCAGGTTCGACCGGAAGACCCAATCCACCGCCTGGTTGGACGCCTTGTGGCAGATCGCGCACCCGGCTGACGCGCTCGGCGCGGTCTGGTAAGTGCCATTAGGGCGGTAGGCGACGTATTCCCATTCTCCGGTGCGGTTCGGCCCGTACTCCTCGCCGAAACCGCGCTCCTTGCGCATCACGAACAGCGTCGGCGTCGCGGCCGGGTTCTTCTGGTAGCGGCCCCGGCCGTCGAGGACCGGATTCCCCTGCGCGTCCTGAAGCGACGCCCAGGTTTCCATGACGAAGACCGATCCATAGGGGTAGTTGAACTGGGTGTCCGCTGTCGCCGAATTGGCGAGATCGTTCGCGTAGATCGTACGGACCTGTTTGTTGTCCTGCCGGTCATACACGTACCAGACCTTGAACTTGTTCATGTAGTCTTCGGGGAATCCCACGCGGTCGACCGTGGGCGCCGGCGGAGCCTGGGTGAATCCGATGACGGAGAAGACGCCGAGAACGGCGAATGAGAGGGCTGCGAGTTTTCTCATGATCACCCTACGCTAGCACTGGGCTGGCGTATTCACCATCGACGCGCCATGAATTCATCTGACGGCGTAAGATTATGAAAATAATATGTTTATTTCCATCCGTCAGATACGAAAAGTTCGCTCAGGCCGCGCCGGTACGAGAATACCCAGTGGCGGGCGTCGCGCGCCGGAACGATTCGCGTCACCGCGTTGACCCCGTACCGGTCCGCCGGACCGATCTTGGCGAACGGAACCGTCTTGCCCGTCCTCGGATCCAGCCACGACACCGTCGCCGGCACTTGCGTGTAGTCCCGTGTGTGCTGCACCAGCAGACCTCGATCCGTCCACAGCAGCGGCGCCAGAGGCTCGTCCGTGGCGATCGCCCGCCCACCCGGAAACAACCGCAGCCGCCCCGTCGCGTCCAAGGCCGCCACCTCGCGGCCGTCCGGCGACACCGCCGCGTTGCGGACCATCCCCGGTGGCGAGAGCGCTTCGAACCCGCCGGTCTCCGCATCGACCCGGTACAACCGCAGTGGCTCGCCACCCTCGTTTGCGAGAGCCAGCAAGTGCCTGCCATCGGGGTAGTACCGAGCCCACTGATAGGTTAGACCTGACCGGGGCAACTCGCGCGGCTTTCCCGGCCCGACCGGCAGCAGCCGCAGCACCGTCCGGTCCTTGTCGTCGAGCGTCAAAGCCCAATCTTCGCTAGCGGTTAGCGCCATCGCGCTGCCCGCCCCGACGCGCATCGTCGAGCCGTCGGACCGCTTGTGAACGAACGTAATCGATTGACCCGCGACTCCGTCGCCGTTCTCCTCGAACAGCACCAGCGACCCGTCCCTCGAAACATCCTTGACCGACGACCAGTCGAGCCACGACAGCGGCTCCGGCTCCGCCATGTCCAACCCGCCCGCCGCCATCAGCAGCCGTGTCGAACCCCGGCTGACCAGCACTCGACCCGTCTTCGAGATATCGTGGATCGCCAGATTGCCTGGCGCCTGCGCCACCATGCGCGGCTTGCCGCCCGAGGGCGGAACCGCCCACACCGCTCGCAGCGATCCCGCCGCCGCGGCCGTGAACCAGATCTCGCCGTTCGGGTGCCAAGCCATGCCGGCGACACTGGTCCACTCTCCTCCGGCCGTTCGACCTTTGCCCGCCAGGTCCACCACTTCCACCGATCCCGCCTCGTCGTGCCGGACCGGGTGGTGGATGAACGCGATCCGGCCGCCCGCCGGATCGAACTTCACGTTGGTCAGGTATCCGGCCGTCTGGAACAGCACCTTCCCCGGCGGGAACTCGAGCTGGCACGATCCCTGGACCGCCCGCGCCACCGCGAACCGCGCCCCGTCCGGCGCCCAGTCCGCCGAGAATACCGACCGTTCCGCTTCGACCGCGCCGCCGCCGTTTAGCGGCATCCTCCATAGTGTGCCGCCGGCCAGCGGCGTGAGTCCGCTATACCGCAGCAGCGCCATTTCGCCCCGCGACGACACCGATATCAGGATCCCATCCGCTCCCGCGATCCGCCGCGACTCGGGCGTGAAGCGGTTGCCGGCGAACACCGCCCGTTCGGAGCCGGTTTGGCCCGTGTAGAGCATAGTCTCGCCGTCTGGCGCGAACCGCGCCGACCACACCTGCATGTCGCGGAACGACACCGGTTGGAACCGAGCCCCGGGCGGACCCTGCCGCATCAGCAGCCATGCGATGCAGCACAGCGATGCCGCCAGTGCCAGTCCGAGCGGCCAATGGTGGTTGCCGGGGCGTGCTTCGGGCGGAGCCGCCAGAACAACCCTCGTGCGCGGACCCTCCACCGTCGCGATGAAGCGGTAGCCCGTGCGCGGGATGGTCTCGACATAGCGGGGCTCGTCCGCTGAATCGCTCAACGCGTCCCGCAGCCGCTTGGCGGCGGTGTTGAGGCCGGCTTCGAAGTCGAGAAACGGATCCTCCGGCCACAGCTTCTGCCGCAGGTCGTCGCGCGGGACCACCTCGCCGGGACGCTCGAGCAGCGCGGCCAGCATCTGAAGCGGCTTGGTTTGCAGCTTGATGCGCGTGCCGTGCTTGCGGAGCTCCCCGTTCGCCGAGTCGAACTCGTAGGGGCCGAAGCGGACCTTATCCCTCGTCACCATAGTAGACCGCTACCTTCGAGATTATCGCTTCCGGGACCAGTTCGTGCCAAGGGCTCCGCCTTGCGATACGTTCCCTGACTTCAGTCGCCGACACGTCGTCCCATCCGGAGGGCATCGCCAGCGGCCGCACGCGATGCGCCAACGCGGGCGGCGGCGCGAACTCGCCCTGTCGCGAAGCGGTCAGCAATCCGAACTCGCGGAGTTGCTCCTCGATCGGCTCGGCGTCGTAGCGCCAGCCCGCGATCCTTTCCGCTGCGTCCCGTCCGCAGAGCAGCCAGATCTCCGCGTCCGGCCATTCGCGGCGCGCCTCGCGAGCCATTTCGACGAACAGCCCGCCTTCCGAGATCGCCACGCCGAATCGCGGTTGCCCCGCGGCCGAGTTCCGGACCAGTTCGATCCGGCGCTCGAGCGGAACGCCGTGGTACGACTTGTGCGGGAAGGCGCGCGGCATGAGGAACACCACCGCGTCCACGGCGGCCAACGCCGCCTCCGCCAGCGCCATGTGCGCCCGCGTGACAGGATGGAAGCTGCCGGGGAACAGCGCAATCGAAGCCGGCTCCGCGGCGGGGCGGATCAGGACTTCCACAACACCGACCGTATCACGATCCCCGATTTCACCAGTCCCGGCACGCGCACGCGCCGCCGCAACACGTCGAAGCCACTCGCCGCGATCCGGTCGAGCAGCCGCGAGTAGATCTCGATCAGCGCCCAGAGCGACGCCCGGCACGAGCGGTCCACCATATCCAGCAGCGGCCGCGATTCGTCGTAGTAACGCCGTGCGCGCTCCGCCTGGAATCGCATCATCTCGCGGAACCGCGGCGATTCGGCGCCGGACGCAAAGCCGGCCGGATCCACCGCGAACGCGCGCAGTTCCTCGGCGGGCAGATAGACCCGGCCGTTCTCGGCGTCCTCCCGTACGTCGCGCAGGATGTTGGTGAGCTGGAACGCAATCCCGCACTTTTCCGCCAGTTCCAGAGCTTCGGGCTCGCGCGTTCCGAACACATGGACCAGCGACAGCCCCGGGATCGACGCCACCTGGTAGCAGTAGCGCCGCAACTCGTCGAACGTCTCGATTCGCGACCGGCGGAGGTCCGACATCACGCCGTCGATATGGTCCTCGAAATAGTGCGCGGGGATCCGGTACCGGCGGACCGTGTCGGCGAACGCGGGCCACAGCGGATCTGGCGGCATTTGTCCGGCGAGCGCCGCGCGCAGATCGCCGCGCCAGGCGTGCAGCGGAGCTTCGGTGGCGCCCGGTTCGTCGCTCAGATCGTCGCAACGCCGCATGAACGCGTAGATCGCGCAGATGCTGTCGCGCCGTTGCGCGTCCAGCAGCACGAACGCATAGTAGAAATTCTTCGCCCGCGCGCGAGTGATCGCGCGGCAGTGGCCATACGACTCGGCGAGGCTCGTCACGCGGCGGCGGGAAGAGCCCAGCGAACCAGCGCGCCCACCAGCAGGGTGACGCGCTCCACGCGGCCGATCTTCGGGCGGCCCGACAGCACGTCGCAGCCGCGCTCCTCGATCTTCTCGAGTATTTTCAATCCGCCGCGGCTGAACAGCTCGAGATCGAGCGACAAGCGGCGGTCCACCATGCGGGCCAACGGCAGCCCGCGCAGAAACAAGTCGCGCGCCACCTCCACGCTTTCCTTCATCGCGTCGCGGAACGCCGGCGAATAGCGGCGCGCCTCCACGTCCTGGAACGAACACCTGTGCTTGCTCAGAACCTCGAGCGGCAGATAGATGCGGTCCTTGCCGAGGTCCACCGAAACGTCCTGCCAGAAGTTGGCCAGTTGCAAAGCGGTGCAGGTGGAATCGGAAAGCCGCTGCCGTTCGGCGTCTCGGTAGCCGCACAGATACAACACCAGCCGCCCCACCGGATTGGCCGAATAGCGGCAGTATTCGAACAGCGCTTCCCAGGTTTGATAGCGAGTTATCGTTTGATCCTGTTCGAACGCCGCGATCAGATCCAGAAACGGCTCCGGCGGCAGATCGTGTTTGCGCGACGTTTCCTCGAGCGCGACGAAGACCGGATGGTCCGCCTGTCCTCGATACATGCGCAGCGTCTGCTCGCGCCACCAGGCGAGCAGGCGCAGGCTCTCCGCCGTGTCGCCGATCTCGTCTCCCAGGTCGTCGGCCCAGCGGCAGAACGAGTAGACGTTGTAGAAGTCCTGATGCAGCCGCTTGGGCAGCAGAAAGCTGACCACGTGGAAATTCTCGTAGTGATTGGTCGCGAGCCATCGCGTGTAGGCGAGCGATTCGTCCTTGGCCCAGGCGCGGTTCATTTCCGCGCTGGCCACGAACTCCTTCGGGTGAAGCACGAGACCTAGGGAATGATCGCCGTCTTCATGTGGCCGTTGTGGCTCATGAGATAGCGCATCACTTCCAACAGGTTGGTGAGCGGCTCCACGCGATTGACGAAATCGCCCGACGTGATCTCGCCGCGCGCCACCGCCTCGAGCGCCTTGCGCATGTGGTTCGGCGTGTGGTGGAAGCTCGCCTTGCAGGTGATCTCGGAGTAGTGAAGCAGGTTGGTGTCGAGCGCGACGCGGCTCTCGTTCGGACATCCGCCGAAGAAGTTGACCGTGCCGCCGCGGCGAACCATGCGGACGGCCTGCTCCCAGGTTTCCGGAATACCGACGGCCTCGATCGCGACGTCGGCGCCGTAGCCACCGGTCAATTCGCGCACCTGATGGACCACATCGGCGCCGTGGGCGCTGATCAGAACGGCGTCGGCTCCCATCCGCGCGGCGCGGTCCACTTGCGTCTTGCGGCGGCCGACGGCGATGACGCGCGCGCCCAGTACATTCGCCAGCCGCACGAACATCAGTCCGATGGGACCCAGTCCGATCACCACGGCCGTTTGTCCAGCCTTCAGATGCGTCTCCTCGAGTCCGCGCATCACGCACGCCAGCGGTTCGCTGAGAGCGGCGTCCTGATAGCTCACCTGATCGGGGATTGCGTAGCTGTTCTTCTCGACGATGCGCGCCGGGATTCGCATGTACTCGGCGTAGGCGCCGTTGTTGAACAGAAGGTCCTCGCACAGATTCTCGTTGCCGCGCTTGCAGTAGAAACACTGATTGCAGGGCGCCGAGTTCGCCGCCATGATCCGCTGGCCCGGTCTGAACCGCGTGACTTCGTCGCCCACGGCGATCACGTCACCAGCCAACTCGTGTCCGAACAGGGCGGGCGGCACGATCATGCGCGCGTGGTAGCCGCGCCGGAACACCTTGACGTCAGTGCCGCAAGTCAAGGCCGCCCGAATGCGAACCAGGACGTCCCCAGGGCCAATCGAGGGAACGGCGACAGGCTCGACCTTCAGGTTTTCCTTGCCGTACAACACGGCCGCCATCATCTGTTTTCTCACTCTATGACAACCTCTGGGGCTGAACAATTATTTTCAATGATTTGGCGTCCGGGTGCAAGGCGAGATCGATCCCTCTCCTCACATCGGGGAGGGCGACGCGGTGGGAAACGAGCTCTTCCACGGGGATCTCGCCGTTGAACACGAGCCGGGCGGACTCCGCCTGAAGATCGACGGAAGCGCTGTACGACCCGCATAACAGGCGTTCCCCCATACAGATGTCCTTGCCCGGCAGTTCGATGCGTTCCTTGCCGGAAGTCTGCGCGAACAGCATGATCCGGGCGCCGGGCCGCGTGGAGCGCACGGCCTCTTCCACCAACCCCGGCGCGGATGTAGCGGAAATCGCGACGTCGGCGCCGCGTCCTTCGGTGAGGTCCTGGCAGATCCGCGCGGCGTCGGCAACGCGCGGGTCGAACGCCTCCGCCGCGCCGAACCTGCGCGCCAAGTCCAGCCGCGCGCCGATCGTGTCGGTGGCGATCACGCGGCATCCCGCGCGCCGGGCGAGCATCGTGAAGATCAACCCGATCGGGCCCTGGCCCTGCACCAGCACGGTGTCCTCGGGATCGAGGCGCAGTTGATGCACCGCCTTCACGCACGTATTGACCGGTTCCACGAAACTGGCCCGGTCATACGACACACCGTCCGGGATCTTCTCCACTCCGCGGCGCACGATCCAGTCCATCACCCGGACGTACTGCGCGAAGCCGCCGCCCGCCGGCTCGAATCCGGCCGTGATGCCGACTTTCTTGTAGACCTCGCACTGGGCGTAGAGCTTGCGGTGGCAGTAAAAACAGGACCCGCACGGGATGTGGTGGAAGGCGATGACGCGGTCGCCCGGTTGGTATTCGGTGACGCCTTCTCCCACCGCGGCGACTTCGCCGGCGGTCTCGTGCCCGAACACGCGAGGCGCGGCCAACAGGTCGTACTCGATCTTCTTGAGATCGGTGTGGCAGATGCCGCAACTGTGAACGCGCACCAGCAACTCGCCAGGGCCGGGCGCCGGGACAGGGATCTCCTGAACGGAGACCGTTCGATTGCCGGTGTAGACGGCGGCCCGCATCGTGGTGGGCAGGGAACTAGAAACGGCAACCGGCAAGAAAGTCTCCTAGTTTTTCGGCAGCCTGATGACTGCGCGTGGCCAAGCGGGCGAGTTCGGGGATGCGGGTCCACGGACGCCGCAGGACCTGCAAGAGGATGCGCCGGTGGTCGAACCGGCCGTCCGGACGGCGCGCGGCGTTCAGATCGATATCGAAGGTCTCGCCCGCGGTGTCGGTCACCACGCGGATGCAGCGGTACGGGATGCCGGCGCGGCAGGCGGCGCTTTCCACGGCGGCCGATTCCATGTCCACGATGGAGGCTCCGCTGGTCCGGCGCAATTCGGCCTTGGCGGCGGCGGAGTCCACGACGCGATCCGCGCACACGATGGGATGCTCGCGCGCGTCCACCACGGCGCATGCGGCGATCGACGGATCCAGCGCGCCGCACCAGCCGGTGCTGACGACGACGTCCGGGCGCGACCGCTCGAGGGCGGTGGACACGGCCTTGGCGGCCAACGCCTGTCCCGGACCATTCGCCACCATGATCCAACGGCGTCCGCCGTGCACGGCCTCGCGCGCGTGGTCGACGGGCCAGGGCAGGGGAACGCCCTCGCCCGTGTGGCGAACCAATCCGCCGAATTCGCGAGCCTCGGACGCGATCAGGAGCACCGTCTCCACGCTTCCTCCTGGCCCCGGAACCATTCCACCGCGCGGCGCAACGCTTCGTCGACCGGGCCGGGAGCGAAGCCCAACTCGCGCGCCGCCTTGTCGTGCCGCACCCACATTTTCTTCTTCGCCATGCGGACGCCTTCCAACGGCGCCACCGGTGGACGCCCCGTGATCCCGGCCCACGCCGTGCTGACCACTCCTGCCGCGTACGCCGCCGCATACGGAATACGGATCGATGGCGCGGGAATCCCGGCCACCTTCGACAACCGCTGGAAGATCGCGCCGAGCGTCAGGTTCTCGCAGCCGAGAATGTAGCGCTCGCCCGTCTTGCCGCGCTCGCAAGCAAGCAGATGGCCGCGAGCCGTGTCGCCCGCGTCCACCAGGTTCAGTCCCGTCTCGATGTAGGCGGGCATCTTCCGGTGGATGAAATCGAGGATGATCCTGCCGGTGGGCGTCGGCTTGAAATCGTGATCGCCGACGGGCGCGGTGGGATTGACGATCACCACCGGAAGCCCTTCGCGGGCCGCCGCGAGAGCCTCCTTCTCCGCCAGGAATTTCGACCGCTTGTAATGTCCCGTCATGTCCCCGATCGACACGGGTGTCTCCTCGTCGCCGATGCCGTTCCCGGGAATCCCGATGCAGCCGACCGTCGAAGTGTACACGACCCGTTCGACGCCCGCCGCTCGCGCCGCTTCCATCACGTTACGCGTTCCCGCGACGTTGGACGCGTAGAGTTCGTCCGGATCGGGCGCCCACAGCCGGTAATCGGCCGCCACGTGGTAGACGACGCCGCAGCCGGCCGCCGCGCGGGCCACCGAGGCCGGATCGCGCAGGTCGCCGGTGGCGAGTTCGGCGCCGTCGAGTTCGCGCGCCCGGCTGCCCTGCCGTACGAGCACACGTACCCTCTCGCCGCGGTCGAGCAACTGCCGCGCCACATGCCAGCCCAGGAATCCGGAGGCTCCCGTCACAAGCGCCGGTCTCACCGCTTCCCGGCGTCCGTCCTCCGCTTGCTGTCAGGTCTCTCGAACAGCTTCGATCTCATGCCAAATCACCCCTGGTTTGGTTTCGATAGCGTAAGTACTCCGACAACGCCAACAACGGAAACGTGTCGCGGTACGAATGATAAGTCAGATAGAAAACGCGCGGAAATCCCGTGCCCGTGGCGAGCGATTCGCGCCAGCCGCCTTCCGGCGATTGGGTTTCCACCAGATATTCGACTCCCTGCTGGAGGCTCAGGCTGTCGTCGTCGCCGCTGGCGATCAGGCCGAGCACGGCCCACGCCGATTGCGACGCGGTGCTGGGCGCGGCCACGAACGTTCCGCGGTCGTAGCTCTCGCAGCTTTCGCCCCATCCGCCGTCGCCGTTCTGGATGGACCGCAGCCATTCGCCGGCTCGCAGCATGTGCGCCTCGCGCGGGCTTTCTCCTGCGGCGCGCAATCCGCGCGCGGCGAGGACCGTGCCATAGACGTAGTTGACGCCCCATCGGCCGAACCAGCTTCCGTCGGCTTCATGAGTCCGGATCAGATACTCCACGCCGCGGCGGATGGCCGGATGGTTCCGCTCCACGCCGTGTTCGATCAATGCCTCGAGGACGCGACCGGTGATATCCGGGCACGATGGGTCGAGCATCGCATTGTGGCCCGCGAAAGGCGCCCGCTCGAGCGGTTTCCAATCGTTGTCGGCGTCGAACGCGGCCCAGCCTCCGTCCTTGGACTGCATGGCGAGCAACCAAGTCACTCCACGCCGGATCGCCTCGGAAGACGCCTGATCGCGGGTGGCGCCATGCTTCAGCGCGAGCAGCACCATGGCGGTGTCGTCGATATCGGGATAATGCTCGTTGGAGAATTCGAACGCCCAGCCGGATGGTTCCACATTCGGCCGCGCCACGGCCCAGTCGCCTTTTTGGCGGCATTCCCTGGACACCAGCCAGGCCGCCGCGCGATCCACGGCGGGTCCCGAATGGCCCGCCTGGCCGAGAGCGAAGGCGCTGATCGCCGTATCCCACACCGGCGAAAAGCAGGGTTGGAAGAAGAAGCGTTCGCCGTCGTCGGAGAGCAACGCATCGAACTGGCGGCGCGCTTCGACCGCTTCCGGATGGCTGGCGGGATAGCCGAGCACGTCCAGCGCCATGATCGTGTACATCATCGGCGGATAGATCGCCGCCAGTCCGCCGGAGTGGCGCGTGCGGGCGAGCATCCAGTCCTTGCACCGCTCCACGGCCTTTCGCCTGACCGAAAGGCTGCCGTGTTTTTCCCACAATTTCGCGACCCGGTCCGCCACCAGGAACACGTTGCTCCAGGTGAAGAATCCCTCCGTGTTGGGAAGGGCGAATCCGGCGCCGGGCGCAATCAGTTCGTCGAGATGGAAGCCGGCGGGAACGGGCCGGGGCGCGGCCGCCGAATGAGCGATCGCCAGCGGAATCACGATGGCTCGCGTCCACGCCGACAGCTTGTAGATCAGGTTCCCGAGCAGAATGATCTCCGGCGGGATCGACGGGCAGAAGTCGCGCGGATAGAGACCGAACAGCGACAGGTTGATCTTGACGTAGCAGTTGGCCGATTGCAGTCCGCCGAGCGCCAGCACGCGTTCCCGCATGGCCGACATCCGCGGATCGGCGGCCGGGATGCCAGCCAGTTTCAGCGCGGTATACGCCTTGATGGTGGCGCTAATCTCGGAAGGGCCGCCGGGGTAGATGTTGAACCCGCCGTCGGGAAGCTGCCGTTGCAGGATGGCCGCCGCCGCCCGGTTCACCCGGTCGCGGTCCGGCGGATTCCAAACCCCGTCGACCGGCGGATGCAACCACAATCGCAGCAGCACGAAATCGGATTCGAGCGTCGAATCGGAGGTGAGATCGGCCCACCAATAGCCTTCCGGCCGCCGCCGCGACACCAGGAGCTTGGCTGCCCGTTCGATGGCGCGGACCGATGCCGTGCCTAGCTTGTCCTCGACCTGGAGCCGGGCGCTCATACCGCGATCTGAGTAAGGCGCAGTTCGGTGGGAAGGCTGAAGCGCACGTCCTCCTCCTGGATCTCCACCTCCTCGAGTTCGCCGAACCCTCGCTCCCGCAACGACTCGACAAGCTCCTGCACCAAGTGCTCGGGGGCCGAGGCGCCGGCGGTGACCACCACGGTCCGCACGCCCTCGAGCCACGCCGGTTCGACGCCGTGGCGGTCGTCCACCAAATAGGCGGGCGCGCCCGCGTTCTTGGCGACTTCCACCATGCGGCGGGAGTTGGAGCTGTTGCTGGAACCCACCACGAGCAGGAGCTGGCACTCGGCGGCGACGGCCTTTACCGCGAGTTGCCGGTTCTCCGTGGCGTAGCAAATATCCTGCGCCGGCGGGGCCTGGATGTTGGGGAAGCGCCGCTGCAGCGTGGCAATGATCCCCGCGGTCTCGTCCAGGCTGAGCGTCGTCTGTGTGACGTAGCATACCCGGTCCGGATTCGGGACCTCCACCGTTTCGGCCTCGCCCTCGTCGGACACGATGATCGTCCGATCGGGAGCCTCGCCGGAGGTGCCCACCACTTCATCGTGGTCGCGATGGCCGATCAGCAGGATCGTATAGCCTTGCCTGGCGAATCGGAGCGCCTCCAGGTGGACCTTGGTCACCAGCGGACAGGTCGCGTCGATCACTTTCAGTCCGCGCTCGCGGGCTTCTCTCCGGACTTCCGGAGACACCCCGTGCGCGCTGAAAATGGTGCGGCCGCCCTCGGGCACCTCAGTGACTTCCTCGACGAAGACCGCGCCCATCGAACGCAGTTCCTCGACCACGTGGCGGTTGTGGACGATTTCCTTCCGGACGTAAATGGGCGGGGCATAGACCTGCAACGCGATCTTCACCACGTCGATGGCTCTCACCACGCCCGCGCAGAACCCTCGCGGGGTTAGCAGGATCACCTTCCTCCCGGGGGTTCCGGCGGACGGCGATGTCGCTGATAGCATAGGGGAACCCCTAGTATACCAAGTATGGCGGTTTGGACTCTCATCGACAGCCCGGCCGGCGGCGTCGGAATCGCCGCCACGACGCAAGGTGTGTGCCGCATCTCGGTGGGCGTGGCGGCCCGGCGGTTCGCCGCCGAATTGCGGCGCGAGTTTCCAGGCCGGACGTGGCGTCGCGAACCGGCCGATCCCGCGTTGGCGGAGGCTCTGCATCAGGTGCGGGAGTACTTCGCGGGCGAGCGCCGCGAGTTCGACTTGCCTGCCGTCCAGGAAGGGACGCCGTTCCAACGCGCGGTGTGGTTCGCCGTCCGCCGCATTCCCTGGGGGCAGACCGCCAGCTACTCGGACGTGGCCGCGCTGGTGGGCCGTCCCCTGGCGAGCCGGGCGGTGGGCAACGCGATGAACCTTTGCCGCCTAGGCTTGGTGGGTCCTTGCCACCGCGTGGTGGCGGCCGGTGGCAAGGCTGGCGGTTGGGGTGGTGACGATCGTGTGAAGCTGTGGCTGCTGCGGTTCGAAGGGGCGGCGATTACTTCGGGGCCGGAACCGGCGGCGCGCCGGGCGCGGGAGGGGGCAACGGAGCGGACGGCTGCGCCTTCTCGAAATACTTCTCGTCGAAGGTGATATTGGCGCCCTTGCGAATCTCCTCGGCGAATTTGCGGGTGATCTCCGGGCGCTTCTTGGCCTCGATCCGCGGCCGCACTTCCTCGAACGTCTTGGTCACCTGCGACTTCACCTGAATGACGTGGTAGCCGAACTGGCTTTTCACCGGTTCGGAAACGCGGCCCGGCGTCAGGTTGAACGCGGCTTCCTCGAACGGCTTCACCATCTGGCCCGGGCCGAACATGCCGAGTTCGCCGCCCTGGGCGCCGCTGCCGGAATCGTCCGATTCGGCCTTGGCCAGCGCCGCGAAATCCTCGTTCGCCTCGAGCCGCTTTTTGATCGCCTGCGCCTTGACGAGCGCTTCCTCCTCGGTGAGATCCTTCTGGTCCGGCTTCGTCGGAATCGGCGATCCCTTGAAGCGGATCAGGATGTGGCGGGCGTCCACTTGCCGGTGCTGCATCTTCTCGGCTTCGTACGCCTCGCGCAGCGTCTTCTCGTCCACCGTGGCGCTTTCCGACTTGTGGCGGATGAAACCGGAAGCCAAGGCCTGATCGCCCTGAATGGACAGAATCGCCTTCATCTTGGGATCTTCGTCGTACTTCTGACGGCGGGCCTCATGGGCGACGGCTTTTAGTTCGGCGAGTTGTTCGGCGAGTTGGCGGCGGCCCTGCGGCGTGGACGCCTGCTGCTGGACGGGTTCGGGCAGCGCCGTCACCAAGCCTTCCCATTGGGCGCGGGTGATCTTTTCGGTTCCGATCGTGAGCACCACCGCGTCGGGTGAAGGCAGGGGAGCCGGCGCCGGAACCGCCGGAAACGGCGATGCCAAGTCCACTTTGATCGTGGGCTTGGGAGGAGCGGCCGGCGTCTTGGGAGGAGTCTGCGGCCAAGCCGAAGCGGCGGCCAGCGAGAGAGCGCAGAGACGAAGAGTGTTCACTTAATTTATTCTTTCGGCGGGTAGGTCCCTATTCTTCACTGTACCGCGGCGCTACACATCCACCGCGTGACCGGCCGTGAAACCGCCATCCACGGCGATCGCCTGGCCGGTGATCCACGACGATTCGTCCGAGACAAGGAAGACGACCGCATGCGCGATATCCTCTGGCAGCCCGAGCCGCCCTAACGGATGCAGCGCGGTCAGCTTGGCCAGCCGCTCCGGATCGTCGAACAGCGCCTTTGTCAGCGGCGTCCTGGTGAAACCCGGACACAAGCAGTTGACGCGGATCCGGTGTTGCGCCAGATCGAGCGCCATGTTCCGCGTCAGCGCCACGATGGCGCCCTTGCTCGCCGAATACGCGGCGCGATTGCGCACCCCCGCGATTCCCACCACCGAGGACATGTGCACGATGCTGCCGCCACGCTCCTTCATCTTCGGGATCGCGTACTTGGCCACCAGAAACGATCCGCGTACGTTGACGCGCATCACCTCGTCCCAGCCCGAGGCGTCCTGATCGGCCGCCGTCTTGCGCAGGGCGATCCCCGCGGAGTTCACCACCGCGTCCAGGCGGCCGAGCGTTTCGATCGCCCGCCGCACCTGGTCCTCGTCGCCCACGTCGGCCACGCGCGAATCGGCGCAGCCGGGCGAAGGCGCGCGGTCCAACCCGACCACCAGCGCGCCCTCGCGCGCGCACATTCGGGCGGCGGCCTCGCCCAATCCGGACGCGGCGCCGGTTACCAGAATCAGCTTTCCCTCGAGACGCATTTGCTAAGCTTGATTGTCTCTCGAATCATGCGCCGACGCGAACTGCTAGCCACGCTGCCCGGATTGGCCTTGGCCGCCTCCGAACCCGCCGGGATCAAGATTGCCGCCATCGAGTTCTGGAAACTCGAGGGCAAGCGGCAAGCCGAGCCAGGGACCGGACAGCATCAGGTCCAGCCGATCCACATCTACGAAGAGCACCGGCCCACGCCGTATCGCGATACGGGCGGACAGGCGCGCACCGTCCCCACGTCGGCGCTCTACCTGAAGATCAAGACCGAGGGCGGACTCGAGGGCCTCTACGGCCCCATCGACAAGGAAGGCGCGATTGTCGTCGACCAGCAACTGAAGAGCTACCTCACCGGCAAGAACGCGCTCGCCGGCGAGAAGCTGTGGGATCAGATGCACCGCTCCAACCGCCACTCCCGCGCGGGCGCCTACATGATCGGAATCAGCGCGGTCGACAACGCGCTCTGGGATCTGCGGGGCCGCTACTTCAAGGCGCCGGTGTACCAGTTATTGGGAGGCCCGACCCGTTCGAAGGTGGAAGCGTATGGGAGCTGCCTCGGCTATTCGGTGGAGCCCGAACAGGTCCGCCGCCGCTGCGCCGAGTTCTTCAAACAGGGCTTTCGCCATCAGAAGTGGTTCCTCGCCTACGGTCCCGCCGATGGAACCGCTGGGCTGAAGAAGAACGTCGAATTGGTGGCCACGCTTCGCGAAACCATGGGCGGCGAGGCCGAGATCATGTTCGACGCCTTCATGGGCTGGAGTCTCGACTACGCGATCATGTGGGCGAAGCAGGTGGAGCGGTTCCGCCCGCGGTGGATCGAGGAAGCCTTCCACATGGACAAGCTTGAAAGCTTCGTCAAGCTGCGCCAATCGACTTCGGTGCCGGTCGCCACGGGCGAGCATTTCTACGGCCGCTGGGAGACCAAGCGGTTCCTCGAATCCGGCGCGATCAGCGTCGTGCAGGCCGATCCGGAATGGTGCGGCGGCGTCAGCGAGCTGGTGAAGATCTGCGCCATCGCGTCCACTTACGACGCCCAGGTGATTCCGCACGGCCACAGCGTGCACTCGGCGTTGCACGTGGTGGCGAGCCAGTCTCCGATGACCTGCCCGCTGGTCGAGTTCCTCATCAATAAAATGAGCTCGTACTATCACTTCGAGAAGAACGCCCCCACGCCGGTAAACGGCATGATCGAACTGCCGGACCGGCCGGGTTTCGGCATCGAACTGGACCCGGCGAAGGTGGAAAAGCGGACGCTCGTGAAGTGGACGTAGCGCCCCCTTGGCATCGGCCTGGCGAATCCGGTATCCTTGGAATCGCCGTGAAACGACTCACCTTCATTCTCTCCGCTCCGGCGGGCCTCTTGCTGGCCTCCGCCCACTCCGAACCCGAAAAGGCCGTCCGCGACGCCCATGACGCGTTCAACAAGGCGGTCCGCGCCGGCGACCGCGCGGGTATCGAAAGCCGCCTGCACGACGGCTTGATCTACGCGCATTCCAACGCCAAACTCGAGACCAAGAAGGAGTGCGCCGACGCCCTGGTCAAGGCGAAATCCCACTTCGAAGTCATGCCTGGCGCCACCGTGCAGGTCTTCGGCAATACCGCCGTCTGGCACGGCAAGATGACCGCGCACAACATGCAGGACGGCAAAGCCGTGGACGTGCGGCTCGACATGACGCAGGTCTGGGTCAAGGGCGCTTCCGGTTGGCAGATGGTTAACCGCCACACGGCGCGCCTGCCGCAATAGCCGGATTTCAGAGCGAAAGCTGAGGCCCGGCCGCCGCGATCTCCGCTCCCGGCCGGGCGTCGTTGAAACTGTATCCGAAGCCTCGGACCGAGCGGATGAAGGCGGGGTTGGCGGGGTCTGTCTCCACCTTTTGGCGGAGACGCAGAATGTAAACGTCCACTGTGCGATCGGTGACCGCGCGGTCGTGGCCCCACACCGAATCGAGCAGTTGTTCGCGGCTGAACACCACGCCGGGGCGGCTCATGAGGAACTCGAGCAGCTTGAATTCGGTAGCCGTCAACTGGATCTCTTCCCCGTGCAGCCAAACGCGGCAACTCGAACGCTCGAGTTCGAGTCCGGCCGCTTTCAGCCGCTTCTGCGGCGGCGTCTGCGACCGGAACTGAATCCTCACGCGCGCGATCAGTTCGCGCACGAAGAACGGCTTCACGATGTAGTCGTTGGCGCCCAGTTCCAGGCCGACGATCCGGTCGGCTTCCGAGGCCCGCGCGGTCAGGAAGATCACGGGCATGTGCGTCAGGTCCGGGTGCGCGCGGATGCCGCGGCACAGGTCCAGACCATCGGAGTCCGGCAGCATGATGTCGAGGATCGCCAGATCGGGCCGTTCGCGCTTGCACATGTCGATGACGCCTTTGCCAGTCTGGCTGCCAACTACGGTGTAGCCTGCCTTCTCGAGGTTGTACTTGACAAGCGCGAACAGGTCCGCGTCGTCCTCGACGAGCATGATCTTTTTCATGTGTTGGATTCTCTTCTCACGATACCCCGGCTTTTGTTACGGAAGCATTGCGATTGGGTGAATTGAGGTTGTCGCCCGATGGCAAGGTGAACCAGAACGTGGATCCGGCGCCGGGCTGGGACGTGACGCCCACCTCACCGCCATGCGTCTTCACCAGATGCTTGACAATGGCGAGGCCCAACCCGGTGCCGCCCAGTTCCCGCGAGCGCGCCTTGTCGACGCGGTAGAAGCGTTCGAACAGCCGCGGCAACTCCCCCTCCGGTATGCCGGGCCCGCGGTCGCGAACGTGGAACTCGATGAACCCCGCGTCGCCGGCGGACGGCTGCGCGCCGACGAAGACGTCGCCGCCTTCCGGCGAGTATTTGATGGCGTTGTCGATCAGGTTGCCGAGGGCCTGATGGACGGCCTGGGAGTCGGCGAAAACCTCGCAGCTTCCGGGCGCGGCCTCGATGTGGAGACGGACGTGCCGCCGGGCGGCGATGGGCCGCATCGAGTCCACGCAGTCGAGCAGCAGCGAGTTGACGTAGTACGAAGCGTACTGAAACCGCGTCGCCTTGTGTTCGATCTGGGACAGCGTCAGCAGGTCGGCGGCGAGCGTGGTGAGGCGCTCGGCGTTCTGGCGGATGATCTCGAGGAACCGCACGTTGTGCTGGGGGTCGTCGATGGCGCCGCTCAGCAGCGTTTCGGTGTAGCCCTGGATCGACGCCAGCGGCGTACGCAGTTCGTGCGAGACGTTGATCACGAAATCCTTGCGCACCTGTTCCTGCTTCTCCAACTCGTGACGTTCGTGCTGGAGCTCCTCGAACACGCGTTGGAGATTGCCCGCCGTGTCGTTGAGTTTGTGGCCCAGTTGGCCCAGTTCGTCGTTTCCCGGGTGCTCGAGGCGGGCCTGGAAGCGGCCCTCGGCGAGCTTGGCCGCGAAGTCGATGATGCCGCCGAGCTTGGATGAAACAGCGCGGGCGAAGAAGAAGGCGACGACGAAGGGCGGCACGAAAGCGAGCGCCACTGAAACGAGCATCCGTTTGCGGATCGCGTCCACCTGCGCCGACACCGCCTCGAGCGGCACCGCCAGCCGCAGCGCGCCTCCTCGGCACGGTACCGCCACGTAGAGCAGTTCCGAGCCAACGGTGCCGCTCTTGCGCCGGGCCGTCCCCTGCGCTCCACCGAGGGCAGCCGCCATCTCCGGACGGCTGGCGTGATTCTCCATGCTCGCCGAAGCGGCATCGGAATCGAACAGAACCCGCCCGCCCTTGTCGATCCGCGTGACGCGCGCCGCCGCGCTCCGTCCGGCTTCCCGCGCCTTGGCGTCGGTCCAACCGTTTTCCCCCACCGCGCATAGAGCTTGACCGCGGTACGACAACTCGCGTTCGAGTGTGGCCAGGTGGCTCTGTTCGGCGACGCGGGAGGCGAGAATATCGGCCGATGCCAGCGCTACCACCAGCACCGCCAGCGTTCCCAGGATCAGTTTGAGGAAAATCCGGGCTGTCATGATCGGTCCCCTGTGCCGGGCAACCCGCTGTTAGTGTACCATCGCACTGAAGGAGAGATTATGAATACTGGAACAAAATCGCGTCGTCATGTTTTGAAGGCGGCCGCCGCCGGAGCCGCCCTCCCCGCTGCCGCCGCC